>NZ_JBHTZF010000003.1:46439-512499 GCF_042790435.1 Streptomyces sp. NPDC056738
TTTGTGGGGCTCGCCGTCGCTTTTCTGGTCATCGCAACAACCCCCCCCCACACACACCACACACGATCTATCTGGGGGGTGGTGGTTTCTGTTGGCGCCCCCCCCCCCCCACTCCAGGTGCCCGTAACAGGCGTGACGCCTGTTGATCTCCTACTGGTCGCGGTACATCTCGGCGACGAGGAAGGCCAGGTCGAGGGACTGGCTGCGGTTCAGGCGCGGGTCGCAGGCCGTCTCGTAGCGCTGGTGCAGATCGTCGACGAAGATCTCGTCGCCGCCGCCCACGCACTCGGTGACGTCGTCACCGGTGAGCTCGACGTGGATGCCGCCCGGGTGCGTACCGAGACCCTTGTGGACCTCGAAGAAGCCCTTCACCTCGTCGAGCACGTCGTCGAAGCGGCGGGTCTTGTGGCCGGAGGCCGCCTCGAAGGTGTTGCCGTGCATCGGGTCGGTGACCCAGGCCACGGTCGCGCCGGAGGCGGTGACCTTCTCGACCAGCTCGGGCAGCTTGTCGCGGACCTTGTCCGCGCCCATGCGCACGATGAAGGTCAGCCGGCCGGGCTCGCGGTCCGGGTCGAGGCGCTCGATGTACTGCAGCGCCTCCTCGGCCGTCGTCGTCGGGCCCAGCTTGATGCCCACGGGGTTGCGGATCTTCGACGCGAACTCGATGTGCGCTCCGTCGAGCTGACGGGTGCGCTCGCCGATCCACACCATGTGGCCCGAGACGTCGTACAGGTCGCCCGTACGGGAGTCGACGCGGGTCAGCGCCGACTCGTAGTCGAGGAGCAGCGCCTCGTGGGAGGCGTAGAACTCGACGGTCTTGAACTCCTCCGGGTCGGTGCCGCAGGCCCGCATGAAGTTCATCGCGTTGTCGATCTCACGCGCGAGCTGCTCGTAGCGCTGGCCGGACGGGGACGACTTCACGAAGTCCTGGTTCCAGGCGTGCACCTGGCGCAGGTCGGCGTAGCCGCCGGTGGTGAAGGCGCGCACCAGGTTGAGCGTCGAGGCGGACGCGTTGTACATCCGCTTCAGCCGCTCGGGGTCCGGGATACGGGCCTTCTCGTTGAAGTCGAAGCCGTTGACCGAGTCGCCCCGGTAGGTCGGCAGCGTCACGCCGTCGCGGGTCTCGGTGCCCTTGGAGCGGGGCTTGGAGTACTGGCCGGCGATCCGGCCGACCTTCACCACCGGCACCGAGGCGGCGTACGTGAGGACGGCGCCCATCTGGAGCAGCGTCTTGAGCTTGTTGCGGATGTGGTCGGCCGACACGGCGTCGAAGGCCTCGGCGCAGTCGCCGCCCTGGAGAAGGAACGCCTCTCCCTTGGCGACGGACGCCATCCGGGCGCGCAGCTGGTCGCACTCGCCCGCGAAGACGAGCGGCGGATACGACTCGAGGTCCGCGATCACATCGCGCAGAGCCTCGGCATCGGGGTACTCGGGCTGCTGCGCCGCGGGCAGGTTTCGCCAGGTGTTGCCAGCGCTCGCGCTGGACTTAGCGTTCACGGTCACCCGGACAACATTACGGGGTCGTGTCGGGCGTCCCATCCACATGCCCATCAAGTGAGACGAACCGCGCTCGATCGGTGACGCTCCGGACGGGCGCCGCGACCGCTCGCGACACCCGCCCGGAGAGGTGCGGACGGTCCTAGTCCACGTCGAGGCGGTCGCGGTCGATGGAGATCCGCACCCCGCCGTGGGTCTCGGTCGTGTCGCCCACGTACTGGTGGACACGCTGGTGCTTGGACCACAGCGTCGAGGGGATCGAGGAGTCGGACGTGCTCGACACCCGGTTCCAGCGGGCGAAGTGGATCACGTCGGGCAGGGTGACCCGGCTCTTGTTGGCGATCAGGTCGGACACCAGGGACGAGGTGTTGCCGTACGCGCCGGAGCGGTAGCCGAGCGCGTGCAGACGCACGGTGTAAGCCTGGAGGTAGGCGAGCACCGAGTCGGTGACCTTGCCTCCGGGCTCGTAGTGCTCCAGGTCGAGGTAGAGCACCGTGCCCTTGCCGAAGCCCAGCGCGGCCGCCTGCTTGACGGCGTCGTCGGCGCCCGCGGTGCCCTGCGAGACCGGGCTGGTGATGGCCGCGCAGCCGCCTCCGCAGCTCCCGCCGTCGGAGGAGGGCTGCCGGCCCACGTACAGCGGGAAGAAGCGCCAGCCGCGCGTGTACTGCGTCCGCACCCAGTCCGCGGTCAGGTGCTGCTGGGCGCAGGCGCGGTTGATGCCGCCGATGTAGACACCGATGGCGCCGTACGGGGAGTCGTCGCGCCAGGCGTCCATCGCCGACTGGCTGGGGGCGGTGCAGGCGTCGAAGCCCTCGCCGCGGAAGGAGGTCGCGTCCTTCGGCAGCGGGGCCGCCGCGCGCTGCTGCCCCGGCTCCTCGCGGCGGGCGGCGGCGACGGGCAGTCCGGCGCTGCTCAGGACGTCCTGGATGCGCGCGCGGTCGTATCCGTAGGCCGCGGTGACGGCGATGCGGTCGGCGGTGGCCCGGTAGGTGCGGGCCACCGGGTTCTCGGTGACGGCTCTGGGGGCCACCGGGGCGGGCTGCACCAGCAGGGCCTCGGTACGGCCGCTGGCCCTGGCCGGGCAGTTCTGGTCGGTGCCCGGGGTGCCGAGGTAGACGGCGTGCCGGTCGAAGCGGACGCAGGTGTCGGGATGTTTCTTCAGGTCCACGATCCGCCAGGAGTCGGGGACGGTGAAGATGTAGCCGCGGTAGGCGACCTGGGTGAGGTCCTCGGCGTCGCTCGGTCGCGGGGCGGAGCTCGCGGGGACGAGCGGTCCGGCGGCGAGGGCGGCGGCCGCGAGGAGCACGGTCAGGGCGCGGGCTCCGGTCCGGAGGGTCTGGGGCGAACGGCTTGCGCGCATGGTTCTCGTTTCTCGGTGCGTTCGGGCTGTCTCTGGCCATGCATGGCCGGTGACCGGACGGTAGGAACGCCCCGCGGGGCCGTTTCACGCTGTTGCCCGCCCCTCACCGTCGGGTAAGGTGCGGCGCATGTTCGCGCATTCGAACCAGAACTGGTGGTGGACCGCTCATCCGGCGGCCCACTGACTGCGCGTCGACACACGACTTCGCGAAGGCCGCCCGAGGGGCGGCCTTCGGTGTTTGCGGACCCGGGTCGTTCCTCTCCGAGATGCACGATCCCGAGAGAAGGACCGCACCCGATGAATCTGCTCGACCTGCTGGACGATCCCCGTCCCTTCGCCCTGCTGCGCCGCCGTACGCCGGGCCGCGACCATGACGTGGTCGAACTGCTGCTGGGGCCGGTGCGCGAGGTGGCGCGCCTCGCCGACCTCCCCGACGAGTGCCTCGCGCTGATCCCGTTCCGGCAGATCCGGGAGCGCGGCTTCGACGTACGCGACGACGGCACCCCGCTCGCGGTGCTCGTCCCCGAGGAACGCCATGAGGTGCCGCTCGCGCGGGCGCTGGCCGAGCTCCCGGACCACGACGTCCGGGTCGAGGGCGGCGGCTTCGACGTGGGCGACGAGGAGTACTCCGGGATCGTGGAGCGGGTGCTGCGGGAGGAGATCGGGCGCGGCGAGGGCGCCAACTTCGTGATCCGGCGGACGTACGAGGGCCGCATCCCGGGGTTCGGACGGGCGGACGCCCTGGCGCTGTTCCGCCGGCTGCTGACCGGCGAGCGGGGCGCGTACTGGACGTTCGTCGTGCACACCGGGGAGAGGACGCTCGTCGGCGCGAGCCCCGAGGTGCATGTGCGGATGTCGGCCGGGACGGTCGTGATGAACCCGATCAGCGGGACGTACCGCTACCCGGCCGGGGGGCCGACGCCCGAGGATCTGCTGGCGTTCCTCGCCGACGGCAAGGAGATCGAGGAGCTCTCGATGGTCGTCGACGAGGAGCTCAAGATGATGTGCACCGTGGGTGACATGGGCGGGGTGGTGATCGGGCCGCGGCTCAAGGAGATGGCCCATCTCGCGCACACCGAGTACGAGTTGCGGGGCCGCTCCTCGCTGGACGTGCGGGACGTGCTGCGGGAGACCATGTTCGCGGCGACCGTCACCGGCTCGCCCGTGCAGAACGCCTGCCGGGTGATCGAGCGTCACGAGGTCGGCGGTCGGGGCTACTACGCGGGGGCCCTGGCGCTGGTCGGGCGGCAGCCGGAGGGCGGACCGGACGGCGGGCCCGGGGCGCAGACCCTCGACTCCCCGATCCTCATCCGCACCGCCGACATCGACGCGGACGGCCGGCTGCGGGTGCCGGTCGGCGCGACCCTCGTCCGCGGATCGGACCCGGCGGGCGAGGTCGCCGAGACGCACGCCAAGGCGGCGGGTGTGCTCGCCGCCTTGGGGGTGCGGCCCGGCCGGCCGCGCCCGGACGGCGCCCGGCCGCGGCTGGGCGACGATCCCCGGGTGCGGGCGTCGCTGGACGGACGGCGTGCCTCGCTGGCGCCGTTCTGGCTGCGGATGCAAGAGCGTTCCGGTGAACTCGCCGGGCACGCGCTGGTCGTGGACGCCGAGGACACCTTCACCGCGATGCTCGCGCACGTCCTGCGGTCGTCCGGGCTCGAGGTGACGGTGCGCCGCTACGACGAGCCGGGGCTGCGGGAGGCGGTCCTCGCGCACGAGGGTCCGGTCGTCCTCGGCCCGGGGCCCGGCGATCCCTCCGACGGGACGGACCCGAAGATGCGTTTTCTGCGCGGGCTGACCGCCGAGGTGCTGCGTGACCACCGGCACGGCGTCCTCGGTGTCTGCCTCGGGCACGAGCTGATCGCGGCCGAGCTGGGGCTGGAGATCGTCCGCAAGGACGTGCCGTACCAGGGCGCGCAGACCCGGATCGACCTCTTCGGGCGGCCCGAGACCGTCGGGTTCTACAACAGCTTCGTGGCGCGCTGCGACGACGAGGAGCTGGCGGAGCTGGCCGCGCACGGCGTCGAGGTCGGCCGGGCCGCGAACGGCGAGGTGCACGCGCTGCGCGGTCCCGGCTTCGCGGGCGTGCAGTTCCACCCGGAGTCGGTGCTGACGCTGAACGGCGCGGCCGTGGTGCGGGAGCTGACCGGTCAGCTCCGGGGCACGAGCACGTTCTCCGAGCGGCGGCCCTCGGCGTAGTCGCGGACGTTCGCGGCGGTCGCGTCGACGATCTGGCCCACGGCGTCCAGGGTGTAGTACGCCTGGTGCGAGGTGACCAGGACGTTCGGGAAGGTGACCAGGCGGGCCAGGGTGTCGTCCTCGACGGTCTCGAGGGACTTGTCGAGGAAGAACAGCCCGGCCTCCGCCTCGTACACGTCGAGGCCGACGCCCGTGAAGCGGCCCTCGCGCAGTTCGGCGACGAGGGCCTGGCTGTCGATGAGGCCGCCGCGGCTGGAGTTCACCAGGATCGCGTCGTCCTTCATGGCGCGCAGGGCCTCGGCGTCGATGAGGTGCTGCGTCTGCGGCATGAGCGGGACGTGCAGGGTGACGAGGTCGGACTCGGCGAGCAGGCGCTCCTTGGAGACGTACCGCATGCCGAGTCCGAGGCACGCCGGGTTCTCGGCGATGTCCCAGCCGAGCAGGTTCATGCCGAAGCCGTGGGCGATCCGGGCGAAGGCCGCGCCGATCTTCCCGGTGCCGACGATTCCCGCGGTGCGGCCGTGCATGTCACGGCCCATCAGCCCGTCGAGGCGGAAGTCGAAGTCGCGGGTGCGGTTGGCGGCGCGCACGATGCGGCGGTTGACGGCCATGCCGAGGGTCCAGGCGAACTCGGCGACCGAGTAGGGCGAGTAGGACGAGACCCGGGCGACCGTCAGGCCGAGACGCTCGGCGACGTCGAGGTCGATGTTGTTGAACCCGGTGGAGCGCTGGGCGACGAGCTGGGTGCCGCCGGCCGCCAGGGTCTGCAGGACACGGTGTCCCAGGGCGCAGTTGACGCTCGTGGACACGGCCTCGTGGCCGGCCGCGATGGGGGCGGTGTCCTCGCTGAGGAAGACGTCGAGGCAGCGGACCGCGTGGCGCTCCCCGAAGGCCTTCTCCAGCAGGGGCTTCTCGTCGGACTGGACGCCGAACGCCAGAATCTCCACCGGTCTCTCCCGTGCTGGGGTACGGGCCGAATATACGGCCCGTACCCCTTGACCGCGCGGGCACGGCCGGGTGCCGGTGTCAGCCGAAGAACACCCCGACCTCGGCGTACAGGGCGGGGTCGACCGTCTTCAGCCTGGCGGTGGCCTCGGCGATCGGGACGCGGACGATGTCGGTGCCGCGCAGCGCCACCATCTTGCCGAAGTCGCCGTCACGAACGGCCTCGATGGCGTGCAGCCCGAAACGGGTGGCGAGCCAGCGGTCGAAGGCGCTGGGCGTCCCGCCGCGCTGGACGTGCCCGAGGACCGTGGTGCGGGCCTCCTTGCCGGTGCGCCGTTCGATCTCCTTGGCCAGCCACTCCCCGACGCCGGAGAGCCGGACGTGCCCGAAGGAGTCCAGGCTGCCGTCCTTGAGGACCATGTCGCCGTCCTTGGGCATGGCGCCCTCGGCGACGACGACGATCGGCGCGTACGAGGCCTTGAAGCGCGAGGTCACCCAGGCACAGACCTGGTCCACGTCGAAGCGCTGCTCGGGGATGAGGATGACGTTCGCGCCGCCGGCCAGGCCCGAGTGCAGGGCGATCCAGCCCGCGTGGCGGCCCATCACCTCGCAGACGAGGACGCGCATGTGCGACTCGGCGGTGGTGTGCAGGCGGTCGATGGCCTCGGTCGCGATGTTGACCGCCGTGTCGAAGCCGAAGGTGTAGTCGGTGGCGGAGAGGTCGTTGTCGATGGTCTTCGGTACGCCGACGACGTTGATGCCGTACTCGTCGCCGAGCCGCGCGGCGACGCCCAGGGTGTCCTCGCCGCCGATGGCGATGAGCGCCTCGACCTCCTGCTTGACGAGGTTCTCCTTGATTCTGCGGATGCCGTTCTCGTGCTTGAGGGGGTTGGTGCGCGAGGATCCGAGGATGGTGCCGCCCCGCGGCAGGATCCCGCGCACGGCGGTGATGTCGAGCCGTACGGTGTCGCCTTCGAGCGGCCCCCGCCAGCCGTCCCGGTAGCCGACGAAGTCATAGCCGTACTCCTGCACGCCCTTGCGGACAATGCCCCGGATGACGGCGTTGAGCCCGGGGCAGTCGCCGCCTCCGGTCAGTACTCCGACCCGCATGGAAAGTCCCTTCGCCACGTTTGGCTGTCGGACTCACGCTAATAGTGATCCACGTCACTTCGGCATGGTGCGGACGGGCTGTTCCGGTGAATTGTCGGGTAGTTGATCAATAGATCACCCGGAAGGTGGCATCTGTACCGTTCACGCCCCGTCCAGGCCCCGCTCGATGGCGTAGCGGACCAGTTCGGCGCGGTTGTGGAGCTGCAGCTTGCCCAGGGTGTTCTGGACGTGGTTCTGGACGGTGCGGTGGGAGATGACCAGACGTTCGGCGATCTGCTTGTAGCTCAGACCCTTGGCGACCAGGCGCAGCACCTCGGTCTCGCGGTCGGTGAGCTGCGGGGCCCTCGGCTCGTCGGTGCCCGTCCCGGGGGCGGTTTCCGAGGCCAGCCGGCGGTACTCGCCGAGGACCAGACCCGCGAGGCCCGGGGTGAACACGGGGTCGCCCGCGGCCGTCCGGCGCACCGCGTCGGCCAGCTCCTCGGCGGACGCCGACTTCAGGAGGTAGCCGGTCGCCCCGGACTTCACCGCCTCCAGCACGTCGGCGTGCTCGCCGCTCGCCGACAGGACCAGGACGCGCAGGGACGGGTCGGCGCCGACCAGCTCCTTGCAGACCTGAACGCCGGGCTTGGCGGGCAGGTTCAGATCGAGGACGAGGACGTCGGGCGCGGCCGCGAGCGCGCGGCGCACGGCCTGTTCGCCGTCGCCGGCGGTCGCGACCACGTCGAACCCGGCGGCCTCCAGGTCCCGGGCCACGGCGTCACGCCACATGGGATGGTCGTCCACGACCATGACCTTGATGGGGGTCTCCCCCGTCCGCGGCTGGTCCGCGGTCGTGCCCGTCATCGTCCTGCCGCCGCCTTCGTCATCGTGTCCTCGCCTTCCCCCGCGCGTCCTTCGGTACCTTCAGCTCGACCTCGGTGCCCTGTCCCGGGACCGAGACGAGTTCCGCCGTGCCGCCCAGCTCGCGCAGCCTGCCGCGGATCGAGAGCGCCACGCCGAGCCGCCCCTCGCCCTCGGCCTGGGCGAGCCGCCCCTCCGGGATGCCGGGGCCGTCGTCGCGGACCGTCACGATCACCGCGTCCGGTTCGTCCTCGACGAGGATCCAGGCCGGGGCGTCCTCGCCCACGTGCCTGCGCACATTGTCCAGGGCGGCGCCCACGGCCGCGGCCACCTCCCGCGCGGCGGGCGGGTCGAGCGGCACCGGCGCGCCGGGCTCGGAGAGGGTCACGCGCGCGGTGGCGTACGGGGCCAGCAGGACACGCAGATCGAGCGGGCCCTCGGGATCCTCGTCGTCGGGCTCGTCGACGGCACGGACCAGCGCGCCGAGCGCGGCGTCCTCCGACACCCGGGAGACGGGCACCAGACCGCCCGACACCAGCGTGCGCAGCGCGACCTCCTGCTCGCCCGCCATCCGGCCGAGCTCCGCCGCCTCGCCGCCGAGCGCGCTGCCGCGCCGCTGCACCATGGCCAGGACCTGGAGCACCCCGTCGTGGATGTCCCGGGCCAGCCGCTCACGCTCCCGGGTCGCCGCCTCGATCTCCAGGGCGCGGGCGAGGGTGCGCTCGGAGGCGCGGGCCACCTCGACGACGTAGCCGATGGCGATGGAGGCGACCCAGACGAGGATCACGTTGTGCACGGTGTCCCGGGTCGGGGCGCCGCGCTCGACGAGGTTGGCCGCGGCGACGAGCGTGGAGGCGAAGGCCGCCCAGCGCCAGCCGCCCTTGATCGCGAAGGCCAGGACGGCGCCGGCCGTCCATATCGACGGCAGCGTCGGGCCGCCCCCGTCGATGCGCGCGGCGGAGTCGGCGACGCGGGTGAGCAGGATGCCGGTCAGCGCCACGGTGAGGTCGGCGGCAAGGAACCGCTTGGTGCAGTTGGCCGCGCCGGAGACCCTGGGGAGCGTGGCCAGCGTCCAGACGAGCAGGAACGCGAAGAACGCGACGGCCACCCACGGGCGGTCGAACTTGTCGTACGTCGTGGCGAACAGCCCGATCGCGTACAGCACGGTCAGCACCCGGTAGCCGGTCAGCGCACGCCACAGCGGCTGCTCGACCGACATCCTCATGACTCTCTCGCGCCTGGCCATGCCCCCACCCCGCCCTGCCCCGCCCTGCCGACGTCCCTACGGACGCTCCTGGGAGCCGGACCGTTGCCTTCCGGCCGGCCCGGCCTCCTCCGTGCCCCCGGCCCCGCCTACGGACCGGCCTGTTCCACGTCCCGCGCTCCGGGAGCGGCCTGCGCCCCGGGAGCGGCCTGCGCTCCGGGAGCGGCCTGCGCCTCGTCGGGAGCGGCCTGCTTCTCGGCCTGCGTCCCGGTCTCTTCCCCGGCCGTCGGCTCCGCGGTCCGCTCCGCCGGCTCCTGGGCCTGCTCGTCGGCCTGCTTCTCGGCTTGCTTCTCGGCCTGGGCGAGCTGCGCCTTGGCCGCCTTCTCGGCGTCCTTCTCGGCCTTCGCCGCCTCCGCGATCTGCCGCTTGGCGGCCGTCGCGTAGATGTCGACGTACTCCTGCCCGGACAGCTTCATGATCTCGTACATGACCTCGTCGGTCACCGCGCGGAGCACGAACCGGTCGTGTTCCATGCCGTTGTAGCGGCTGAAGTCCAGCGGCTTGCCGATGCGGATGCCCGGACGCATCAGCTTGGGCATCAGCTTGCCCGGCGGCTGGATCTTCTCGGTGTCGATCATCGCCACCGGGATGACGGGCGCGCCGGTCGCGAGCGCCACCCGTGCGAGGCCGCCCGGCTTGCCGCGGTAGAGGCGGCCGTCGGGCGAACGCGTGCCCTCCGGGTAGATGCCGAACAGCTCACCGCGCTCGATCACGTCTATACCGCTCTTGATGGCCGCCTCGCCCGCGCCGCGCGCGCCGGAACGGTCCACCGGGAGCTGGCCGACGCCCTTGAAGAAGGCGGCCGTCATCCGGCCCTTGATGCCCGGGGTCGTGAAGTACTCGGCCTTCGCGATGAAGGTCACCTTGCGTTCGAGGACCGCCGGCAGGAAGAAGGAGTCCGAGAACGAGAGGTGATTGCTCGCCAGAATCGCCGGGCCCTCGGCGGGGATGTTCTCGAGGCCTTCCACCCAGGGCCTGAAGGCGAGCTTCAGCGGCCCTCCGATGGAAAACTTCATTGCGCCGTAGATCACCCGCGTGCCTCCTGTGTCGTAGATCAGACCTTAACCCGGAGCGCCGTAGAAGGACCCGACGACCCTGGTCGGTGTCAGTACGGTCGCGTACGGTGAAGCACACCCGGAGTCGTTTTCCGCCCAACTCATGAACAGGAGACCGAGGTGCCGGTCCTTCCTGGAGCCGAGCCGTTCCGCCACGAGGGCGGAGACGTCGGCGTCCTCCTCTGCCACGGTTTCACCGGCTCCCCGCAGTCACTGCGTCCCTGGGCCGAGTATCTCGCCGACCGTGGTCTGACCGTCGCGCTGCCGCTGCTGCCCGGGCACGGCACCCGCTGGGAGGACATGCAGCTCACCGGCTGGCAGGACTGGTACGCCGAGGTCGACCGCGAGTTGCGCGCGCTGCGCCGGACCTGCTCGCGGGTGTTCGTGTTCGGGCTCTCGATGGGCGGCGCGCTGGCGCTGCGGCTCGCGGCGAAGCACGGGGACGAGGTCGACGGCGTCGTGGTCGTCAACCCGCTGAACAAGGTGCACGGTCCGGCCGCGCGTCTCCTGCCGGTCCTGCGGCACCTGGTCCCCTCGACGAAGGGCATCGCGAGCGACATCGCGAAGGAGGGCTCCGAGGAGATCGGCTACGGCCGGGTGCCGCTGCACGCCGCGCATTCGATGCGCCGGCTGTGCGCGGTCGTCGACGCGGAGCTGCCGCAGGTCACCCAGCCGCTCCTGCTGCTGCACAGCCTCCAGGACCATGTGGTCTCCCCCGCGGACTCGGCGCGCATCCTCGGGCGGGTGTCCTCCACGGACGTCACGGAGATCGTGCTGGAACAGAGCTACCACGTCGCGACGTTGGACCACGACGCGGACCGGATCTTCGAGGAGAGTCACTCCTTCGTCACCCGGATCGCGCCCGGTGCCGGCAAGGAGGCCGACGCCGGTCGGGTGGGCGGGCAGGAAGGGACGGCAGCCGGTGACTGAGCACGACGCGGACCGCGGCGACTCCGAGGAGAAGGGCGTGCCTGTGGGCGAGCCGCTCGACGGTGCCCGCGGCGAGGGGGTCGGCGACCCGCTCACCGAGTCCGCCGGGGACCCGCTCGCGGAGCCGTCCGGAGACGCCCGCGGCACGTCCGCCGGCGACGAGCAGAGCGTGCCCTTCGACGAGGAGGCCGCCTGGAAGTCGATCGTCGAGGGCTACGGCGAGGAGCCGCCGGACCCGCCGGGCTCGCGGCCCTTCCGGTCGATCGAGGACCTGGCGCTCCCCGAGCCCGGTCCCGACGCCGACGCCGGGACCGGCGGCGGCTCCGGGGACGACACGGGCGAGGACGACACCCCGGCTCCGGGTGCCGGGTCCGAGCCGGAGGCCTCCGGCTCGGGGCCCTCCGCCGTCAAGCCGCTCGGCAGTTCGATCTCCTTCGCGCCCGGCGTCGGCGGCCCGCGGGACTACCGCGCGCCCGAGCCGTCCGAGGACGACTTCGACGAGGACGACGAGGGTCACTTCGTCCCGCCCGAGCCGCCCCCGCTGCCCGCCGCGGACACGACCGCCAAGTTCGCCTGGCTCGGCGTGCTCGGCGGCCCCGCCCTGCTGCTGCTGGCCGTCCTGTTCGGCTGGGACATGACCTGGTGGCTCACCACCCTCGGCATCGGCGGCTTCCTCGGCGGCTTCGCCACGCTGGTGACGCGCATGAAGGACGACGACGAGGACCACGAGGACCCGGGGCGCGGCGCGGTGGTCTGACCGGGATCGCGGCCCGGGTGCGTCGAGATCCGGGTGCGCCGAGAACCGGGTCCGGTGGAGATCCGGGTGCGGTGGAGATCCGGGTCCGGGCGTGGTTCCGCAGGCGGGTGGTTCGAGGTGGGGTGGGAGGCTTCGGCCCGCTCCCTAGGACGCGGGCACTCTGAGGGCGGCCAGTACGGGCAGATGGTCCGTGGCCGCCCTCAGGTCCGCTTCGCTCACTCCGGGCAGGCCGAGCGGCACCCCGCAGCCGAGGACCTCGATGCCGGAGCTCGCGAAGACGGCGTCGATGCGCCGGTAGGGACCCGCGAACGTCCAGGTGTGCTCCCCGCCCCAGGGCCGGGTCGCCCAGCCGTCCTGGAGCGCGCCCGCCAGACGGCGGAACGTCGGTCCCGCCGGGCCTTCGTTGAGGTCCCCGCCCGCGACGACGTGCGGGGCGCCGAGACCGGCGAGACGGTCGAGGAGCATGCCGCCCTGCTCGTGGCGCTCGGCCTTCTGGAGCGACAGATGACAGCTCAGCACGCCGAGCCGGGCGCCCCCGAACCGCACGACCGCCGTGGCGAAGCCCCGGCGGTGCTGTCCCGGGGTGAGCGGCAGCAGGACGTCCTCGGTGCGCTCCACGGTGGCCCGCAGCGTGCACAGCAGCGCGGGCCCGGAGGCGGTGGCGCCCCCCGACAGGATGACGAGACCGGAGGCGGCGGCGAGACGCGCGAGCTTCTTGCGCCAGCGGAAGAAGCGGGGCGCCTCCTGGACCAGGACGAGGTCCGGTGCGCAGGCGCTGATCACTCGGGCGAGCGCGTCGGTGTCGTCGCGCATCGAGCGGATGTTGTAACTGAGCACGCGGATCACGGCCGAGCCGTCGGCTTCGGTGCGGGACGCGGGCAGCGGACTGGCGGAGAACGCGGTCGGCATGGCGATCAAGATACGCGCCCGACGCCCGCGCGGGGGGCCGAAGAACCGCATGGCTCGCCTTCGGGAACGAAAGGTGCGGACACGACTGCGCCCGCCGGCCTGTGCGGGGGGCGGCGGGCGCTGTCGTGCGAGACGGGGTGACCTACATGATCGGGTCGGGCTCCCGGGCCAGGTCCGCCGCTCCGACGAGACCCGCCTTGTTGCCGAGCTGCGCGGCGATCACGTCGGCGACCGGACGCCAGTTGCCGCCGACCAGCCAGCGCTTGTACGACTTACGGATCGGGTCGAGGACCAGCTCGCCCTCGTCCGACAGGCCGCCGCCGACGATGAAGGCGGACGGGTCGAAGAGCGAGGCGAGGTCGGCCAGACCCGCGCCGGCCCAGCGGGCCAGCTCACGGTAGGAGTCCACCGCGACGTGGTCGCCCTGCCGGGCGGCCATGGAGATGTGCTTGCCCTCGATGCCTTCGGGGGTGCCGTCGCCGAGCCCCAGGAGGACCTCCGCCGCCTCCGGGGTCGCGTTGGCCCGCTGCTTGGCGTACCGGACGAGCGCGCGCCCGGAGGCGTACTGCTCCCAGCAGCCCTGCGAGCCGCAGCCGCACAGCAGCCCGTCCGGGACCATCCGGATGTGGCCGAACTCGGCGGCCACGCCGAAGTGGCCGCGGCGCAGCTTGTTGCCGATGATGATGCCGCCGCCGAGGCCGGTGCCCAGGGTGATGCAGATGACGTTGCGGTGGCCCTTGCCCGCGCCGAACTTGTACTCGCCCCAGGCGGCCGCGTTCGCGTCGTTCTCCACGACGACCGGCAGGCCCACACGCCGCTCGACCTCGGCCTTGAGCGGCTCGTTGCGCCAGTCGATGTTCGGCGCGAAGTAGACCGTCGAGCGCTGGCGGTTCACATATCCGGCGGCACCGATGCCGACGCCTACGATGTCGTGCCCGGCGCGCGCGCCCTCCACGGCCGAGGCGATGGCGTCCACGATCGCCTGCGGCGTGGTCGGGGTCGGCACCTTGTGCGTCGAGAGGATATTGCCTTCCTCGTCGACCACACCGGCCGCGATCTTCGTGCCGCCGATATCGACGCCGATGGTGAGTCCCATGAATCCCTCAGTTTCGGTCGAGCCCCGCTACGGCCAACCGTACCCGAGGGGCGATTAGTCCAGGTCGATGTGTTCGCCCGGACCGGACTCGTCGTCGCGGGAACCCGTGTCCCGAGTGGTCCAGCGACGCTCCTGGTTCTCGACGGCCGAGCGGTACGCGGCGAGCAGTTCCGAACCGGCGGCGGCGAGGTGGTCGAAGACCTCGGGGTTGCGTTCCAGCACCGGTTCCACGGCGGCCTTGGCCTGCTGCACGACCTGGTTGACCATCTGCTGGGCGGTGCCGGAGGCGACCGCGCCGAACAGCGGGGACTGGAGTCCGGAGAGCTTGTCGGCGACGGCGTCGACGAGTTTGCGCAGTTCCTCGGCGGCCGAGCCGGGCGGCGGGCCCTGCCGGGCGCGGCGGCGGGCCTTCTCCGCGGCGAGGTCCTCGGCGCAGGCCGTCGCCCAGGCGTCGTCGTCGGTGGCGTGCGCTTCCTGGACGGGTACCTCGTCGACACGGACCTCGTCGGCCGTCTCCTCCTGAGCGGCCTCGGACGGTGGGCGCTCTTCGCTCATGGCGGGACTCCTGCCTACGATTTCCTTGCTTTCGACGTTACCCGAACGGGCGTATCCCGTTCACCGTGCCGGTGCCCCGGATCGCGGCAGGGTCACTTCTCGCGCGGCCACAGCCCGGGATCCGGCGTGAAACGGACCCGCAGCTCGCCCTCGCGCAGCGCGGCTCCGGCCACCGTGCAGCGGCGGAGCGCGGAAGGCAGCGGGACGATCCTGCGGAACTGGCCGACGGTCACGACGAGTTCGTCGCCGCGCCGGATGAGGTCGAGTTCGTCGCGTATCGCGCCGGGCAGCGGAATGTGCCACACGAGCACGCCGTCGTCGGCGAGGCGGTCGGTCACGGGCCACTCGACCGGGGTGGGCGCGGTGTTGACGCCGGGCACGGGGAGCGCGGCGAGGTCGTCGGTGCCGCGCGGGTCGTGGCCGCGGTGCGGGACCTCGTGGACGGCGTACGTCTCGCGCCATTCGTCCAGGGCCTTGCGCTGCTGGGCCGCGAGGGCTCCCAGCCAGGCGTCGTGGGTGGCGCCGGGCAGGACGCGGTTCGCCACGAGGCCGTCCACGGGCAGTCCGCGCAGGGCGAGGGCGGTGGAGGCGGTGCGGACCGCGTCCGTGCCGGCCGGTCCGGGTTCGGCGACCAGCCGTACGGTCGTGGCGCGGTCCTCGACCACCGCCTGCACGGCGGCCAGTTCGATGTCCCAGCGCCCCGCGGTCTCGTACAGCCACTCGGAGGGCATGGGCACGCCCGCGAGCCGTCCGAGGACCGGGCGCAGGGCGCGGGCCGCCTGGCGCTCCGGCGGGAGCAGGCGGCGCAGGTAGCGGCGGAGCTCCTCGGGGAGGGCGAGGAGGGCGAGGGCCTGGGGGGCCGGGGGCAGGTCCACGACGAGCAGGCCGTACGCGTCCGACAGCGCGGCGTCGCGCAGGGCGCGCAGGAGGGCCAGTTCCTCGGCGCCGGGGAGCGGGGTGACTTCCTCGGCGTCCAGGCGGGAGGCGCCGAGGAGGTCGAGGGCGGTGGTGGCGCGGCGCTGGAAGGCGGTGAGGTCGTCGCGGAAGCGGGCGGCGGGGTCGGGGCGCCAGGCGGTGAGGCCGGGGGCGGCTTCCACGGGGTCGGGGCCGGTGGGGACGCCGAGGACGGCGCCGAGGGTGTCGGTGCGGTCGGCGGTGAGCACCAGGGTGCGGGTGCCCTCGCGGGCCGCCCGCAGCGCGGTGGCCGCGGCGACGGTGGTACGGCCTGTGCCGCCTTGGCCGGTGATCAGGATGGTGCGCATGGGGCTGAACGCTACCGGTGCGGTGGCCTCGGCGGTTTCCGGGTCCGGCCGGTGGGTGGGTCGGGGCCGCGCCGGTACATCAGCCCGTCGCCGTCGGGTGAGGAGTGACCGTCGGTGGCGACGGCCATTGATGTACCGCCACGTCCCCTCGCGCCGGATCCCGGCTGCGGGTGCGCGATCCAGACGGTTCCAGCAGGATTCAGCCCCGGCCGGCGAAATTTTCAGCCCCTCCGGCGTTTGAGGAGCGGGGTCTGGGGCGGAGCCCCAGGTATGGGACGGGTAGGGGCGGAGGGGGCGAAGAAAGGCCGGGGTGGGCCGGGCCCCCGGGGGTCAGGCGGTTTCTTCTACGCGCTTCTTCAGGCCGGCCAGGGCACGGTCGATGATGACCTTCTCGGCCTTGCGCTTGATCATGCCGAGCATGGGGATCTTGACGTCGACGGTCAGCCGGTAGGTGACCTCGGTGGCCCCCTCGCCCGCGGGCTTGAGAAGGTACGAGCCGTCCAGCGACCGGAGCATCTGGGACTTGACCAGGGTCCAGGAGACCTCGTGGTCCCCGGTCCAGGTGTAACCGAGGGTCTGGTCGTCCTTGATCGCACCGGCGTCCATGACCAGCCGGACCTGCTCGGCACGGCCGAGGTCGTCCGACTTGAGGACCTCCGCCTCCTTCACCTCGCCCGTCCAGTCCGGATAGCGGGCGAAGTCGGCGATCACCGCCATGACGTCAGCCGGTGCCGCCTCGATCGTGATGCTCGAACTGGTGTGTTCCGCCATCGCGGTGGCTCCTCCAGATGCGGTCCGGTGAGGGAGGGTGGTGCGCACGTGTGTGCAGCGTGAAGGCTACCGCGCACGGCCGTGGGCGCCGTCACCCCACCTGCCCTTCAGCCCCGTCGCGGCGTCACCACTCCAGCACCCAGGGACGGCCCGACCCCGCGAAGTGCCCCACATTGACGCATTCCGTCGCCCCGACACGCATCCGGCGGGCGAGGGGCTGATGGACGTGGCCGAAGAGCGCGTAGCGGGGGCGCGTACGCCGGATCGCGTCGAGAAGTGCGCGGGAGCCTCGCTCGAAGCGGCGCGCGACGGTGTCGTACACGAGCTCCGGCACCTCCGGCGGGATGTGCGTGCACAGCACGTCGACCTCGCCGACCGCCTCGATCTTGGCCGCGTACTCCTCGTCGCTGATCTCGTACGGCGTCCGCATCGGTGTCCGCAGTCCCCCGCCGACGAACCCGAAGACCCGGCCACCGATCTCCACCCGCTCCCCGTCGAGGACGGTGGTGCCCGGTCCGGCGTACTCCGGCCACAGGGTCGGCATGTCGACATTGCCGTAGGTGGCGTACGTCGGATTCGGGAACGCGGCGAACATCTCGGCGTACTGCTTGCGCACGGCCTTCTCGATCGCCGCGGCCCGGTCGGTGCCGATGCCCGCCCACAGCCGGGCGCCGAACGCGCGCGCCTCCTCGAAGCGGCGGGCCGTGCGCAGCTCGACGATGCGGTCGGCGTTCTCCACGCCGAACAGGTCCGGGAAGATGCCGCGCGCGTGGTCGGCGTAGTCGAGGAAGAGGACCAGGTCACCGAGGCAGATCAGGGCGTCGGCGCCGTCGCCGGCCCGGGCCAGGTCGCGGGCGTTGCCGTGCACGTCGCTGACCACATGAACGCGCGTCCTCGGACGGCCGACAGGTGTGGATGCCATGACGATCAAGCGTAGGCGCGTGCGGCAAACGTGAACAGAGGCGGCCGGACCTGCGATTACTGGCATGCCCGGAAGGCCGTGGACTACTGTGCGCGCAGGAACGCCACCACGTGTGACGCATGGAACATCTCGCCGGGACCCCCTGTCGAAGAGGCCATACCGGCGGGTAACGTCCGGGCAGTCCAGTCGTACTCGGGATTTCAACAAGTGATCTCTTGAGTACTTGCCCGAGCCTTGGACCGCACCGTCGCATCACACAGAGTCGTGGCGTCGGCGCCCTATGAGGAGCAGCAGTCTTGCGCGAGTTCAGCCTTCCGGCTTTGTACGAGGTCCCTGCGGACGGAAATCTCACCGACATCGTCCGCAGAAACGCCGCGCAGCATCCCGACGTAGCCGTGATCGCCCGCAAGGTGGGCGGCACCTGGACGGACGTCAGCGCCACCACCTTCCTCGCCGAGGTGCGTTCCGCTGCCAAGGGCCTGATCGCCGCGGGCGTGCAGCCCGGTGACCGGGTCGCCCTGATGTCCCGTACCCGCTACGAGTGGACGCTGCTCGACTTCGCCATCTGGAGCGCCGGCGCCGTCACCGTGCCGGTGTACGAGACCAGCTCCCCCGAGCAGGTGCAGTGGATCCTCGGCGACTCGGGCGCGCGGGCCTGCATCGTCGAGCTGCCGGCGCACGCGGCCTCCGTGGAGTCGGTGCGCGACCGGCTGCCCGCCCTCGAGAACGTCTGGCAGATCGAGGCCGGCGGCGTCGAGGAGCTGGGGCGCCTGGGCGCGGACGTCAGCGACGCGACCGTCGAGGAGCGCAGCTCGCTCGCCAAGGCGGACGACCCGGCGACCATCGTCTACACCTCCGGGACGACCGGCCGCCCCAAGGGCTGCGTCCTGACCCACCGCGCCTTCTTCGCGGAGTGCGGCAACATCGTGGAGCGGCTGCGCCCGCTGTTCCGCACCGGCGAGTGCTCGGTCCTGCTGTTCCTCCCGCTCGCGCACGTCTTCGGGCGGCTCGTGCAGGTCGCGCCGATGATGGCGCCGATCAAGCTGGGCTGCGTCCCGGACATCAAGAACCTCACCGACGAGCTGGCCTCGTTCCGGCCGACGCTGATCCTCGGTGTGCCGCGTGTCTTCGAGAAGGTCTACAACTCGGCGCGCGCCAAGGCCCAGGCGGACGGCAAGGGCAAGATCTTCGACAAGGCCGCGGACACGGCGATCGCGTACAGCCGCGCGCTGGACACCCCCTCGGGGCCGTCGCTCGGTCTGAAGATCAAGTACAAGACGTTCGACAAGCTCGTCTACAGCAAGCTGCGCGCGGTGCTCGGCGGCCGTGGCGAGTACGCGATCTCGGGCGGTGCCCCGCTGGGTGAGCGGCTCGGCCACTTCTTCCGCGGTATCGGCTTCACGGTCCTGGAGGGCTACGGCCTCACCGAGTCCTGCGCGGCCACGGCCTTCAACCCGTGGGACCGTACGAAGATCGGCACGGTCGGTCAGCCGCTGCCCGGCTCCGTGATCCGTATCGCCGACGACGGCGAGGTGCTGCTGCACGGCGAGCACCTGTTCAAGGAGTACTGGAACAACGAGGGCGCGACCGCCGAGGCGCTCGCCGACGGCTGGTTCCACACCGGTGACATCGGCACCCTCGACGAGGACGGCTACCTCCGCATCACCGGCCGCAAGAAGGAGATCATCGTCACCGCGGGCGGCAAGAACGTCGCCCCGGCCGTCATAGAGGACCGCATCCGCGCCCACGCGCTGGTCGCGGAGTGCATGGTGGTCGGCGACGGGCGTCCGTTCGTGGGCGCGCTGGTCACGGTCGACGAGGAGTTCCTGGGCCGCTGGGCCGAGGAGCACGGGAAGCCGGCCGGCTCGACGGCGGCGTCGCTGCGCGAGGACGCCGATCTGATCGCGGCCATCCAGAACGCCATCGACGACGGCAACGCGGCGGTGTCCAAGGCGGAGTCGGTCCGCAAGTTCCGGATCCTCGCCCACCAGTTCACCGAGGAGTCGGGGCACCTGACGCCGTCGCTGAAGCTGAAGCGGAATGTGGTGGCCAAGGATTACGCGAACGAGATCGAGGCACTTTATCGGGGCTGATGCCCGAGCGACCGGGTTCCGCCCCGGCCGGGAACTTCACGGCTCGGCCCCTCCACATGGAGGGGGCGAGCCGTTTCCCTTCCGGTCCAGGTGTCTCCGGGGGCCGCCGTAGGCGGTGGAGGTCGTTCCCGGGCGGGAGGTGCGTCGTGGTTGCTCGCGCAGTTCCCCGCGCCCCTGAACGGCCGCCCTGACGGGCGCCCGCCAGGGCCCGTTCAGGGCCCGTTCAGGGGCGCGGGGAACTGCGCGGCCAGGCCGGGGCGGCCCGCAGGCGCCCGCGGACAGCAAGCGGCACCCCCGTAAGCGCGGCGCAGCCGTCCCTGGCGGGCGCCCGCCAGGAGCGGGGCCCGTAGGACGTGCCCCGCCAGGGGCGCGGGGAACTGCGCGACCAGGCCCCGGCGGCCCGCAGGCGCCCGAGATCCGCAAGCGGCACCCCCGTAGGCGCACCCGGGGACGCTAGAGCAGCTCGCGCAGGTGTTCGGCCAGTAGGTCCCAGCGCCATTTCTCCTCGACCCAGGACCGGCCCCGTTCGCCCATGCGGCGGCGGAGTTCGGGGTCGCCGAGCAGGGTGACGACGCGGTCGGCGGCCTCCTCGGCGGAGCCGCCGCGGACGACCCAGCCCGTCTCGCCGTCGAGCACCGCGTCGGGCGCGCCCCCCGAGTCGCCGGCCACCACCGGAAGGCCCGTCGCCGACGCCTCCAGGTAGACGATGCCGAGCCCCTCGACGTCGAGTCCGCCCCGGCGCGTGCGGCACGGCATCGCGAACACGTCGCCGGCCCCGTAGTGCGCGGGCAGTTCCGACCAGGGCACCGCCCCGGTGAACCGGACCGAACCCGCGACCCCGGTCTCGTGCGCGAGTTTGCGCAGGTCCTTCTCGTACGGCCCGCCGCCGACGATCAGCAGCACCGCGTCCGGCTCCTTGGCCAGGATGCGCGGCATCGCGAGGATCAGGGTGTCCTGGCCCTTGCGCGGGACGAGGCGGGAGACGCAGACGACGACGGGCCGGTCGGTGAGGCCGAGCCGGGCCCGGACCTCGTCGCCGCCCGAACCGGGGTGGAAGGTCCGCTCGTCGACACCGGGCGGCAGCTGCACCATCCGCGCGGCCGCCTCAGGCGTCAGCGCGGCGGCGATCCGCGAGCGGGTGTACTCGCCGAGGTAGGTGATCGTGTCGGTGGACTCGCCGATCCGGCGCAGCAGCGTCCGGGCGGCGGGAAGCTGGGCCCAGCCGGCCTCGTGGCCGTGCGTGGTCGCCACGAGGCGGGTCGCGCCCGCTCTGCGCAGGGCCGGCGCCATCAGGCCGAGCGGTGCGGCGGCACCGAACCACACCGACGTGCAGCCGTGCTCCCGCAGCAGGCCGACGGCCCGCCGGGTGGCACCCGGCGTCGGAAGCAGCATGGTCGTACGGTCCCGTACGACGGTGAAGGGCTGCTCGGCGTCGAACGCGGCGGTCGCCTCGGCGCCCTCGTGGCCGCGCTTCCAGGTCGAGGCGTAGACGACGAGCCGCTCGGGGTCCAGGCGCAGCGCCATGTTGTGCAGAAAGGCCTGGATGCCGCCGGGGCGGGGCGGGAAATCGTTCGTCACGATCAGGGTCTTGTGCATCGTGTTCGACACTATCGAACCTATACTCACAGCTCCGCGCGGCCGCGCTTGACGGCTCGTACACAGACCGGTGGGTCACCCTGGGTCCGCGATGAAGCGCGACGGTGGGACACACGGATTCCGGACGATGAGGGCCAGGTGGGCATGACCGGGGCACGGAGGACGAGGTTCCCCTTCGCCATGACCGCACTGCTGCTGATCTGGGGTCTGACCAGACTGGCGCTGCTGCTCTTCGTGGCCAAGGTGTACGTCTTCCCCGGCCCGGACGTCACCAGCGACGTCTCGGTGATCTACCACGGCTGGTACGAGGTCCTTCAGGACGGCCGGTTCCCGCTGCACGACGTCACCTGGCAGTATCCGCCGGCCGCCTCCCTCGCGATCCTCTCCCCCGCCCTGCTGCCGTTCCTCGACTACGCGCACGCCTTCTTCGTGCTGGCCTTCGTCGCCGACCTGGTGGTGTTCGGGCTGCTCCTGTTCGCGGGCTCGCGCCCCGGCAGGAGCGTCCGCGGCGCCTGGGTGTGGATGGTCGGGGTCCCGCTGCTCGGGCCGACCGTGTACGCCCGCTACGACGTGATGGTGACGGCCGTCGCGGTCGCCGCGCTGCTCGCCGGCTCCCGCCACCCGCGGCTGATGGGGGCGCTCACGGGGTTCGGCGCGATGGTGAAGGTCTGGCCGGTCCTGCTGCTGCTCGGCGCGGTGCGCGGGCGGGCCTGGGCCTGGGCCGCGGGGACGGCGACCGGGATCGCGGCGGTGTTCTTCGCGACGATGCCGGGCGCGTTCTCCTTCCTGACCTTCCAGCGCGACCGCGGCACCGAGGTGGAGTCGCTCGGCTCCCTCGTCTTCCACGTGGCCAGGCACCACGGCTGGAACGGGCGGGTGCTGCTCAACTACGGCTCGGTGGAGTTCGTCGGTCCCTACGTCGACGTGGTGAGCACCGCGGCGCTGGTCCTGACCGGGCTCGCCTTCGGCTGGCTCATCCTGTGGCGGCTGTGCGCCAAGCGGTTCCTGTCGCACACGCTCGCCGACGCGGCGTTCGTCGCCGTGCTGATGTTCACCACGACCAGCCGGGTCATCAGCCCGCAGTATCTGGTGTGGCTCGTCGGGATCGCCGCGGTCTGCCTGTGCTTCCGGGCCGGCCGGATGGCGCTGCCCGCCTTCCTGGTGCTCGTCGCGTGCTTCGTGACGGTGCTGGAGTTCCCGACCTGGTTCGGCGACGTCGTCGGCAGCACGGACCTCGGCATCACCCTCCTGGTGCTGCGCAACGGCCTGCTGGTGGCCGCCTCGGTGCTGGCCGCGCGGGAGCTGTGGCGCTCCACGGTCTCCCGGCCCGCGCCGGAGCTGCCCGCTCAGGCCGCCCGCGCCAAGGAGACCCTGGCCTCCCCCTGAGGTCCGGTCCGCGCGCTCCGCCGGGCCCACAGCCACAGGGCCGCGCACTGCACCGTCATGGACAGCGCGAGGGCCAGACAGACGCCCGCGAGCCCCAGTCCGGACAGGGCGAGGGCGAGAGGGAGCTGGACCGCGGTGCCCGTCAGCGTCACCCGCAGCAGCACCGGCGCTCCCCCGCTGCCCTCGAAGACCCCGCCGAGGGCGATGAAGCAGGCCATCAGCAGCAGGTAGGGGCCGACACAGCGCAGGAACAGCACGCCGTCGTGGGCGACTGCGGGGCCGGCGCCGAAGGCCCGCATGATCCAGGGGGCGAGGGCGGCGAGCAGGCCCGCGGCGAGGAGGCCGACGCTCCCCGAGACGAGGACGGCCTGGCGTCCGATGGCGCCCCGCTCGTCACGGCCCGCGCCCCGGCTGTGCGCGGTGTGGATCGAGGCGGCCTGGCGGACCGCGTAGAACGCCATGGTGGCGACGTACATGACCTTGTAGGCGATCGCGTAGGCCGCGACCGCCGTGGTGCCGAGCCGGGCCACGATCGCGACCAGGACCAGGGCGCCGCCCTGCCGCACGGTGAAGTCGGCGGACATGGGCAGTCCGGTGGTGAGGGTGCGGCGCAGGGCGGCGCCGGTGGCCTCGGCGGGCCGCGCGCCGGCCGCCTCGGCGAGCAGCGTGTCGCGGCGCAGGGCGCGCAGTCCGGCGACGAGGGCCACCGAGCGGCACAGGACGGTCGAGAGGGCGGCGCCCCGGACGCCGTACGCGTGGATGAGGAACGGGTCGAGGCCGAGGATCAGGCCGTTGGCCAGCAGGGCGAGGCGCATCGGGGTGCGGGTGTCGCCGGCGCCCTTGAGGATGCCGTCGACGAGGTTCTGGGCGAAGAAGACGGCGATGCCGGGCAGGGAGATCGCGAAGTACTGGACGGCGAGGGTCAGCGCGCGCCCGTCGCCGCCGAGGACCAGCCGGGCCAGTGGTGCGCGCAGCAGGAAGCCGCCCAGGGCGATCACCGGCGTGACCGCGGCGCACAGCGCCCAGCCGCCGCGTACGGCCGCGCGGACCGCGCCCGGGTCGCCGGCGCCCCGGGCGTGCGCGACCAGGACGGTGGTGCCGGAGGCGAAGACCAGGGCGACGCCGAGCAGCACGTTCTCGGTGTTCGTCGCGACGGCGACGGCGGCCACGGCGGCGCCGCCGAGCCGGGAGACCCACACCGTGTTGATGATCCCGGCGGCGACGGAGGCGAGCAGCGAGAGGTAGACGGGGTGGGCGAGCGCCATGAGCTGCTTGCGATGGGCGTTCACAGAGGCTCCCTCGATACGAGCTACCTCGTTTAGAGGTAGCTCGATAAGAGGTACCATTGCCTGGCTGAACCCCGCAACCACCCGGACACGCCGACCCCGCGGGCCGTCGGCGTCCACGAAGGAAGGGCCGGCCGGATGCTGGAGCTGTCGATCCTGGGCTTCCTGTACGAGGAGCCGCTGCACGGCTACGAGCTGAAGGAGCGCATCAAGGCGCTGACCGGACACGTCCGGCCGGTCAGCGACGGCGCCCTCTACCCGGCGATCACCCGCCTGGTCGACGGCGGCCTGCTCGACCAGCACACCGAGCCCGGCAGCGGCGCGGCCCCGCGGCGCATCCTGTCGCTCACCGAGAAGGGGCGCGCGGACCTCATGGAACGGCTGCGCCACCCCAAGCAGGCCGAGATCACCGACCAGGTCCGCTTCAACACCCTGCTCGCGTTCCTGCGCCACCTCGGCGACCCCCGCGAGCAGGCCGCGGTGCTGCGCCGCCGCCAGGAATTCCTCCTGGCCCCGACGAGCTTCTTCTACGAGGGCGAGCGGCCCGTGCGCGCGGAGGAGGCGGGCGACCTGTTCCGGCAGGGAATGCTGCGGGTGGCGCGGGCGACCGGCGAGGCGGAACGGACCTGGCTCGCGGAGGCCATCAGCCGGCTGGAGGGCGAACAGGCCTGAGGATCGGTGAACAGGGTCGATGAGCAGGCCTGAAGGTCGGTGACCAGGTGGACAGGGTCGGTGAACAGGCCTGAGGGTCGGCCGAGTCGGCCTCCAGGGCTCGGGCGGGCCGGATCCCTGGCGCCAGGGCGCCGGGCGAAACGGCGCCCGGCATCTCAGCTCAGTTGGTCCCTGAGGTACTGGCGCCACAGCGCGGTGAACGACTCCGGTGTCGTGTGCAGCACCTCCCGCAGCGCGGCATCGACCGCCCCCGCCCGCTTCCCGTGGTCGCCCACCGCACGGTAGAAGTCGTTCAGCCGGACCTCGCCCCACCGGTCCGCGATCAGCCGGCAGGCCATCCAGCCGCCCTCGTACGCCCGCGCCAGCCGGCCCGCGTCCCCGCTGAACCCGAAGTCCCCGTCCCCGGGCAGCGCGGCCGGGACGTCCCCCTCGGCCACCGCGCGCTGCAGTTCCGGAGCGACCTGGCCCGCCGTCCGCCCGCTGCCGCGATAGCCGGCCCAGTCCGCGTACCCCTCGGACAGCCACAGCGGGGTGGCGGCCGTGGTGTGCGCGCGGGTGGCGACGTGCGTGGTCTCGTGGGTGAGCACGACCTGCTTGCCGAGGTCACCGAGGACGCCGTACGCGTCCGGGTTGACGATGATCCGGTCCGCGGGCGCCTTCGCCGAGCCGCCCGCCTCACCGGTGGTGACCGCCGCGATCCCCCGGTACCCGGACGCCGGGGCCCCGAGCAGCCCCGCCATCCCCTCCAGCGACTTCGGTACGAGGACGACGACGTGCCGGGACCAGTCCGCGCCCCAGGCGTCCGAGACGGCCGGCACGGCACGGTCCGCGAGGCCCGCGAAGGCCCGCAGCCGCCCGTCGGACTGCCCGACCCCCAGGACGAGGCTGTGCCGGCCCCGTACGGCCGTCACGGTCCCCTCGTCCCACAACTGGTCGCCGCCCTTGCCGGCCGGCTCGTCGGAGGTGACGCGCCAGGTTCCGCCGGTTCGGGTGAGCCCGAGCGCGCGGTCCACCTTGACCGGCGCGGTGTCGTAGCCGTCGATGCCGTAGCGCAGTTCGGCACGGGCGGTGGCACGGTCGCCGGAGCGGTTCAGGTCGGCCAGCCGGTAGGACCAGGCCGAGAGCGGCACCTCACGCAGGCTCGCGAGCCCCTGTCCGGCCCCGGCCGCCGTGCCGGTGGCACGGAACGCCGCGTCGTCCCGGTCCAGGACCGCGGCCGCCCGCCGGTCCAGGACCCGCTGCACATCCGCCGCCGCGGTGTCCGGCGCGGCCCGGCCGCCGCAGCCGACGAGCCCGGCGAGCAGCAGCACGACGGAGAGCCACGCTCGCGACGCACCACACCTTCGACCGGCCATTCTCCCGATCGTACGGTGCCCGCGGCCGCCCGCCGGACCGCCCGCCGGGCCCGTACGGAGCCGGGACGGCGCCCCCGTCAGACGCGCGTGACGGACGAGATCGGCATCATCCCGACCGGGTCGTAGCGCACCGGTGCGCCCGGGTAGGGCGCGTGGATCACCTGGCCGTTGCCCACGTACATGCCGACATGGCTGGCGTCGGACCGGTAGGTCACCAGGTCACCGGGCCGCGCCTGGGAGAGCGGGATCTGCCGTCCGGCGAACCGCTGGGCCTGCGAGGTGCGCGGCAGGCCGACCCCGGCGTGCGCGTAGGACCACTGCATGAGGCCCGAACAGTCGAAGCCGCCGGGCCCGTTGGCGCCCCACACGTAGGGCCGGCCGAGCGCCGAGCGGGCCGCCGCGACAGCGATGGCCGCGCGCGACGAGGAGGCGACGGAGCCGCCGAGTCCCGGCAGGTCGCCGCGGGTCGCGCGCGACGCCCGGTCGTAGGCGGCGCGGTCCGCGTAGGGGAGCGAGTTGAGCAGGTGCCGCGCCTTGGCCAGTTTGCCCTCGATGACCCGCTTGTTCCGGGCGACGGCCTTGCGGCTGCGTTCCAGCTCGGCCAGTTTCCCGTCGGCCTCGCGGCGTTCCTGGGCGAGGTCGCGCAACGCGAGCTGGAGGTTCTTGAGTTCGCCGGCCTGGCGGGTGCCGATCCGGTCGAGGGCGGAGGCCTGGTCGAGATAGTCGTCCGGGTCGGCGGAGAAGAGCAGCGCGAGGGACGGGTCGATGCCGCCCGAGCGGTACTGCGCCCCGGCGAGCGAACCCAGCGCGTCGCGCATGGTGTTGACGCGGTCCTGCTGCCGGGCGATCTGGTCCTGCGCCGTGCCGATCTGCTCGCGCAGCGCGTCGCCGCGCTCGTCGGCCTTGTTGTACGCCTCGGTGGCCTTCTCCGCCTGGGCGTAGAGGCGGTCCACCTCGGCCCGGGTCTCGTCGTGCGGCGCCGCCGAGGCGGGCAGGGTGCCGAGCGCGGCGGCCGCCGCGGACATCACGCAGGCGGCGGCACCGAAGGCGCCGGCGCCCCGGTGGAAGCCGGTCGGTGCAAGGCGGCGATGGAACCCCACGGGTGACCGCACTCCCTTCCGCTGACGGTCCCCCGCCGTCGGGGGATCGCGGCAGACAGTAACCGCGCGACCACACGTCGGCCAAAGACCCTCGCGGGCACGCACAGTGACGCCCCGCCGGAGACGCAGGTCACCGACGGGGCGTGGGGTCAGCGCGAGTTGTCGCAATTCGCCCGTTTGGGCGGTGTGGCGGGAGAGCGCTCGGGGCGGCCCGCACCGCGTGCGGGACCGCCCGTCCGGATCAGATCCGGACGCCGAACTGGAAGGGCATGTTGCCGATCGCCTCGTAGCGGACGACCGCGCCGGTGTGCGGGGCGTGCAGCACCTGGCCGTTGCCCGCGTAGAGGCCGACGTGGTGCTGGTCGCCGTAGAAGATGACCAGGTCGCCGACCTGGAGATCGCTCTGCGAGTAGATGCGGGTGCCCGCGTTGGCCTGGGCCTCCGAGGTGCGGGGTATCGTCACGCCGGCCTGGGCGTAGGCCCAGGAGGTGAGGCCCGAGCAGTCGAACGAGCTGGGGCCGGAGGCGCCGTAGACGTACGGGGAGCCGATCACGCTCTGGGCGGCGGCGAAGGCGGCGCCGGCACGGCCCGAGCCCTTGCTGTTGCCGAGGTCGACGCGCTGGCTGGCGCGGGTGGCCCGCTCCTGCTCCTGGGTGGCCAGCGCGGCCTTCTCCTGGGCGGTCAGCGTGTTGAGGAGCTTCTGCGCGGAGCCCAGCTTGCTCTGGACTTCCTTCTTCTTCTTGGCGAGCTCGGCCCGGGTGTCGGCGAGGTCCTTGAGCTTCGCGGAGGCCTCGGCACGCTGCTGGGCGAGCGAACGCTGCTTCTCCTGGACCTTCTTGAGCGACTCGACCTGCTGGGCGCTCAACTGGTCCATGGCCGAGGCCTTGTCCAGGAAGTCGTCCGGGTCGGAGGAGAGGAAGAGGGCCACGGAGGGGTCGATGCCGCCGGTGCGGTACTGGGCGCTGGCCATCGAACCGAGACCGTCACGCAGCTCGTTGAGCTCTTCCTGGCCACGGGCGACGTTGTCCTGGAGAGCGCTGATCTGCTTCTGCAGCTTCTGCTGCTTCTCCTTGGCGCCGTCGAGCTTCTCCGTGGCCTGCTCGGCCTCTTCGTAGAGCTTGTCGACCTTGGTCTTGACCTCGTCCTTGTTGGGCTTCTCGGACGGCGCCGCGTTGGCGGCGTTGGCGCTGAGGACAACAGCGGCAGCGGCGGCGGTGGTGAGCACGGTCACACGGGTGCGGCTCGGCTGCTTGGGTCGACGGTGGGACGCCACGAAGGCGAGCTCCTTCTTCCTCCAGCCGCCTGCCGAAAACGCCGACGGGCGGTGCCCCTCCACCGTCACTCCCCATGAGTGATCACCCTAGTTGGAGGTTCGAGGCACGACCCTAGTGACCTACTTGTGATCAGTTCAAATCCAAACCTGAAAATTCTTTGTCACGGAGAGCATTCTTTGCCATCAACTCACCTGCAGTGATGTCCGCTTGACACTACGTCGTGTGAATGTCCGACGAATTCGGGCATCAGTCCTAGACGTTACGCATGGGACGTAGGGGACTCGCGCGACTTAGGGAACCGATCGCCGACCGCGCGGAACCAGACAGCATCCACCCCGAATTCACCCCCAAAGCGGAGCGAAAGGGGCGAAAGAAGGAAAGAACGCTCAGGCGCGCGAGAAGCGCAGGGTCAGCCGCGCGAGAAGCGCTTGAGGAGTACCGCGGACGCCACCGGCCGGGCGCCCGCCTTGGCGATCCCGTCGGCCACCTCACGGTCGGTCGAGACGACGATGACCGGGCGGCCGGGCGGCTCGGCCCGCACGAGCTGACGGATCAGCTCGTCCGCCGTGACGCCGGGCTTGGAGAAGAGCACCCGCACCCCGCGTGGGGGCGCGAGCAGCACCGGCGCGGCCAGTTCGGCCCCGTCGAAGACACAGGTGACCTCGGCGCCGGTCTGCGCGGCGAGCTGCGAGAGCTGCCCGAGCAGCCGCAGCCGCTGCTTCTCCAGCGGCATCTGGGGATAGCCGGTCTTGGTGACGTTGTAGC
Source organism: Streptomyces sp. NPDC056738 (assembly GCF_042790435.1). NCBI lineage: Bacteria > Bacillati > Actinomycetota > Actinomycetes > Kitasatosporales > Streptomycetaceae > Streptomyces > Streptomyces sp. NPDC056738. The sequence continues at coordinate 75,439 of NZ_JBHTZF010000003.1, forward strand.
CGTCGACGACCAGGTGCGCCTGAGGCAGCGCGAGCAACTGGTCCAGGATCGCGGGGTCGTTCTCGGACAGCGCGCGGGCGGCGATGTCCTTCGGGGTCATCCGCCCCGGCTCGACCGCCTCGACCGTCTCCGCGGGCCGCACGGACACGGGAGGCAGCGCCAGTTCCCGGCGCAGCCCCTGGGCCGCCTCCAGAACCGTGTCGAGCAGCAGCCGCACCCGCATGTCCTCGACGCTGCGCCCCTCGCGGGCCGCCTTGCGGGTGGCCTCCAGGGCCGCCTCGGCCTCGGAGAGCCGTGCCTTGAGGCGCCGCGTCTCGCTCTCGGCCGCGGACACCTGCGCCTGGCTCTCCGCCTTCGCGCCGTCCGTCTCCGCCTGCAGCTTGCGCAGGGCCGCCTCACCGCGCTTGACGTCGCTGAGGGCCCCGCGCAGCTTGCGGTGAAGCGATTCCGCTTCCTTGCGGGCCGACTCCAGTTCCGTACGCAGCCGTTCGGTCTCGGCGCGGGTCTGCCCGCGGGCCTCCGCGAGTTCCGCGCGCAGCCGGTCCAGTTCGGCGCGGCTCTCCTCGCCGGCGCGCTCGGCGTCGGCGCGCAGGGCCTCCTCGCCCGCGGCGGTCACGAGCTTCACCCAGCCGGTCGGGCGCACGACGTAGGCCGCGGCCGCCACGTCCAGCGGATCCGCGGCCGGGGGCGGCGCGCCCGAGTCGAGCGCGCCGACGAGCTCGGACTGGGTCTCTCTGAGCTTCTCGGCGATGCGCTGTCTGAACAGCGGGTCGGTCTCCAGCGCCGCCGCCATCGCGTTGCCGGCGAACTTGACGCGACGATTGGGTGCGAACCGGGCGTACTGTCTCAACTGCACGGGCAGTTCGGACACCGTCAGCCCGCCGAAGCCGTCGGAGACGATCTGCACGACCCGTCGGCGCACGCCGTCGGGCAGCGGACGGTCGAGCACCTCGGCGGTGCCGTCGTCCGGCTCCCCGCCTGTGGTCTCCACCATCCGATTCACCCCAATATCCGTGCGGGGCCCGCTCCGTCAGGAGCCGGCGCCCGGCCTGTCCACGAGTTCGACCTGATCCACCGCGTTGCACCAACGGCACCGCACCGACTCGATGGTCTCACTGACCACCTCGCGCTCCTCGACCTTCGGCTCACCGGCGAGGTCCAGGTGCACATACTCGACGACCTTCGACGAGCGGGTCACGTCGAAACGCGTGAGGTTGCCGCAGAGGGTGCAGCGCCAGCGGGTCTTGGCATCGGGCAGGGGAACCGTCATAGGGCAGTCGCTTTCCTTCTAGTGTCCGTCCGGCGCCGGTTTCCCGGGGCTTTGGCTCGTAACCCTACGGCCTGGCGGGTACTCGACGCTCGGGTGTCCACGGCGGCGAGGCGGTCTGTGTGCATCGGCGTGGTTACGTCATGCTCTGCACCATGATCGGCAATTGGAGTGCGACGGTCGGCAGGGCGCTGCGGGGCCGGTCCGCGCCGGTGACGTACGGACTGATCGTCCTGTGCTGTCTGATCTTCGTGATCGGCCCCGCCTCGGGGCTCGATCCCGCGTACGGCACGGGGGACGAGCTGCTGGTCGCGCAGCGGGCGTACTTCCGCCGCTGGGGCGTGGTGCCGGCCGCCCTGTTCGACGGGGCCCCGGGCGAGGCGCTCACCCCCGCGACCGCCCTGTTCGTCCACGGAAGCTGGCTCCATCTCCTGGGCAACATGCTCTTCTTCTACGTGTTCGGGCTGATGACCGAGGAGCGCATGGGCCATCTGGAGTTCGCCCTGTTCTACCTGGGCTGCGGATACCTGGCCCTGCTCGGGTACGCCGCGGCCAACGCGACCTCGCAGCAGTCCCTGGTCGGGGCCTCCGGGGCGATCTCCGCGGTGCTCGGCGCGTTCCTCTACCTGTTCCCCAAGGCCCGGGTGACCAGTCTCTTCCCGTTCCTGTTCTTCCTGCCGCTGCGGTTCCCGGCCTGGGTGGTGCTGCCGTTCTGGTTCAGCCTCCAGTGGCTGGCGGCCGGGCGCAGCGGTTCGGGTGGTCCCGGGGTCGCCTACCTGGCCCACCTCGTGGGCTTCTCCCTGGGTTTCGTCTACGCCTGGGCGCGCTTCCGGCGGCGCCCGGCCGTCGTGCCCGCCCGGGGGGTCCTGCCGGGGCCCCCGGTGGAGCGGCCGGGTCCGGTGGACCGCGAGTAGGGTGAGATCCCCAGCAGCGGCCCCCTAGGGAGAGAACCAGCCGTGATCACCGCGATCGTCCTCATCAAGACCAGCGTGGACCGCATCCCCGAGATCGCCGAGTCGATCGCGTCGCTGGAGAGCGTCAGCGAGGTCTTCTCGGTCACCGGCACCTACGACCTGATCGCCATGGTCCGGGTCCACGCCCACGACGACCTGGCGGACGTCATCCCCGGCCGGATCAGCAAGATCCCGGGCGTCGAGGCGACGGACACGCACGTGGCGTTCCGTACGTACTCCCAGCACGACCTGGAGGCGGCGTTCGCGATCGGTCTCGACTCCTGACCGACGCGGCGCCGCCTCCGGGCGGATCCGGTGCGGGGGTCAGACCGCCGGGACGCAGCGGCCGTCCTCGGTGCGGTACCGCCAGCGCGCGCCGTCCCTGACGAGCTCGCGCACCGCGCGGACGAACCGCTCGACGTGCTCGTCGGGGGTGCCGGCCCCGAAGCTGACGCGGATGGCGTTGAGGGACTTCTCGCCGGGGGCCGCCTCGGGGGCTCCGCACTCCCCCGCGGTCTCCGGGTCGCTGCCGAGCAGGGTGCGCACGAGCGGGTGGGCGCAGAACAGTCCGTCGCGCACCCCGATGCCGTACTCGGCGGAGAGCGCGGCGGCGAAGTGCGAGCTGTTCCAGCCCTCGACGACGAAGGAGATGACGCCGACCCGCGGGGCGTCGTCACCGAAGAGGGAGAGCACGCGGACCTCGGGGACCTCGGCGAGGCCCTCGCGGACGGTACGGATCAGGTGCCGCTCGCGGGCGAGCAGGTTGTCGAAGCCCTCGTCGGTGAGCGCCTTGCAGGCCGAGGCGATCGAGTAGGCGCCGATGACGTTCGGCGAGCCGGCCTCGTGGCGGGCGGCGCTGTCGTGCCACTCGACGTCCACGCCGCCGTCCGCGCGCCGGGTGACCTTGCGGCTGGCGCCGCCGCCCGCGAGGTAGGGGTCGGCCTCGGTCAGCCAGTCGGAGCGGCCCGCGAGGACGCCGGAGCCGAAGGGCGCGTACAGCTTGTGCCCGGAGAAGGCGACCCAGTCGACGTCGAGGTCCTGGACGGACACCGGGTGGTGCGGGGCGAGCTGGGCGGCGTCGAGGACGATGCGGGCGCCGTGGGCGTGCGCGGCGGCGGCCAGTTCCCGCACCGGCCACAGCTCGCCGGTGACGTTCGAGGCGCCGGTGACGCAGACGAGGGCCGGTCCGTAGGGGTCCCGGGCGGCGAGGGCGCGCTCCAGGGTGTCGACGGCCTCGGCGGGGGTGCGCGGGGCGTTCAGGTAGGTCACGCGGGCGTCGCGCCAGGGCAGCAGGGAGGCGTGGTGCTCGGTCTCGAAGACGAAGACCTGGCAGTCGGCCGGGAGGGCCGCGGCGAGCAGGTTGAGCGAGTCGGTGGTGGAGCGGGTGAAGACGACCTGGTCGCCGTCGCGGCAGTCGAGGAACTCCGCGACGGTCCTGCGGGCGTTCTCGAAGAGGTCGGTGGAGAGCTGCGAGAGGTAGCCGGCGCCCCGGTGGACGCTGCCGTAGTACGGCGCGTATGCGGCGACGTCGTCCCACACGCGCTGGAGGGCGGGCGCGCTGGCGGCGTAGTCGAGAGCCGCGTAGGTCACCTCGCCGCCGGTGACGAGGGGGACGGTGACATCCCGGCCCAGAACGGGCAGGGGTGCACAAACGGTCTGGTCGGCGGCAAGGGTGGAAACAGACATGGCGAGCTCCTGTGAGAGGCAGGCGGGATCACCGCGCGAGCCGGCCGCCTCAGGGCGGCGCTCGGCGCGGGAGAAAGGTGAAAAGGGTGTGCGGAGGCGGGGCTCGGCGCCCTAACGCATTCGCTTGCTCACAGAAGGCTCCCTCGAACGACCAGGACCCCTGGTGGTCCGCCCGGAGAGCGGGAGGGGTCCGCGCTTGCCGTAGGCCTCGCTGCCTACGACCTGGTCTTCACCCGGGGCACCCCGCCACGGACGGAGGGTTGCCGGACAGCCGGCCGGGGCCTGATGGCTGTCACTCATGACCTGATACAGCATCTTGCCAGAGGATCTTCCCCGCGCAAGACGCAGTCCACGATCCGGACTGCGTCCCGCGCGGGATCCCGGGTGTTCAGGCGTTGCTGGCGGCCACCCAGCGCTCCAGGGTGCGCTTGGCGGCGCCTGAGTCGATGGCCTCGGCCGCCCTGTCCATCTGGTCGCGGAGCTGCCCGGCCAGCGGCCCGTCGGCCGGCGTCAGGGCCACCAGGGCCGCCGCCGAGTTCAGCAGGACCGCGTCCCGTACGGGCCCCCTCTCGCCGTCCAGGAGACGCCGGGCGACCTCCGCGTTGTACGAGGCGTCGGCGCCGCGCAGGGCCTCCACCGGGACGATGTCGAGCCCGACGTCGCGGGGGTCGAAGCGCTCCTCGGTGACCTTGCCGTCGCGGACGACCCAGACGTGCGAGCCCCCGGTGGTGGTCAGCTCGTCGAGACCGTCGTCGCCGCGGAAGACGAGCGAGGAGTTGCCGCGCTCGGCGAACACGCCCGCCACGATGGGCGCCATCCGGGGATCGGCGACACCGACCGCCTGGGCCTTCACCCGGGCCGGGTTGGTCAGCGGTCCGAGCACGTTGAAGGTGGTCCGGATGCCCAACTGGCCGCGGGCCGCCGCCACATGACGCAGCGCCGGGTGGAACTTGACCGCGAAGCAGAAGGTGATCCCGGCCTCCTCGGCCACCTCGGCGACCCGCTTCACCGGCAGTTGGAGATTGACGCCGAGCTTCTCCAGGACGTCCGAGGAGCCGGACGCGGAGGACGCGGCCCGGTTGCCGTGCTTGACGACCTTGGCGCCGGTGCCGGCCACCACGATCGAGGACATCGTCGAGATGTTGACGGTCTTCGCGCCGTCGCCGCCCGTGCCGACGATGTCGACGGTGCGGCCGGGCACCTCGATCACATTGGCGTGCTCGTACATCGCCCGGACGAGTCCGGCGATCTCCTGGACGGTCTCGCCCTTGGCGCGCAGGGCCACCACGAACCCGGCGATCTGCGCGTCGGTCGCCTCGCCGCGCATGATGCGGTCCATCGCCCAGGCGGTGTCGTCCGCGCTCTGGTCGCGGCCTTCGAGCAGTCCGTTCAGTACCGCGGGCCAGGAACGGCCCGCCGCGGTGTCGCCTCCAGCGGGGTTCACAGCGCTCATGGTCGCTCCTGGGTTCGTGGGTCACGCGGTCGCGGGTGACACGGGTGACACGGTTCGTGGGTGACGCGGGGTGGATCGCCCCGCACCACCGGGTGAGACCACCCTATCCAGCCCGGAGGACGGCAAAGAGCCCCGTCCGTGTCATGGACGGGGCTCCAGCCGTGGCGAACTGCCGGGGATCAGTGGTGGCCGTGGCCGCTCGCGATCTCCTTGTACTCCTCGACGGTGGGCTTGGGGATCTGGCCTTCCTCCCCGTAGAAGCCCTGGCTCATCTTGGCGCGCAGCTTCTGCGTGCCCGAGACCTTGCGCTCGACACCGTTCTCGTCGACCGTCGGGCCGATCTCGGCCGGCTTGTACTGCTCGTGCGCGGTGAGCGTGTGCAGCGCGTCCTGGCTGAGCGGCTCGTGGACCTCGATGAACTCACCGTGCGGCAGGCGCTTGATGATGCCCGACTCGCGGCCGTGCAGCACCTTGTCCCGGTCCCGGCGCTGGAGGCCGAGGCAGACACGCTTGGTGGCGATGAAGGTCAGCACCGGCACGACGAAGAACGCGATCCGGACGAACCAGGTGATCGAGTTGATCGACAGGTGGAAGTGCGTGGCCCACAGGTCGTTGCCGCCACCGATGAGCAGGACGAAGTACCAGCTGATCCAGGCGGCGCCGAACGCGGTCCGGGTCGGGACGTTGCGCGGACGGTCCAGGATGTGGTGCTCGCGCTTGTCGCCGGTGACCCAGCCCTCGATGAACGGGTAGACCGCGATCGCGACCAGGACCAGCGGGAAGATGACCAGCGGGATGAACACACCCAGGACGAGCGTGTGACCCCAGAGGTTGATCTCCCAGCCCGGCATGACGCGGATCAGGCCCTCGGAGAAGCCCATGTACCAGTCGGGCTGGGCGCCGGTGGACACCTGGTCCGGACGGTACGGGCCCAGGGCCCAGATCGGGTTGATCGAGGCGATCGCCGCGATGGCCGCGATGACACCGAAGACCAGGAAGAAGAAGCCTCCGGCCTTGGCCATGTAGACCGGCAGCAGCGGCATGCCGACGACGTTGTTGTTCGTCTTGCCGGGACCCGCGAACTGCGTGTGCTTGTGGTAGAAGACCAGGATCAGGTGGCCGACGACCAGGCCGAGCATGATGCCCGGCAGCAGCAGCACGTGCACCGCGTAGAAGCGGGCCACGAAGTCGCCGCCCGGGAACTCTCCGCCGAACAGGAAGAACGACAGGTACGTGCCGACGATCGGCACGGACAGGATCGCGCCCTCCATGAAGCGGACACCGGTGCCGGAGAGCAGGTCGTCCGGCAGCGAGTAACCGGTGAAGCCGGTGAACATGCCGAGGACGAACAGCAGGAATCCGAAGACCCAGTTGATCTCACGGGGCTTGCGGAACGCACCCGTGAAGAACACGCGCATCATGTGCACGAACATGCCGGCGAGGAAGATCAGCGCGGCCCAGTGGTGGATCTGACGGATCAGCAGACCACCGCGCACATCGAAGGAGATGTGCATGGTCGAGTTGAACGCCTCGGACATCAACTGGCCCTGCAGCGGGACGTAGCTGCCGTGGTACTCCACCTCGTTCATCGACGGGTGGAAGAACAGGGTCAGGTACACACCCGTGAGGATGATGATGATGAAGCTGTAGAGGCAGACCTCACCCAACATGAACGACCAGTGGTCGGGGAAGATCTTGCGCATGTTGGACTTGGCCAGGGAGTAGATCCCGAGACGGCCGTCGGCCCAGTCGGCGACCCGCTCACCGGCGGGTGCCTTCTCGCGCGAGGAGCGCGAGTCGGGGGTGGTGGTAGTGCTCATCCGCGCTCCCAGAATGCAGGACCGACGGGCTCCTTGAAGTCGCTGAGCGCTTCGAGGTAGCCCTCAGCGTTCACGCCGATCTGCAGCTGAGGCAGGGCGTGACCGGCCGGGCCGAAGATGACCCGAGCACCGTCGGAGAGGTCGAAGGTGGACTGGTGGCACGGGCACAGCGCGTGGTGCGTCTGCTGCTCGTACAGGGAGATCGGGCAGCCGACGTGGGTGCAGATCTTCGAGTACGCCACGATGCCCTGGTAGGACCACTCGAGTTCCTGCTTGTCCTTGATGTCCTCCGGCTGGAGCCGGATGATCATCAGGGCCGCCTTGGCGATCTCCTTCTGGAAGTCCTCGTCGTGCTCCTCCAGGCCCTCGGGCTTGGCGAAGGTGAGCGAACCGACGGCCAGGTCCGAGGGACGCAGCGGCTCGTTGGTGTTCATGTTGACGAGGAGCTTGCCCTTGGACCACAGCGTGTGGCGCAGCTTCGTGCCGGGCAGCGGGCCGAGGTCGCGCAGCAGCATGACGCCGGAGAGCGGGAACAGGGCCAGCGCGCCGAACATCGTGTTGCGGATCAGCTTGCGGCGGCCGAGAGCGGACTCCCGGGCGCCGTCCTTGAAGTCGGCCAGGACCTTGGCCTTGACCGCGGGCTCCGCCTCGATCGGGTGACGCTCGTCGGCGATCTCCACGTCGGACATCAGGGTGCGGGCCCAGTGGACCGCGCCCGCGCCGATCGAGAACAGCGCCACGCCGAGGCACATGCCCAGCGCGAAGTTCAGCGCGCTGATGTGCCCGAGCGGGAACACGAAGATCGACTTGTCGTTCGGGATCGCCACGTAGGAGGCGATGAAGCCGACCGTGGCCACCATCGACAGCACGAACAGCAGGGCGACCAGACGCTCGGACCGCTTGGCGGCCCGCTCGTCGATGTCCTGGATGCGGTGCTCGTGGGGCGGGAGCCCCGGGTCCGCGAACGGGTTCTGCTCGTCCGCGACGGCTACCGGACCGTGACCGTGACCTGCGTGGTCGTCGGAGGCCCGCTCGGCGGGCACGTTCTCTTCTGGAATGTCTTGGCTACTCATGACTTCTTGGCCTTTGCGGTCCGAGCGGCGACCCAGACGGCGACGGCGATCAGGGTTCCGAGACCGAAGACCCAGCCGAACAGGCCCTCACTGACCGGCCCGAGGCCGCCCAGCTCGAGACCGCCGGGGCTCTCGGTGTTGTCACCGTTGACCGCGTCGAGGTACGCGATGATGTCCTGCTTGTTCTTCTCCGTCAGCGTCGTGTCGGGGAAGGACGGCATGTTCTGCGGGCCCGTCTGCATGGCCTCGTAGATGTGCTTCGGGTCGACACCCTCCAGGCTCGGCGCGAACTTGCCGTGCGTCAGCGCGCCGCCCTTGCCGGTGAAGTTGTGGCACTGGGCGCAGTTGGTACGGAAGAGTTCACCGCCCTTGGCGATGTCCGCGCCCTCGGGGCTGACCTGGTTCTTGGTCGGGATCGCGGGGCCGGCGCCGAGCGAGGCGATGTAGGCCGCGAGCTGGTCGATCTCGGCCTGGGTGTAGATCACCTTCTTGCGCGGGATCTGAGCGCCGGGCTGCTGGGCCGGCATACGGCCGGTGCCGACCTGGAAGTCGACCGCCGCGGCGCCCACACCCACCAGGCTCGGCCCGTCGGAGCTGCCCTGACCGCCGGTGCCGTGGCAGCTTGCGCAGCCCACGGAGTACAGCTTCTGGCCCTCGGTGATACCGAGGGACTGGGCGGTTTCATCGGCCTGCGCCTTGCCCGCGGGTGCGAACGCGGCGTACAGCCCCCCGGTGGCCGCCAGCGCGAGGAGTAGGACGACGACCGCCGCCAGCGGATGGCGTCGTCGTGCGGAGAGCTTTTTCACGGATTACCCCGGTGTCAGGATCTTCTGCGTCGGTGCTTCTGGATGTTTCGGGCGGTGGGCCCGATTACTTGATCAGGTAGATCGTGGCGAAAAGGCCGATCCAGACGACATCGACGAAGTGCCAGTAGTAGGACACGACGATGGCGGCGGTCGCCTGCTCGTGAGTGAACCTCCGAGCCGCGTAGGTGCGACCGAGGACCAGCAGGAAGGCGATGAGTCCGCCCGTCACATGCAGTCCGTGGAAGCCGGTGGTCAGGTAGAACACCGAGCCGTACGGGTCGGAGGAGAGCGAGAGCCCGTCCTTCTTGACCAGTTCGGTGTACTCGAAGACCTGACCGCCGATGAAGATCGCACCCATGATGAAGGTGACGATGAACCACATCCGGAGCTTCTTCACGTCCCCGCGCTCGGCGGCGAAGACGCCGAGCTGGCAGGTCAGGGAGGAGAGCACCAGGATCGTGGTGTTCGTCGCCGAGAACGGAAGGTTCAGGCTCGAGGCCATTTCCTTCCAGTGATCCGGCCCGGTCACCGATCGCAGGGTGAAGTACATCGCGAAGAGGGCCGCGAAGAACATCAGCTCGGAACTCAGCCAGATGATGGTTCCGACGCTGGTGAGGTTCGGCCGATTGACCGACGGGTGCGCGTGCCCGGTTTCTACTGTCGTTGCTGTCGCCACGACCGACATTATGTCGGTCGCTTATCCCGCCCTCACGCCGGGGGGTGCCGTTCGGGGTGTTGACCGGGTGTGTCCAGCCCGGATGGACCATCGAAGCCGTGTCCGAACCGGTGTTGACGAGGTGTTCAAGGGAGTAGCATCCGCGCATCGGGCAGGGGACGATCAGCCCGACCGCACGATGTCCGTACGACGCTGACGTCTCGGAGGAAGAATGCAGCCGACCGCCACGGTGCTGGTCTACAGCGACGACTCCAACACCCGCGCGCAGGTGCGGCTCGCCACCGGGCGCAGGCCCGCCCCGGACGCTCCCCTCGTCGAGTTCGTCGAGTGCGCGACACCGGACGCCGTCATCAGGGAGCTCGACAAGGGCGGCATCGACGTCTGCGTCCTGGACGGCGAGGCGGTTCCGATGGGTGGCATGGGGGTGTGCCGGCAGATCAAGGACGAGATCTTCAACTGCCCGCCCGCGCTCGTGCTCATCGGGCGCCCGCAGGACGCCTGGCTGGCCACCTGGAGCCGCGCCGACGCCGCGGTGACCCTGCCGGTCGACCCGGTGGAGTTCGCCGCCTCACTGGCCTCCCTGCTGCGTCGCAGGAACCTCCAGAGCGCCTGAGCGTCCCGCGCCCCGCCAGGGCCTGTCCGCATCCCTCACGTCGTCCCACGGCGGAGGACCGGCGGACAGGCCGCGGGGCGCGGTCTCACACGCTCTCAGGGCGCAGTCTGGCGCGCTGGGCAGGGCTGGGGGCGTCCGGGGAACCGGCCACCAGGGCGCTGCCCTCGCGCCAGTTCTTCCAGTCGAGGTTCCAGTCGCCGAAACCGTTGCCGAACGCGTCCATCGTCTTGCCGTCGGAGTTGACGACCTTGACTATGTCGCCCTCGTTGAACGTGTTGAAGAACCACTCGGCGTTCTCGGTGCTCATGCCGGTGCAGCCGTGGCTGACGTTCGCGTATCCCTGGGAGCCGGTCGACCAGGGCGCGGCGTGGACGTACTCGCCGCTCCAGGTGACCCGGGTCGCGTAGCGCACCTCCAGGTCGTAGGAGTCGGAACTGCCCTCGGCGATGCCGATGCTGGTACCGCGCATCCGTACGAGGGCCTCCTTCCCGAGCACGACCTTGACGCCGTTGCGCGTGTCGAAGCCGGGCTTGCCCGTGGTGACGGGGATCTCCTTGATGTCCTGGCCGTTGCGGTAGACGGTCATGGAGTGGGTGGCGGCGTCGGTCAGGGCGACCAGGCTGTCGCCTGTGGTGATCTTCACGGTCTTGGCGTCGCCGCCCCACAGGCGTTCGCCGATCCTGATGCCGGCGAGGTTGCTGTGGGCCGTGACGCTGGCGTGGGCGGGCCAGTACTCCTTGGGGCGGTAGTGCAGCGTCTTGTCGTCCACCCAGTGCCAGGCGCCGTCGACCGCGGGGACGGAGTCGACCCTGAGGGCGCGTTCGACTATGGTGCGGGCCGCCTTGTCCTTGACGGGGGCGCTGAGTTCGGCGGTTATCGGCTGGCCGACGCCGTACCTGCCCGTCTTGGGCCCGAACTCCACGTTCAGCAGCTTCTTCGTCTTCGGCGTACTGGTGTCGAAGCCGATGACCTTGCGGCCGGGGGCGCCGTCCTCGTCCTCGGTGCTGACGTGCACCGTGTAGTGGGCGCCCGCGGCCAGCGGTGAGGTGCTGTGCCATCGGCGGCCGTCGGCGGCCAGTTCGCCCGCGACATAGCGCCCCGACGCGTCCGTGGCGGTCACGTCGGTGATGCGCCCCTCGTCACTCTCTGAGGTGATTTCCAGGGGCTTGTCGGGGTCGATCTTGGTCTGCTTCTTGCTGTCCTCGGAGAGGCCCTTGAACGAGATCTGTCCCGCCGCGTCGTACGGCTTCGCCGAGAGCGGGTGGTCGTCGGAGCCGCAGGCGGCGGCGCCCGCGCCGAGGGCGACCACCAGCGCGGTGCAGCTGACGACCGTGCGGATTCGCGGTGAGTGATTCATGAGTCCACGCTATGGACGCCCGTCAAGCACGGCGCGCCGGGTGAGCCGAGCGAGGGACACAAGTCGCGGCAAACGAGGGAGCCCGGACTCTCCTGACGGAGTGTCCGGGCTCCCGGGCGTTCAGCGCGTGCTACTGGGTGCGGTTCTCACCGTGGTAGTACTCGAAGACCCAGCCCCACAGGCCGAGCATGATCAGCGGCGCCGAGAAGTACAGCAGCCACCAGCCGAAGACGACGCCCAGGAAGGCGAGCGCGCCACCGGTGCCGAGCGCGAGCGGCTGCCAGCTGTGCGGGCTGAAGAAGCCCACCTCGCCGGCCTCGTCCGCGACGTCGGCCTCCTTGTCGTCCTGCGCCATGGCGTCGACCCGCCGGGCCGTGAAGGCCAGGTAGTAGCCGATCATCATGCTCAGGCCGAAGCCCATGAAGAGGGCCGTGGTGCCGGCCGGCTCCTTGGACCAGACGCCGTAGACGATCCCCATGATGAGGATGAACAGCGCCAGCCAGATGAACATCTTGCCTTGGACCTTCACTTGCCGGCCTCCTTTCCACCAGGAAGGGCCGACGAGCCGTGACCGGCGGTCTCGAGCTGTTCGAGAGCGGCGATCTCGGGGTGGTGCAGGTCGAACGCCGGGGATTCACTGCGGATCCGCGGCAGGGTGAGGAAGTTGTGCCGCGGCGGCGGGCAGGAGGTCGCCCATTCGAGCGAACGGCCGTAGCCCCACGGGTCGTCGACCTCGACCTTCTTGCCGTACTTGGCCGTCTTCCACACGTTGTAGAGGAACGGCAGGATCGACAGGCCGAGCAGGAACGAGCTGATCGTCGAGACCGTGTTCAGCGCGGTGAAGCCGTCGGCGGCGAGGTAGTCCGCGTAACGACGCGGCATGCCCTCGGCACCCAGCCAGTGCTGCACCAGGAACGTGCCGTGGAAGCCCACGAACAGCGTCCAGAAGGTGACCTTGCCCAGACGCTCGTCGAGCATCTTGCCGGTCATCTTCGGCCACCAGAAGTGGAAGCCGGAGAACATCGCGAACACCACGGTGCCGAAGACGACGTAGTGGAAGTGCGCCACCACGAAGTAGGAGTCGGACACATGGAAGTCCATCGGCGGCGAGGCCAGGATGACGCCGGTCAGACCACCGAAGGTGAAGGTGATCAGGAAGCCGACGGCCCAGAGCATCGGTGTCTCGAAGGACAGCGAGCCCTTCCACATCGTTCCGATCCAGTTGAAGAACTTCACGCCGGTCGGTACGGCGATGAGGAACGTCATGAAGGAGAAGAACGGGAGGAGGACGCCACCGGTGACGTACATGTGGTGCGCCCACACGGTCACGGAGAGACCCGCGATCGCGATGGTCGCGCCGATCAGGCCCATGTAACCGAACATCGGCTTGCGCGAGAACACCGGGATGACTTCGGAGATGATGCCGAAGAACGGCAGGGCGATGATGTACACCTCTGGATGGCCGAAGAACCAGAAGAGGTGTTGCCAGAGCAAGGCTCCGCCGTTTGTCGCGTCGAAGACGTGCGCACCGAATTTACGGTCCGCCTCCAGGGCGAACAGCGCCGCCGCGAGGACGGGGAAGGCCAGCAGCACCAGAACCGCGGTGAGCAGGACGTTCCACACGAAGATCGGCATACGGAACATCGTCATGCCGGGAGCGCGCATGCAGATGATCGTGGTGATGAAGTTGACCGCGCCGAGGATCGTGCCGAAACCGGAGAAGGCCAGACCCATGATCCACATGTCGGCGCCGATGCCCGGCGAGCGGACCGCGTCCGACAGCGGGCTGTAGGCGAACCAGCCGAAGTCGGCCGCGCCCTGCGGGGTGAGGAAACCGCCGACCGCGATCGTCGAGCCGAAGAGGTACAGCCAGTAGGCGAACATGTTCAGCCGCGGGAACGCCACGTCGGGCGCGCCGATCTGCAGCGGCATGATCCAGTTCGTGAAACCGGCGAAGAGCGGCGTCGCGAACATCAGCAGCATGATCGTGCCGTGCATCGTGAACGCCTGGTTGAACTGCTCGTTCGACATGATCTGCAGTCCCGGACGCGCCAGCTCGGCGCGCATCAGCAGCGCCATGACGCCGCCGACCAGGAAGAACGCGAACGACGTCACCAGATAGAGCGTGCCGATCGTCTTGTGGTCGGTGGTGGTGAGCCACTTGACCACGACACTGCCGGGCTGCTTGCGCCGCACCGGCAGCTCGTTCTCGTACGAGTCTTCGGCGGCGGCACCCTGGGGTTCGTTGAGGATGCTCACAGGTTGTTCGTCTCCCGGTTCTTCTCGTGGCCCGTCTGCTCAATGCCGGCCGGGACGTAACCGGTCTGTCCCTTCGCCGCGAGCTCCTTGAGGTGGGCCTCGTAGCGCTCGGGGGAGACGACCTTCACGTTGAAGAGCATCCGGGAGTGGTCGACGCCGCACAGCTCGGCGCACTTGCCCAGGAAGGTGCCCTCACGGTTGGGGGTCACCTGGAAGGAGTTGGTGTGGCCCGGGATGACGTCCTGCTTCATGAGGAACGGCACCACCCAGAAGGAGTGGATGACGTCCCGCGAAGTGAGGATGAACCGGACCGTCTGACCCTTGGGGAGCCAGAGGGTCGGACCCGGGTTGCCCGTCTGCGGGTTCTTCGTGGCGGGCGTGCCGACGTCGTAGACACCGCCGGCGTTCGCCGGGAAGTCTGCCTTGAACCGGTCCGGAATGGCGGCCAGGTTCGGGTCGGTCTTGGCGTTCCCGGAAGAACCGGGGACGTCCTCGATGTAGTTGAAGCCCCAGCTCCACTGGAAGCCGACCACGTTGACCGTGACGTCGGGCTTCGGCTTGAGGCTGAGAAGCTTCGTCTCGTCGCGTGCCGTGAAGTAGAACAGCACCGAGACGATGATGAGCGGGACCACCGTGTACAGCGCCTCGATGGGCATGTTGTACCGGGTCTGCGGAGGAACTTCGACCTTGGTCCGGCTGCGCCGGTGGAAGATGACGCTCCACAGGATCAGGCCCCAGACCAGCACGCCCGTGGCGAGCGCGGCCGCCCACGAGCCCTGCCAGAGGGAGAGGATCCGCGGAGCCTCCTCCGTGACCGGGGTGGGCATACCAAGGCGGGGGAAGTCTTCCCAGTTGTACGAGCAACCAGTGGCTGTCGCCAGGACCAGGCCCGCAGTCATTGCCTGCAGCAGCTTCCGCCGCATCGGGCGCCGCGGCGAGCGGTCGGAGCCGTTGGGACTCACGTAGCGCCTTCCCGAGAGTCTCGCCCGCGCTGTTGGCTGCGGCCTTCTCGCTGGTCGGTCGCCGCCCTGCGTCGGGCAGGGGTTTGGATGTTTATGCGGACCAAACCCTACTGGACGCTATTTGGGGTCGCGCGGGGAGGGTGCCCAACGCGCCGCCCGACTCCCCGAAGGAGTGCTGTTTGGCCTTCAAGGCCTTGTCAGAGTACCTGGAATGCCCCGGTCCGGATGGCTTCTGACGCCCCCTTGGGAGGGCCGGCGGCGGGCGGGCGCGGACCCTGACGGAGCTAGCGTGGGGGGCGTGTCCTACTTCGACGCCGCCTCCGCGGCCCCGCTGCATCCCGTCGCCCGGCAGGCCCTGCAGGCCTCGTTCGACGAGGGGTGGGCCGATCCCGCCCGCCTCTACCGCGAGGGAAGGAGGGCCCGGCTGCTCCTCGACGCGGCGCGTGAGGCCGCGGCCGAGGCGGTGGGCTGCCGCCCCGACGAGCTGGCCTTCACCAGCTCCGGCACCCGCGCTGTGCACTCCGGGATCGAGGGTGCGCTGGCGGGCCGGCGGCGCGTCGGACACCACCTGATCGTGTCAGCGGTCGAACATTCGTCGGTGCTCCATTCGGCGGACGCGCACGAGGCGTCGGGCGGCGCGGTGACCCGCGTTCAGGTCGCGCGCACCGGAAGGGTGTCCCCTTCCTCCTACGCCGAGGCCCTGCGCCCGGGCACCGCGCTGGCCTGTCTCCAGTCCGCCAACCACGAGGTGGGCACGGAGCAGCCGGTGGCCGAGGTGGCACAGATGTGCCGGGAGGCAGGAGTGCCGCTGCTGGTGGACGCGGCCCAGTCCCTGGGCTGGGGCCCGGTGGAGGGCGACTGGTCCCTGTTGGCGGCGAGTGCCCACAAATGGGGTGGTCCCTCGGGCGTCGGCCTGCTCGTCGTGCGCAAGGGCGTACGGTTCGCTCCCCAAGGGCCCGTGGACGAGCGGGAGTCGGGGCGGGCGGCCGGGTTCGAGAACATCCCGGCGATCGTCGCCGCGGCGGCCTCGCTGCGCGCCGTCCGGGCGGAGGCGGCGCAGGAGGCGGCCCGGCTGCGCGAACTGACGGAGCGGATCCGGGCGCGGGTGCCCGCGCTGGTGCCGGACGTCGAGGTGGTCGGCGACGCGGTCCACCGGCTCCCGGGGATCGTCACCTTCTCCTGTCTCTATGTCGACGGGGAGACTCTGCTGCACGAACTGGACCGGGCGGGCTTCTCGGTCTCCTCGGGCTCGTCGTGCACGAGCAGCACCCTGACCCCCAGCCATGTCCTGAAGGCGATGGGTGTCCTGAGCGAGGGCAATGTCCGCGTGTCGCTGCCGCCCGGCACCCCGGAGGAGGACGTCGACCGGTTCCTGTCGGTGCTCCCGGGGGCGGTCTCGGGCGTCCGCGAGAAGCTGGGTGCGCCGACGGCGGTGACGAAGGTGCCCGCCTCCGCCGACGCGCTGGTGGTCGACGCGCTGGGCAGGCGCTGCCCGATCCCCGTCATCGAGCTGGCCAAGGTCATCGGGGACGTGCCGGTCGGCGGGACGGTGCGGGTCCTGTCCGACGACGAGGCGGCCCGCCTC
This sequence comes from Streptomyces sp. NPDC056738, assembly GCF_042790435.1. Lineage (NCBI taxonomy): Bacteria > Bacillati > Actinomycetota > Actinomycetes > Kitasatosporales > Streptomycetaceae > Streptomyces > Streptomyces sp. NPDC056738. The sequence continues at coordinate 91,949 of NZ_JBHTZF010000003.1, forward strand.
GACATCCCCGCGTGGTGCGAGATGCGGGGCCAGGAGTACGTCGGGGAGGAGCCGGCCGATCACGGCTCGGCCTACGTGGTCCGCCGGCTGTCGTAGCACCGCACCGCGAACCGGGCCCCCGGCCTCCGCGGAACCGGGCGGGCCCGCCTCCTCCGGACAGGGCTCCGGGCCCGCTCCCGTCGGACGGAGGCGGGCCCGGACCCGGGGTCTGCGGCAGGGTCTAGGACAGGTGCGCCCGGACCTCGGTGGCGGCGTCGTCGCCGTACGCCTTGGTGAAGCGGTCCATGAAGTGGGCGCGGCTGAGCTGGTACTCCTGCGTGCCGACCGTCTCGATGACCAGGGTGGCGAGCATGCAGCCGACCTGCGCGGCGCGCTCCAGGCCGACGCCCCAGGCGAGGCCGGAGAGGAAGCCGGCGCGGAACGCGTCACCGACGCCCGTCGGGTCCGCCTTGAGCTCCTCCTCGGGGCAGCCGACCTCGATCGGGTCGTGGCCGACGCGCTCGATACGGACACCGCGCGAGCCGAGGGTGGTCACCCGGTGGCCGACCTTGGCGAGGATCTCCTCGTCGGTCCAGCCCGTCTTGGACTCGATGAGCCCCTTCTCGTACTCGTTCGAGAAGAGGAACGTCGCGCCGTCGAGCAGGACCCGGATCTCGTCGCCGTTCATGCGCGCGATCTGCTGCGAGAAGTCGGCGGCGAACGGGATCCCGCGCGAGCGGCACTCCTCGGTGTGGCGGAGCATCCCCTCGGGGTCGTCCGCTCCGATCAGGACGAGGTCGAGACCGCCGACCCGGTCCGCGACGGCCTTGAGCTCGATGAGGCGGGCCTCGCTCATCGCGCCCGTGTAGAACGAGCCGATCTGGTTGTGGTCGGCGTCCGTGGTGCACACGAAGCGCGCGGTGTGCAGCACCTCCGAGATGCGCACGGACGCGGTGTCGACGCCGTGCCGGTCCAGCCAGGCGCGGTACTCGTCGAAGTCGGAACCGGCGGCTCCGACGAGGATCGGGCGGGTACCGAGCTGACCCATGCCGAACGCGATGTTCGCGCCGACCCCGCCGCGCCGGACATCGAGGTTGTCGACCAGGAAGGAGAGGGAGACCGTGTGCAGCTGATCGGCGACCAACTGGTCGGCGAAACGGCCGGGGAAGGTCATGAGGTGGTCGGTGGCGATGGAGCCGGTGACTGCGATACGCACGGCTAGGACACGCTCCTGCGAGGGGAGGGGATTGACAGTTAACGCTACCGGGTCCGCACGCGACCCCTGAAGGGCCAAAACTACCCGATAGTAGATCTTTCTTCGTGACGGCAACGGTGCTTACGGTTCCGGTATGACGAACCTCAAGGTCCATGGCACCGCCCCGCTCGGCCCGGTCGGCGACCTGGAAGGCGATCTGGCGTCGCTGCGCGGCGACTGCGCCCGGATGGCCGGTCACTGGTCGGCCCCCGCACCCGTCCCCCCGCTCCACGTCTCCCCCTCCCTCATCCACGGGGTGACCGTGCCGCCCGCCTCGGCGCGGTTGCTGGACGCGATGTCCGACTACGGCGACTGACCGGCGGCGTCCGTACGGCGCCGCCGTACGGGTGAGGGCCCGGCGGCGCCGAACGGGTGAGAGTTTCCCGGCGGCGCCGACCGGGCGAAGAAGGAGTGCGCTCGCAGGGAACCGTGCGCTCCCCCGCTGCGTCCCATCGCCGTCCCCCGTAAAAGGGATGCGCCATACGACCCTGGAGTGCCCGTCATCGACAGGGCCGGGTCATGGGACTGCAGTGGAGCCGAAGGAGCGATGCGGTGAGCACCGAGCGACCCGACAACGACGCGACCGATCCCGCCGGGAGTCACGCCGAGGGTCCCGCCGAGAAGGCGGCCGAGAACACCGCCGAGGCCGCCCCGGAGAACACCACCGAGGTTCCCCCCGGGGAGCGGGCCGAGGACACCGCTGCGGATTCAGTCACCGGCAGGGTGACGGACTCCTCCGGCGGCGGGACCGAGGTTCCCGTCGAAGGCGAGGCCGGCGAGGCGGTCGAGGGTGCCGCCGACGTGGCCGCTCCCGGCGCGCGCGACGCCGACCCCGGCTCCGACCCCGAGTCCGAGTCCGACCCCGAGTCCGGCTCCGGCTCCGGCTCCGGCTCCGGCTCCGGCTCCGGCTCCGGCAAGGACTCCCCCGATTCCGCCGCTCTCCCCGAGGGTTCCGGGGACGGTCGGGACGGGGACGAGCACCCCGACGTCGCCGTCCTCGGGGGTGACGCGGGGGCCGGTGGGGGCCGTCGGCGGAACACCCCGGCGCTCGTCGCCTCGGTCGTCGCCGCCGTGCTGCTCGTCGGGGGCGGCGGCGCCTACTTCGCCACGACGGCGTCCGGCGGCGACCGCTCCGGCACCCCGGGGGCCGACGGCACTCCCCCGCCGCTCGCCCTCGACGGCTACGCCGCGAGCACCACCGGCGACGGGTCCACGGGCGGTACGGCGGGCATCGCGCCCGGCGAGCCCAACCCCTACGGCACCACCTACCGCGCGAGCGGCACGCTCCCCGAGGGCCCCGGCTCGGCGCACGTGCAGTGGGCCGAGGGCAAGGTGACCCGGACCGAGGTGGCGCGGCTCGCGAAGGCCCTGGGCCTGGCGGGAACGCCCCGGCTCGCCGGGGACGCCTGGACGGTCGGCACCGCCAAGGACGGCACCGAGCCGAATCTGCGGGTGACCGCGGACGCCCCGGGAACCTGGACCTACAGCTCCGCCCTCCCGGGAGGCGACAACTGCGTCAAGGTGACGGTGTGCGGCCCGGCGGGCTCCGGCTCCGCGTCCGGTTCCGCGTCCGGCTCCACGCCCGGCCCGGTGAGCGAGGCGGCGGCCGAGAAGGCGGCGGCGCCCGTGCTGAAGGCGGTGGGCCAGGACGACGCGAAGCTCGACGCGAGCCAGCTCATGGACCGGGTACGGGTCGTGAACGCCGACCCGGTCGTGGACGGACTGCCCACGTACGGCTGGACGACCGGCCTGCGCATCGGCGCGGACGGTCATGTCGTGGGCGGCAGCGGCCAGTTGAAGACTCCGGTGCGCGGAGACGCGTACCCGGTCGTCGGCGCGCGGAAGGCGCTGGACGCGATGAACGGATCGGCGCCGGCGACGGGCGGCGACCGGCGCATGGGCATCGGCGGCTGCGCGAGCCCCGTACCGCTGAAGGACCGGGACGAGATGCCGTGCGAGCACCCGTCCCCGGAGCCGAAGGCGCAGACGGCGACCGTCGAGAAGGCCACCTTCGGGCTGGCGGCGCAGCGCGCGGACGGGCGGCAGGCACTGGTGCCGTCCTGGCTGTTCGAGGTGCGGGCCCCGGGCGCGCAGGACACGTACACCGTGACGCACCCGGCGGTCGACCCGGCGTTCCTGGCCTCGCCGGAGTCGCCGGCGCCGCCGAGCACGGACCCGACCGTCCCGGCGCCGCCCGGCGAGCCTTCCGCACCGGCGGCCACGCGTGACGTCGGCGTCCAGGGCTACACCGCCGACGGCAGGGACCTGACGGTCGGCTACACCGGCGGGGTGTGCGCCCACTACACGGTGTCGGTGAGCGAGAGCTCCGGCAAGGTCACCGTGACCGTGACGGCGAAGCCCTGGAAGAACAAGGTCTGCATCATGATCGCCAAGTTCTACGAGAAGACCGTGCGCCTGGACGAGCCGCTGGGCCGCCGCGAGGTCGTGGGCAGCGACGGCAAGGCGGTCCACCACGGGCTCGTCGCCGTCCCCGGGGCCTCGGGAGCGGCGTCGGCGGGCCCCCGGTAGCGGCCTGCCGGTCCCGGGCACGCGAAGGCGTCCCGGACATGCGAAGGCGGCGTCCCCTCACAGGGGGACGCCGCCTTCGTTCGTACTCCGCGTGTACGTGCCTTCGCCACGAGCCGTGGACCGGGCCCCGGGGGCCGACTAGCTGAAGGAGTCGCCGCAGGCGCAGGAGCCGGTCGCGTTCGGGTTGTCGATCGTGAAGCCCTGCTTCTCGATGGTGTCGACGAAGTCGATCGAGGCGCCGCCCAGGTACGGGGCGCTCATGCGGTCGGTGACGACCTTCACACCGTCGAAGTCCTTCACGACGTCGCCGTCGAGCGAGCGCTCGTCGAAGAAGAGCTGGTACCGCAGGCCGGAGCAGCCGCCGGGCTGAACGGCGACGCGCAGCGCCAGGTCCTCGCGGCCTTCCTGGTCGAGCAGGGCCTTGACCTTGGCGGCGGCGGCGTCGGACAGGATGATGCCGTCGTTCACGGTGGTGGTCTCGTCCGATACGGACATCTGCTTCTCTCCCGGGTTGTACGGAGACTGCTTGCCGCAGGTTGCAACCCGCGGGGCCGCGGATTCATTCCGGGCCGAGCTCATGTCTTGTGCCTTCTCTTCATGCTCGCACATGCGCCCGCGCACGAACACCGGCCTGTGGACAACCCCACGGACACCGGGGTGTCACCCGCCGGAGAGGCGACCGGGATTCACGTCACATGGACGCTATGGCCATCGTCAACGTGACGTGAAGCGGTTATGATAGATAGCGTCAAATAGACGAAAAGGCATCGTACCGCCGGCCCGCTCCACCAGGAGCCCGGCGACCCGCAGAACAGAAAGGGTGCGTGTCGTGACCACCGCCCAGACCCAGGAGCTCGACGTACAGCCGACGCCCCTCGCCCTGCTGCTGCTCGGCCGCCAGGCCGACCCGAAGAGCGAGCGGGGCGTCGAGTGCCCCGGCGACCTGCCCTCGCCGTCCGACCCGGACCTGGTCGAGCGCGCGCGGGCGGCCAAGGAGAAGCTCGGCGACAAGGTCTTCGTGCTCGGACACCACTACCAGCGCGACGAGGTCATCCAGTTCGCTGACGTCACGGGTGACTCGTTCAAGCTGGCCCGCGACGCGGCGGCCCGCCCGGAGGCCGAGTACATCGTCTTCTGCGGTGTGCACTTCATGGCGGAGTCCGCCGACATCCTGACGGGCGACGCCCAGAAGGTCGTCCTGCCGGACCTCGCCGCGGGCTGCTCGATGGCCGACATGGCCACCGCCGAGCAGGTCGCCGAGTGCTGGGACGTCCTGACCGAGGCCGGCATCGCCGAGCGGGTCGTTCCCGTCTCGTACATGAACTCCTCCGCGGACATCAAGGCGTTCACCGGCAAGCACGGCGGCACGATCTGTACGTCGTCGAACGCCCAGCGCGCCCTGGAGTGGGCCTTCGAGCAGGGCTCGCAGGTGCTGTTCCTGCCCGACCAGCACCTCGGCCGCAACACCGCCGTCCGCGACATGGGCATGTCCCTGGACGACTGCGTGCTCTACAACCCGCACAAGCCGAACGGCGGGCTGACCACGGAGGAGCTGCGCGGCGCGAAGATGATCCTGTGGCGCGGCCACTGCTCGGTGCACGGCCGCTTCAGCGTGGACTCGGTGAACGACGTGCGCGAGCGCATCCCCGGCGTCAACGTCCTCGTGCACCCCGAGTGCAAGCACGAGGTCGTCGCGGCGGCGGACTACGTCGGTTCCACCGAGTACATCATCAAGGCCCTGGAGGCCGCCCCGGCCGGGTCCAAGTGGGCGATCGGCACGGAGCTGAACCTCGTACGGCGTCTCGCGAACCGGTTCGCGCCCGAGGGCAAGGAGATCGTCTTCCTCGACAAGACGGTCTGCTTCTGCTCGACGATGAACCGCATCGACCTTCCCCACCTGGTGTGGACCCTGGAGTCCCTCGCCGAGGGCAACCTGGTGAACCGCATCGAGGTCGACAAGGAGACCGAGGCGTTCGCGAAGCTGGCGCTGGAGCGGATGCTGGCGCTGCCGTAGCCACCGCCGCTCCCCCGCGCACGACATCGAAGAGGCGCCCCTCGGACCGAGGGGCGCCTCTTCGATGTCACCCCTCTTCGCCGTCACCCCGCTCCGCCGTCACCCCGCTCCGCCGTCATGCGCTCCCTCTTCACGCCGCCGCGCCCGGCCGGACAGCGCGCGGCCCCCGCCCCGGCGCGTGAACGCCGGGGCGGGGGCCGCCTCGTGGAACCGGTCAGACTCCGGCCGGCTCCGGGGACTTGTCCTCGTCGCCGACGGCACTCTTGTCGGTGCCCGCGCCGGACTTCGCCTCGCGCTTGGCCGCCCGCTTCTTCGCCCTGCGCTCCTTGCGGAGTTCGAGCATCGCGTACAGCGTCGGGACGAGCAGCAGCGTCAGCAGCGTCGACGTGATGAGACCGCCGATCACGACCACCGCGAGGGGCTGCGCGATGAAGCCGCCCTCACCGGTCACGCCCAGCGCCATCGGCAGCAGCGCGAAGATCGTCGCCAGCGCCGTCATCAGGATCGGGCGGAGCCGGTGCCGGCCGCCCTCGATCACGGCCTCGACCACGCCGTAGCCCTGCGCCCGGTACTGGTTGACGAGGTCGATCAGGACGATCGCGTTCGTCACCACGATGCCGATGAGCATCAGCATGCCGATCATCGCCGGAACACCCATCGGGGTGCCCGTCACGACGAGCAGGCCGATCGCGCCGGTCGCCGCGAACGGGATCGACACGAGCAGGATCAGCGGCTGGACGAGCGAGCGGAACGTCGCCACCAGCAGCATGAAGACGATCGCGATCGCCGCGAGCATCGCCAGGCCCAGGTTCTTGAACGCGTCGCTCTGGTCCGAGGAGACACCGCCGATCGACGCCGTGGCACCGGCCGGCAGCTTCAGCTTCGCGAGCTTGGCCGTCAGGTCGTTGCTGACCGCGCCGGTGTTGTCGCCGGTCGGCCTGGCGGTGATCGTGGCGGCCCGCTGGCCGTCGATCCGGGTCATCGCGACCGGTCCGTCGACCAGCTTCACGTCCGCGATGTCGCCGAGCTTGACCGCGCCGAGCCGCAGCCCGCGCAGCTCCGCGATCGTGGTGACCGGCTTCGCGGACTTGATCACCACGTCGCGCTCGGTGTCGTCCAGGACCGCCTTGCCGGTGGTCGTGCCGCGCACCGCCTGGGTGACGGCCGCGCCGAGGGTGGCGTCGTTGAATCCTGCCGCCGCGGCCTTGGAGTTGGCCTTGACCGAGATGCGCGGGACGCTCTGGGACAGGTCGCTCGTCACGTCGGTGACGCCGTCGAGCTTCGCCACCTCGTCACGGACCTGGCCGGCCGCCTCGCGCAGCACGGCCGCGTCGGCCGCCTTCACGACGACCTTGAGGTCCTGGCTGCCGAACCCGTCGCCGGCCGCGACGGTGATGGTGCCGGCGCCGGAGAGCGTGCCGAGCTCCTTCTCCACGCGGTCCTGGACGTCCTTCGAGGACGCGGAGTCCTCCAGCATGATCTGGTACGACGCCTGGTTGGTGTCCGTACCGCCGCCGAAGGCCGCCATGAAGCCGGAGGAGCCGATGGTGACCTGGTAGTCCTTGACACCCTTGACGCCGTCGAGGAGCTTCTCGACCTTCTTCGCCTGCGCGTCGGTCTCGGCCAGGCTGGTGCCCGGCTTCAACTGCTGCTTGACGCTGAGGACTTCCTGCTCGCCCTGGTCGAAGAAGTTGGTCTTCAGCAGGGGCGCCATGCCGAACGTGCCGACGAGGATCGCGACCGCGATGAGCACACTGGTCAGCCTGCGGCGGGTGGCGAAGCGCAGGACCGGGACGTAGAAGCGCTGGAGACGGCTGCGCTCCTCCTTCTCCTCGGCCTTGCGGCGGGCCTCCTCGGCGTCCGCGGGGGTGCCCTTGGGCGCGCGCAGGAACCAGTACGAGAGCACGGGGACGACCGTCAGCGACACGAGCAGGGACGCCAGCAGCGCCGCCGTGACCGTGAGGCTGAAGGAGCCGAACAGTTCGCCGACCATGCCGCCGGTCAGACCGATCGGCAGGAAGACGGCGACCGTGGTGAGCGTCGAGGAGGTGACCGCCCCGGCCACCTCGCGAACGGCGGTGAGGATCGCCTCCTGGCGCTCCTCGCCGTAGCCGAGGTGCCGCTTGATGTTCTCCAGGACGACGATCGAGTCGTCGACGACCCGGCCGATCGCGATGGTGAGCGCGCCGAGCGTCAGCATGTTCAGCGACAGGTCACGGGTCCACAGCACGACCAGGGCCAGCACCACGGACAGCGGGATGGACACCGCGGTGACCAGCGTCGAGCGGACCGACGCCAGGAACAGCAGGATGACCAGGACCGCGAACAGCAGACCGAGGGCACCCTCGGTGGTCAGCCCGTGGATGGACTTGGAGACCGCCGGGCCCTGGTCGCTGACGACGGTGATCGCCGATCCGGCGCCGAGGTCGGCGCGCAGGCCGGGGAGCTTGTCCTTGACCGCGTCGGAGATGGCGACGGCGCTGCCGTCGTGGTCCATGGTGACGGTCACGGCGAGACTCGGCCGGCCGTCGGTGCGCGTGATGGAGTCGGCCTTGGCCGGCTCCTGCGCGACCGTGGCGACGCTGCCGAGGCGCACCGGCTTCTTGCCGGGCTGTCCCACGACCATCAGGTCCTGGATCTGGCGCAGCGAGGTGAAGCCGCCGCCGACGCGCACGGTGCGGTTGCCGCCGTCCTCGTCGAAGGAGCCGGCCGGGACGGTCGCCCCGCCCGCCTGGAGTGCCTGGCCGAGGGCGGCCGGCGTCAGGCCCGCCTTCGCCAGCTTCCGGTCGTCGGGCGTGACGGTGACCTGGAGGTCCCGCACACCGGCGACCTGGACCCGGCCGACGCCGTCGATGCCCTCCAGGGAGGGGACGACGGTGCGGTCGAGCCGGTCGGCGAGCGCCTGCTGGTCCTGGCCGGAGGTGACGGCGAGGACGACGGTCGGCATGTCGTCGGTCGAGCCGGCGATGACCTGCGGGTCGACCGCGTCGGGGAGCTGGGCGCGGGCCCGGTTGACGGCCTGCTGGACGTCGGCGACGAGCTGCTTGGTGTCGTTGCCGTAGTCGAAGGACGCCATGATGACGGCGTTGCCCTCGCTCGCGGTGGAGGTGACACCGGTGATGCCGTCGACGGCCTGGAGGCTGTTCTCGACGGGCTCGACGACCTGCTTCTCGACCACGTCGGGAGACGCACCCTGGTACGGCGCGAGCACCGACACCACGGGCAGTTCGATGGTGGGCAGCAACTGCTGCTTGAGCTGGGGGATCGCTATCGCCCCGAAGACGAGCGCGATGATCGACATCAGCCCTATGAGGGCCCGCTGCGCGAGGCTGAATCTGGACAGCCAGGACATGGGTGGTGGGTCTCTTTTCCGTGGTTCGAGCGGAACGCGGGGGACGGGGGAACTCCCCACGTCACACCTTGGGTCATGGACGGGCGGTGATCCGTAGCCCCTGGGTCCATTTCCTTACCCGGAACCTACTCCAGGCGCAGTACGCGCAGATGACGCTCAGTCCACCCGGGGGCGTACCAGCCCCGACTCGTACGCGATGACGACGAGCTGGGCCCGGTCACGGGCGCCGAGTTTGGCCATGGCGCGGTTGACGTGCGTCTTCACCGTGAGCGGACTCACTTCGAGACGCTCGGCGATCTCGTCGTTGGAGTGGCCCGCGGCGACCTGGACGAGGACCTCGCGCTCGCGCCCGGTGAGCGCGTCGAGCCGCGCGGAGCGGGCGGCGCCGGGCTCGTCGTCGTCCCGCGCGAGGAACCGGGCGATGAGGCCCTTGGTGGCGGCCGGGGACAGCAGCGCCTCGCCGCCGGCGGCGATCCGGATGGCGTTCAGCAGTTCCTCGGGCTCGGCGCCCTTGCCGAGGAACCCGGACGCGCCGGCGCGCAGCGACTGCACGACGTACTCGTCGACCTCGAAGGTGGTCAGCATCACGACGCGTACGTGGGCGAGGCCCGGGTCGGCGGTGATCTGGCGGGTGGCGGCGAGTCCGTCGGTGCCCGGCATCCTGATGTCCATCAGCACCACGTCGGCCCGCTCCTCGCGGGTCACCGCCACGGCCTGGGCGCCGTCGGCGGCCTCCCCCACGACCTCCATGTCGGGCTCCGAGTCGACCAGCACGCGAAAGGCGCTGCGCAGCAGCGCCTGGTCGTCGGCGAGCACGACACGGATCGTCATACGGGGTCCCCCAGGGCGGTGGCGCGGTTCTTGACCGGAAGGATCGCATGGACGCGGAAGCCGCCTCCGTAGCGGGGACCGGCCGTGCAGCTCCCGCCGATCGCGGTGACGCGCTCGCGCATGCCGAGCAGCCCGTGGCCGCCGCCCTCCTGCGGGCCGGTGTCCGCTCCGGTGCCGGGGCCGTTCCCCTCCGCTCCCGGTCCGCTCTCCTGTCCCGGGAGGGTCTCTCCGCCGGGGCCGTGTCCCGGGCCGCTGTCGAGGACGGTCACCTCCACCACCGGCCCCACCCGGACCACGCTGACCTCGGCCTTCGCGCCCGGGCCGGCGTGCTTGCGCACATTGGTCAGGGCCTCTTGGATCACCCGGTACGCGGCGAGGTCGGCGGCCGCGGGCAGCACCGTTCCGGAGTCGGAGCGGGCCACCTCGACGGGGAGTCCCGCGTTGCGGAAGGTGTCGGCGAGCTCGTCGAGCCGGGCGAGCCCGGGGGCGGGCTCGGTCGGGGCCTCGGGGTCGCCGGACTGACGCAGCAGGCCGACGGTCGCACGCAGTTCGTTCAGCGCGGACCGGCTCGCCTCCCGTACGTGGGCGAGGGCCTCCTTGGCCTGGTCGGGGCGCTTGTCCATGACGTGGGCGGCGACTCCGGCCTGCACGTTGACGAGGGCGATGTGGTGGGCGACGACGTCGTGAAGATCGCGGGCGATCCGCAGCCGCTCCTCGGCGACCCGGCGGCGCGCCTCCTCCTCCCGGGTGCGCTCGGCCCGCAGGGCGCGTTCCTTGATCGCGTGGACGAAGGCGCGCCGGCTGCGGACGGCGTCACCGGCCGCGGCGGCCATGCCGGTCCAGGCGAAGACGCCGAGGTTGTCCTGGGTGTACCAGGGCAGCGGCCCGGCGAGCATGGCGACCGCCGTCAGGACGGTCATGGTGACCAGGCCGACGCGCCAGGTGGTGGGGCGGTCGGTGGACGAGGCCACGGTGTAGAGGGCGACGACGGCGGACATGGCCACCGGGGCGCGGGGGTCGGCGGTCACCAGCTCTACCAGGGAGACGCCGACGGTCGCCGCGAGGACCTTCATGGGGGCGCGGCGGCGGAAGACCAGGGCCGCGGCCGCGAGCCCCATCAGGGCGAGGCTGAGCGCGTCCGGGGTGCGGGCGCTCCAGGTCGTCCCGTCGGCACCGTGCGCGTCGACGAAGGAGCCGGCCACCATGCTGACGAGGACGCCGCCGGCGACGGCGGCGTCCAGGGCGAGGGGGTGGTCCCTCAGCCAGTCCCTCGTACGCTCCAGGGTGCTCATCCGGTCCACGGTACGGGGCGCTGCGGGACGGGGGACCTGTCGGTACGGCACCACTGTGGGCGCGGCCCGGCTCCCGGCCCGGGCACGGACCGCCCCCGGCGTCCCACGGGACGCCGGAGACACGCGGGCAGGGGTCAGCCGGGGATCAGGCCGTCGTCGCGGAGCATCTCGCGGACCTCTTCGAGGGTGGCGTCCGGAGACGGGAGGATGAGCTCCGACGGCTCCAGCGAGTCGTCGGGGAGCGGGGTTCCCGCGGCGCGCACCGCGTCCAGGAGGGCGGCCAGAGTGCGGCGGAAGCCGGACTCGTCACCCCTCTCCATCTCGGTGAGCAGTTCGTCGTCCAGCTTGTTCAGGGTGGTGAGGCGGCCGTCGTCCAGCCTCACCTGCCCCTCCCCCATGATCCGTACGATCATGTCGCCTCCTCAGGCATGGGCCCGCCAGGTCACTGCTTGTCGAAGCGCGGAGTGTCCTGCTGCTGCGAGGGCTGGGACTGGCCCTTGCCGCCCTCGATCGCCTGCTGCTGCGACGAGGAACCGCCGGCCAGCTCGGCCTTCATGCGCTGCAGCTCGAGCTCCACGTCCGAGCCGCCGGAGATCCGGTCCAGCTCGCTCTGGATGTCGTCCTTCGCCAGCCCGGACTGGTCGTCCAAGGCACCGGAGGCGAGCAGCTCGTCGATCGCGCCGGCCCGCGCCTGGAGCTGCGCGGTCTTGTCCTCGGCGCGCTGGATGGCGAGCCCCACGTCGCCCATCTCCTCGGAGATGCCGGAGAAGGCCTCGCCGATCCGGGTCTGTGCCTGGGCCGCCGTGTACGTCGCCTTGATCGTCTCCTTCTTCGTACGGAAGGCGTCGACCTTGGCCTGAAGGCGCTGTGCCGCGAGGGTGAGCTTCTCCTCCTCGCCCTGCAGGGTCTGGTGCTGCGTCTCCAGGTCGGTGACCTGCTGCTGGAGCGCGGCGCGGCGCGAGAGCGCCTCACGGGCGAGGTCCTCGCGGCCGAGGGCGAGGGCCTTGCGGCCCTGGTCCTCCAGCTTGGTGGACTGGTTCTGGAGCTGGTTGAGCTGCAGTTCCAGCCGCTTGCGGCTGGTCGCCACGTCGGCGACACCGCGCCGGACCTTCTGGAGCAGCTCGAGCTGCTTCTGGTAGGAGTAATCGAGGGTCTCGCGCGGGTCCTCGGCCCGGTCAAGGGCCTTGTTCGCCTTCGCGCGGAAGATCATCCCCATACGCTTCATGACACCGCTCATGGGCTTCGCGCGCCCCCTTCTGACGGACTCCAGCTCCAGGTACTGCAACAGGACCCACAGTACGGGCCCTGCATCCATTACCGCACTGTTCGGGGACGGATGCGCTCATCCCCAAGGACGACTGCGCCCGCCCCCGCTCCGGCGTGAGGAGTAGGTGGCACCCGGGGGGAACCCCGGAACGACGTCCCCTCTGTCCAGCACAGACGCACGGTGTTGCCGGATCGTTCCCCACTCGATCGACGTCCATGCTCGCGGACCCCGTACCCTTGGGTTTTGTGTTCCGTAGCCGTGCGAAGGAAGAGAAGGCCCCCGCCGACAAGGCGCCGGTGACCGACTCCAAAGTGACCCGTGACCCTCAGGCCCCCAAGGGCCGCCCCACGCCCAAGCGCAGTGAGGCCCAGACCCAGCGCCGCAGCGTCGCCCAGACGCCGACGACGCGCAAGGAGGCCGCGAAGCGCCAGCGCGACGACCGCCGTACGGCGATGGAGCGGCAGCGCCAGGCCCTCGCCAACGGGGACGAGCGGTATCTGCCCGTGCGCGACAAGGGCAAGGTGCGCCGGTTCGCGCGCGACTACGTGGACTCGCGGCTGTGCGTCGCCGAGCTCTTCCTGCCGCTGGCCGTGATCATCCTCATGCTGAGCGTGGTGCCGGTCGCCATCCTGAAGAACGTGGCGCTGCTGCTCTGGCTGGTCGTCATCGTGATGATCGTGGTCGACTCGTTCGTCCTCGCGTTCCGCCTGAGGAAGCAGCTCAACGAGCGCTTCCCGGACGAGAACACGAAGGGCGCCGTCCGCTACGCGCTGATGCGCACGCTCCAGATGCGTCGACTCCGGCTGCCGAAGCCGCAGGTCAAGCGCGGAGAGCGGCCCTGAGCACTACGTCGTTCTCCGGGGGCGCGGCGGATGCCTGGCTGAGCAGGCTGGGCGGGCTGCGGGATGTCGTACGACAGGAACTGGTGGCCCGGCAGCTCGATGAGCAGATAACCGGGCGGTATCCGGTGGGACAGCGCCTGCGGGTGCTGGACGTCGGGGCGGGCCAGGGCACACAGGCCCTGCGCCTCGCGCGGGCCGGCCACCAGGTGACGGGTCTCGAACGGGACGCCACGATGATGTCCGTGGCCCGTGAGGCGCTGGCCGCCGAGCCCGAGGGCATCCGCGGCCGGGTGCGCCTCATCGAGGGCGACGGGCACGAGACCGGTGTGCACTTCCTGCCGGGCAGCTTCGACGTCGTGCTGTGCCACGGCGTCCTGATGTACGTCGAGGAGCCGGACGCCCTGCTGGCCGGGCTGGCGCGGATGCTGGCCCCGGGCGGACTGCTCTCGCTGCTGGTGCGCAACGCGGACGCGCTGGCCATGCGGCCGGGGATCGGCGGGGACTGGCCGACGGCCCTGGCCTCGTTCGACACGACCGCGTACACGAACCGGCTCGGTCTCGACGTCCGCGCGGACCGTCTCGCCACGCTGACCGGCACGCTCGCCGGGATCGGGGCCCCGCTGCACGCCTGGTACGGGGTGCGCGTCTTCACGGACACGGCGGCCGACGGCGCCCCGGTGCCGCCGGACGCGGAGGCGATGCTGGCCGCGGAGGAGCGGGCCGGCCGGACGGACCCCTACCGCCAGGTGGCGGCCCTCCTGCATCTGTGCGGAGTACGGGGCTGAGCGTGCCCCCGCCGCCGGTGTCGCCCGCACGGGTGCCGCGGTGGGCGGCGGCGGGTTGCCGGGGTGTGGCCCCGGCAACCCCTACCGGCCTACTCCGGTTCGGCGTGCAGGCTCATCGGGCCGTAGATCTGCGTGCTGTCCTCGAAGAGGAACACCTGGTCGGCGCCGCCCGCCAGGAGGTCCTTCCAGACCTCACCGATCCAGGACTCGGCGTCGCCCTGGGTGGTGAACTCCTCCGGCTGCACCGCGGGTTGGACCTCTGTCCCGTCGGACTTCTCGAACCGCCACGTCCATGCCGCCATGTACGCCTCCAAGGTGTGAGCACACTGCACAGCGGAAGCCGGACAAGATCCGCCTCCCGTCCGAAGCCTAGCCGGACGCGCAAGACGTCCGGGGACACGGAAAAATCGGCGGCGTGGAACTGACTCTGCTCGGCACCGGTGCCCCCGCGGGCCTGCCCCGCCCCGACTGTCCCTGCGCCGCCTGCGCGAGCGCGCTCGGCGAGGAGGCGCGGGCGGCGACGGCGCTGCTCGTGGACGGCACGCTGCTGCTCGACCTCACGCCCGGCGCCGCGTTCGCGGCGGCCCGCGCCGGGCACTCGCTGGGCGGCGTACGGCAGGTGCTGCTCTCCCATCCGCACGACGGGCCCGCCGTGGAGGTGCCGGCCGGGCTGCCGCAGCCCGGCCGGGTGCCCGACGGACGGGAGTTGGCGCTGCTGACGGGTCACCGGGTGCGGGCGGTGCCGATGGACGCGCCCGGTACGGGCTACGCGGTGACCGGCCCGGCCGGACAGCGGCTGCTGTACCTGCCGCCGGGCGCGGCACCGGCGGGTCTGGACGAGAACGGCGAGGCGTACCACATGGTGCTCCTGGACGTCGTGGGGCGGCCCGACGCGCTGGCGAAGCTGCGCGCGGCCGGCGCGGTCGACCCGACGACGGACGTCGTCGCGGTGCACCTCGACCACGACGTGCCCCCGGGGGCGGAGCTGCGCAGGCGGCTCGCCGCGGCGGGCGCGCGGGCCGTGCCCGACGGGACGACGCTGGACGTCGGCGTCTACGAGGACGTGCCCGACGTGCCGCGCAGGACCCTGGTGCTCGGCGGGGCGCGGTCGGGCAAGTCGGTGGAGGCGGAACGGCGGATGGAGGCCTTCGCCGACGTCCTGTACGTCGCCACGGGAGGGACGCGCGGCGGGGACTCCGAGTGGGCGCATCGGGTGCGGCTCCACCGGGAGCGGCGGCCCGGCTCCTGGCAGACCGTCGAGACCTGCGATCTGGTGCCTCTCCTCGCCGAGGACGGCCCGCCGCTGCTGGTCGACTGTCTCTCGCTGTGGCTGACGGACGCCATGGACGCGGTGGACGCCTGGGACGACGCCGAGTGGTCGGGGGGCGGTGAGCGCGCCCTGCGCGCCCGCGTGGAGGAGCTCGTCGCGGCGGTCCGCCGCACCCGCCGCACGCTCGTCGCCGTCTCCAACGAGGTCGGCTCGGGCATCGTGCCAGCCACCGCCTCCGGCCGCCGCTACCGCGACGAACTCGGCCGTCTGAACGCGGCCTTCGCCGGGGAGTGCGAGCACGTGCTGCTGGTGGTGGCGGGGCAGGCCCTGACCCTGCGGGGCTGACGGAGGACGAGGGCGGTCCGGGCCTCGGGGCTGGTCGTCGGGGGGATTCGGGCCGGGGCACGGGGGCGGAACGGGTCGGGGCGGAACGGGTCGGGGCGCGGGCAGCGGTCCAGGTCAGGTCTCGGGCGACGGTCCGGGCCGGGGCACCGGCGGCGGATCGGGCCGGGGCACGGGCGGCGGTCCGGGCCTCGGGGCTCCTCGTCGGTGGCGGATCCGGCCGGATCACCGGCGGGGAGTCGGGCCGGGGCGCCGGCGGCGGTTCAGTCCTCCTTGCGGGCGATGACGCGGTACGCGTTCGAGAAGCGGGTGCGGCGCAGCAGGGGGGCCAGCAGCCGGTCCAGCGCGCCGGCCGAGGCGAGGAGCGGGGCGGACGCCCGGCCCAGGGCCCGGCGCGTGGTCCGCTGGAGGGGCGTCGGCGGTGCCGGGCGCCAGGGGGCGTCGGGGCCGGGGAGGGCACGCCCGAGCGCCAGGGCGAGGGCGCCCGAGAGGTCGTGGGGGACGTGCGGCTCGCGCCGGTCCGTGGCGACGACCACGCAGCCGAGGGCCTCCAGTTCGCCGAGCAGGTTGGGCAGCGGCACGAGGTGCAGATGGCGCGGCTGGCCGTACTCGGGCCACCACTTGCCGAGCAGCGCGCCGAACGCGCAGTCGGGGTCGGGCACTTCGATCAGGAGGTGGCCGCCGGGTCTCAACACCTCGAGCGCGGCCCGCAGTTCCTCACGCGGTTCGGGGGTGTGCTCCAGGTGGTGGAGCATGCTCACGACGTCGTAGCGGGCCCGCAGCCGCTCGGCGATCCGCGGGTCGGTGAGCCGTCCGACGTGCGCCTCCTCCACCCGTCCCGCCGCCCGCGCCCGCTCCACGCGCCGGGTCGGGTCGAGGCCGTCGAAGGAGGTGTACGGGTGGATCTCCCTGGCGGCCGCCGGGAAATGGCCGTGCCCGGTGCCGATGTCGAGCCAGCTCTCCGGTTCCGTGAAGGGCAGGAGGGCGCGGGCGGCCGCGAGGTGACGGCGGGCTGCGCCGCGGGCGCCGGACGGCCGTCCGGCCAGGCCGTCGTGTGCGTCCTCGCGCGCCTCGCGCCGGTAGAAGGCCAGGCCCTCCGCGGTCAGGCGGGGGTTCTGGAAGGCGTGGGCGCAGTCCCCGCACACGTCGACGACGAACGTTCCCGGCTTGCGCTGGCGCAGATCCGGTGTGCGCACTCGGGTGTGCAGGCGGTTCGAGCCGCACCACGGGCAGTCGGCGCGGCGTGGTTCGTGGAACCGGGCCGTGCCCTGGGCGAGTTCGGCCGCGTAGGCGGCACGGCGTTCGGAGACCGGCTGCGGGGTGGGGGGCATGGACGCTCCTGTCGGGGACGAGCCGTACGACAATCCGATACAAACGGTACGTATGCGATGGTGATCCGGAGCGCAACGACGTGGCGCGGACACGTTCGATCAGTGCCGGTACTGTTCGGCGAATGAGCTCGCTTAATCTCGACGACTTCACCGATCTGATCGAGCGTCCCGACGGAGGCGTGCGCCGTGACGCCGAGGCGTACCGGGAGCGCAGGACCGTGCCGCCCGGGGCGCTGGGCCGTCTCGACGACCTGGGTGAATGGCTGGCGGCGGCGCAGTCCGCGGTGCCGGTGCGGCCGATCGAGCACCCGCGCGCCGTGCTGTTCGCCGGCGACCACGGGGTCGCCGCCCTCGGTGTGTCGGCGCGCCCCGCGGGCGAGGCCGGCCGGCTGGTGCGGGCGGTCCTGGAGGGCGGGAGCCCCGCGTCGGTGCTGGCCCGGGGGCTGGGCGTGCCCGTGCGCGTGATCGACATGTCGCTGGACTCGGACCCCGAGGGGCTGCCCGACGAGGTCGTACGGCACCGGGTCCGGCGCGGTTCGGGGCGGATCGACGTCGAGGACGCGATGACGCCGGAGGAGGCCGAGGCCGCGTTCCGGGCCGGCATGGCCGTCGCCGACGAGGAGGCGGACTCCGGTACGGATCTGGTGGTGCTCGGCGACCTCAGCGTGGGCGGGACCACGGCGGCGGCCGTCCTGGTCGCGGCGCTGTGCGGGACCGACGCGTCCGTCGTCACCGGGCGGGGCGGGCAGGCCATCGACGACCTCGCGTGGATGCGCAAGTGCGCCGCGGTGCGTGACGCGCTGCGGCGGGCGCGGCCTGTGCTCGGCGACCAGCTTCAGCTTCTCGCCACGGTGGGCGGGCCCGATCTGGCGGCGATGACCGGGTTCCTGCTGCAGAGCGCGGTGCGCAAGATGCCGGTGATCCTGGACGGTGTGGTGTCGGCGGCGTGCGCGCTGGTCGGTCAGCGGGTCGCCTTCCGGGCGCCGGACTGGTGGCTGGCGGGGCAGCGGAGCGGGGAGCCGGCGCAGGCCAAGGCCTTGGACCGGATGGCTCTCGAGCCGTTGCTCGATCATGGGGTGACCGTGGGTGAGGGGGTCGGGGCGCTGCTGGCGTTGCCGTTGGTCCGGGCCGCGGCGAGTCTTGCGGCGGAGTTGCCGGAGGCCGCTGTTCCGGCGGCGGAGGAGACCCCGGACGCGCCTTCCGAGTCCGGGGCGGACGCCGGGCCCGAGTCCGGGCCCGCCCCGAGCCTCGGCTCCGACGCCGACGCGTAGGCCCGGTCCGCCGGGCCGCACGCAGGCTTCTTTTCGCCCCCTCCGCCCCTACCCGTCCCGTACCCGGGGCTCCGCCCCGGACCCCGCTCCTCAAACGCCGGAGGGGCTGAATTCACCGCGGCTCCCCCAGGGACTCAATGACCTCTTAGTGCTCTTCTTGCCCCATATCATCCCGTTTTATGGGAGATGCCGGGATTGCCGTTGCCGTCGCTGTTGAGCAGGAGCGGGCTGCGGGCCGCCGGAGTGACGGGGAGCGGCGGTCCACGGCCGGGTCCCGGCGGGCCGCCGCCCTCGCCGTCTGGTACCTGCGCGCGGTCACGTTCATCAACTTTCTGAGCGCCGCCTGGGTCTCCCTCGGACAGGACGTGCGGCGGCACAACACCGAGAACTTCTTCACGCCCTATCTGCTGACGGCCGGCTTCGCCTCCGGTGTGTTCACGATGTTCCTCGCCACCACCATGCGGCGGCGCAAGCGGGCCGCGTGGATCCTCAACTCCGTGCTCGGGGGCCTGTTCCTCCTGTTGTTCGGCGTCGCGATGGCGTTCCCGGAGATCCGCCAGTACGCGCAGAACTGGGTCTCGCTCGCGCTGACCGCGGCGTTCGTGGGCTGCCTGGCCGCCGGCCGCCGGGAGTTCTACGCCAAGGGCGACCGGTCCAACCCCAAGCTCGCGGCGGCCGTCGCGATCGGCGGGCTCCTGGTCACCTCGCTGCTCGCCACGCTGCTGGTCACCGTCACCAACGACGCTCACGACGCGCACCGTTCGACCTTCCTGGACCGCTGGCGCTACGGCACCCTGCGGCTCGTCTCGGTCGCCGCCGACGACTCCCACTACCCCGGGATCGCCACCCCGAACTGGGTCAACGTCGGCATCAACGTGCTCAGCACCCTGCTGGTCCTCGCCGTCCTCTACGCCGCGTTCCGCTCCCGCCGCGCCGTCGACCCGCTCACCGAGGACGACGAGAAACGGCTGCGGGCGCTGCTGGAGCGCAACGGCGACCGGGACTCGCTGGGCTACTTCTCGCTGCGCCGGGAGAAGAGCGTGGTCTGGTCGCCCACCGGCAAGGCGGCCGTCGCGTACCGGGTGGTGGGCGGGGTCTCGCTGGCGAGCGGTGACCCCATCGGGGACCCCGAGGCATGGCCCGGCGCCATCGAGCCCTGGCTGGCCGAGGCCCGGGAGCACGGCTGGATCCCGGCGGTGATGGGCGCGAGCGAGGAGGCGGGCACCGTCTACTCCCGGCACGGCCTGGACGCCCTGGAGCTGGGCGACGAAGCCCTCGTCGAGACGGCCGAGTTCACCCTGGAGGGGCGGGCGATGCGAACCGTCCGGCAGGCCTACAACCGGGTCGGGCGGGCCGGGTACCGGGTGCGCATCCGGCGGCACGAGGACATCCCGGCCGCCGAGATGGCGTATCTGCTCCAGCGCGCGGACGACTGGCGCGACGGCGCGACCGAGCGCGGTTTCAGCATGGCGCTGGGACGGCTCGGCGACCCCGCGGACGGGCGCTGCGTGATGCTCGAATGCACGGACGCCGAGGGCGACTTGAGGGCGGTGCTGTCCTTCGTGCCCTGGGGTCCCGGCGGGCTCTCCCTCGATCTGATGCGGCGCGACCGCGACGCGGAGAACGGGCTCATGGAGTTCATGGTGATCGAACTCCTGCGGCGCGCCGGGGAGATCGGGATCACCCAGGTCTCGCTCAACTTCGCGATGTTCCGTTCGGTCTTCGAACGGGGGGCGCGTCTCGGCGCGGGTCCGGTGCTGCGGCTGTGGCGTTCGCTGCTCAGCTTCTTCTCCCGCTGGTGGCAGATCGAGTCGCTGTACCGGGCCAACGCCAAGTACCGGCCCATCTGGGAGCCGCGGTTCCTGCTCTTCGAGAAGAGCGCGGACCTGCTGCGCATCGGGGTCGCGTCCGCGCGCGCCGAGGGGTTCCTGGAGGCGCCGGGTCTGCCGAAGTGGCTGCACCGCAAGCACCTGGAGTCGCACCGATGAGACCGGCGGGAGCCGGCGCGAGGAGAGCCGTGGGGACGACCGGATGAGCGCACTCGCCCGCTGGGCCCGCGCCGAGTGGGGTCTGCTGTACGCGACCGTGCGCCGGGCCCTGCGGGCGAGAGGGTGGCGGGCGGTCCCGATGACCCTCGGCGCGGTGGGCCTGACGGCCGTCCTGCAGTTCGTCCAGAACCAGTCCTGGGGCTACCGGCTGGTGCAGGACACGGGGGCCGTCCGGGCCGAGGACCCGCTGTGGCTCGCGCTGGTCCGCACGCCGCTGTCCCTGTTCGTGCCGGCGCTCGACCTGCCGGTGTGGGGCGCGCTCGCGCAGATCCTGATCGTCTTCGGGATCGCGGAGATCTGTCTGGGCTGGTGGCGCACCCTGGTCCTCGCGTACGTCGCCACGCTGGCCGGGACGCTGTACGCCCGGGTCGGGATCGCGCTCGGACCGCACCGTCCCCTGGGGCTGCCCGGTGCGGACGCGCTGGTCGTGGACACCGGTCCGTCGGCGGCGGTGGTGGGCCTCGCGGTGTTCCTCGGCTGGCGCTACCGGGCGTACGTGACGGCGGGGATCGTGATCGGGGCGATGGTGGCCGAGGTGGTCGTCAAGGACAACCTGGCGGGCAAGGAGCATCTGGCGGCGATCGCCGCGGTGCTGGTGGTGTGCGCTCTGTCCGCCGCGCGTCACCGTCGTTCGGACAGGGATCGGGCGGGAGCGGGGTCGGGTTTGCCGCCGATCCACTCCTGAAGCCTGCGGGCGGGGCCCGCCCAGCGGCGGTCGTGCCGGTACGCGCGCAGCCTGGCCTTCGCACGGGCGCGCGGCCGGTTCCGGTAGAAGCGCTTCGCCCAGGGCGAGGCGGGCTTGGCCAGTCTGATGGCGCCGATGAAGGCGATGAAGGGCACGATCACTCCGAAGATCGCCATGCGGGCCTTGCCCTTGCTCAGGGTGAGCAGCACGAAGAGGAAGTTCAGGACGATGGTCACGATCGCGCTCGCGCGGTCCTGCGCCTCCTGGTCGCTGACGTCGTTGACGCCGAGCGGCGAGAAGCCGCTGAGCATCAGGCCGAGGAGGGCCGCCGTGACCACCACGACCTCCACGCTCTTGCGTCCGTCCTCGGTCCAGTAGACGTCGTCGAGGTGCAGGATCAGCGCGAACTCGTCGAGCACGAGGCCCGTTCCGATGCCGAAGACCACGGCGCTCACGCAGGGCCAGAAGCCGTAGCGGCTTCCGGCGACGGCGCCGAAGCCGCCGATCACGGTGAGCACGACTCCGGGGACCACGTGGTGGATGTGCAGATCACCGGCCTTGACGTTGCCGAAGGGCCCTTTGCCGGCGCGGATCATCCGCACGACGACGCGGGTGACCACGAAGGTCACGACGAACGAGGCCAGCGCCAGGAACAGGGGGAGCTTCCCGGGCTCGACGATGTTCCGATACAACCAATGACCCATATGCGAACTTTATCCAGCACCGCTGTATCCGCCCTCCGGGCGTCCGGGTAGCCTGCGCCGATGCCCAAGACCGCCTCCGGCGCCTCCCTGCCCGACAGCCTCCGCTTCGCCTTCGGCACCCTCACCGCGCTCCCGGTGACGGTGACCCGCTGGGACCGCGACGCGGCGCGCGGCGGCATGCTGTGCGCCCCCCTGGCCGGTCTGGCCGTGGGGGCGGGCGCGGCGCTGGCGGGCGTGGTGCTGCTGGCCATGGGCTCGGGCGCGCTGCTCGCGGCCGTGGCCACCGCCGCCGTACCGGCCGCCCTGACCCGGGGTCTGCACCTCGACGGACTCGCCGACACCGCGGACGGACTGGGCAGCGGAAAGCCGGCCGAGGACGCGCTGCGGATCATGAAGCAGTCGGACATCGGCCCGTTCGGCGTGATCACCCTCGTGTTCGTCCTGCTCGCCCAGGTGGCGGCACTCGCGCAGGCGTACGAGGTCTCGTGGGGCCGGGGTGTCCTCGCGGCCGTCGTCGCGGCGGTCGCCGCCCGCCTCGCCCTCACCCTGGCCGCCCGCACCGGCGTGCCGGCGGCCCGCCCGGGGGGTCTGGGCGCGGCCGTCGCGGGCACCGTGCCGGTGTGGGGCGCGCTGGCGGTGGCGGTGGCCGTGACCGGGGCGGCGGCGGGCGCGGGCGCGCTCGTGGGGACGTACGACATCGTGCGCGCGGCGACGGCGGTGGTGCTGTCCGCCCTGGCCGCCGACCTGCTGCTGCGGCACTGCACCCGGCGCTTCGGCGGTGTCACCGGCGATGTGTTCGGCGCTCTCGCGGAGACGGCGGCGACGGTCGCGCTCGTGGTGCTGTCGCTGGGCTGATCGGCGGGTTCACGGGGTGGGGGCCAGCCCGTGGGGCAGGGTGCCCCAGGGGTGGTCCCCGGTGCCGGGGACGGCGCAGAACAGTCCGGCCCCCCGTTCCCGGGCCAGCGCCTCCGGGTCGGCGCCCTCGGGCGCTCCGTGGACGAGGTGGCACAGGCTCACGCCGGCGCCGGTCCACGGCGGCGGGGGTTTCCTCCGGTAGGTGGCCCAGGTGCCCTCGAAGGTGACCAGGACGTCGGCGACACGGGCGTACGAAGGGTGCGGTGCCGTGCCGTGGTTGAGGACGAGGGTGCCGCCGTGCAGCCCCCGGACCGCGGTCGCCAGCCGCCGGTAGTAGGCGAACTCGCCCTCCGCCGCGGCCGCCTGGTCCAGGAACACGCCGTCGGTGCCGAACCAGTCGCGGTGGCGGGCCAGTTCGTCCTGGACGTCCCCGAGCGGTCTGCGCCCGTACGCCGTGTCGACGTACCCGAGGACCCGGACGTCCGCGGCGCGCAGCCGGGCGGCGACGGCCGCGAACGCCGGGTCGGGGCGGTCGCCGGGGCCGCTGGCCGGGTTGAGCACCACGCCGTACAGCCGGGGTGCGGCGGCGAGGAGGGCGTCCCACTCGGCCGGGCGGACGGCGGGGTGTTCGTAGTACGGGACCAGAAGGGTCTTCACCGGTGGGCCGTCACCTTTCCGAGCCGGGCGCAGACGAGCAGGGTCTGCGCGCCCGCCGCCGCGCCGCAGGTGATCAGGCCCACCCAGTGCGCGTCACCCGGGTGCGTGGCGAGCGCCGCGGTCTGGGCGAGCGCGGCGGCGCACACGACGGCGGCGGTGCCGGTGACGGCGCCGAACGACTGGAGCAGCAGCCCGGTCCACATGACGACCCCCAGCAGGAGCAGTCCGCCGAGCCTGACCGCGTCCGCGGCGGCGGGCGCGTGCGGCCACAGCGCGGAGACGCCGAGGCCGAGCACGAGCAGCGCGGCGAGATAGCCGGCCAGGCACCTCAGGAGCGCGCCGGCGACGGCCCGCCGGAACCTCCTCGCCGAGGTGCTGGAGCGCAGTCCGGCGAGGCTGCCGCTGCGGAAGCGGAAGAGCAGCCACTCGGCGGGGCCCATGCTGAGGGTCAGCGCGACCGCGGCGGGCGCGGCGGCCGCCGCGCGCGCCCCGGTCAGGACGTCGCCGAGCGCGGCGTACAGCACGAGGACGCCGCTGCCGAGCCCGAACAGGGCGTACGCGAGGGTTCCGGCGTGCCGGCCCGGGGCCGACCTGAGGGCGCCCAGCCGTGCGCCGAGGACGGCGAGGCGGCCCGGAGCCGTCGCCCGCTTCCCCGCGGCCGGCCGGCCCGCGGCGGCGGCCCGCGGCGCACCGGCCCGCGCGGACGGCTCGGTGCCGCCCCGCAGGGTGCCGTACGGGACCAGCGCGATCAGTCCCGCGCCCCAGCTCCCCTCCCCCAGTTCCCTCACCGCAGGCGCCACTTCGAGGAGCCCGAGCAGGGCGACCGCCGCGAGGGAGGCGAGGAGGAGGGCCACCCGGGCCGGGTCGGGGACGGGGTGGAACACGGTGAGGGCCGCGCCCGCCGTGATGGGGGCCAGGGCGGCGAGCAGTGTGCGTTCCCGGCCCATGACCAGCAGGACGGTGGCGGCGCCGAGGTAGCCGGACTGCCCGGCGGCGAAGGCGACGGCGCCGCGGCCGGCCGATCCCGCCGCCGCGAAGGCCACCAGGGAGCCGAGCAGGACACCGACCGGGGTGCCGACGAGCAGCGCGCGCCGGGCGGCCGCGCGGTCGCCGAGCCCCATCCAGGTGTACGCGCGGTGGGCGAGCCCCTGGTTCCAGGTCCAGCCGCACAGCGCCCCGGCGAGCATCGGGACGGTTCCGGCCGGGAGTCCGAACGCGCCCCTGGGCCCCGCGAGGAGCGGTGCGGCGAGGACGTAGCCGAGGCCGGGGAGGGCGAAGACGACACCGCGCAGGAGGCAGCCGATCAGACCGGTCACCCAGGGATCGGGGGCCGGCGCGTCCGGTTCGGGATAGCTCCGGTCGACGCGCGCGAACAACTCCTCGGCGAGGGCGAAGGAGTTGGTGACGCCGTACCGTTCGCGGATCTGGTCGTCGGAGAGGCCGTCGGACTCGAGGAGCGCGGCGACTTCGTCGGGATGGACGGCCGCGGTGACGAACTCCTTGAGTTCTGCGGCGAGTTCGTCGATCGGGTCGGGCCGTCCCCAGCTCGCCGGGCGGCGCTGGCTCGGCACCAGGGGACGGGTGGCCTCGTGCGCTCCGGGCTGGGTGCGCAGGGAGCCGCTCACCAGCCGGTCCCGTCCGTGGCGACGGCCTGGTACCAGGGGTCGCGCAGTTCGAGGGTCCAGTCGTCGACGGTCTCCACGGCGGGTTCGTACACCGTGGGCCGTCCGGCCAGTTCCTGGTAGACGGTCCGGAACGCGTCGACGGAGCGGCGCAGCGTGAACCGGTCGATGACCCGCTGGCGGGCCGACTCGCCGAGATCCAGGCGTCGTTCCTCGTCCCGCAGCAGGGCGAGGGCCGCGGCGGCCATCTTCTCCGGCTCGCGCGGCGGGACGACGACGCCGGTGTCGCCGACGGCCTCCCGGACCCCGCCCACGTCGGTGGAGACCGTCGTACGGCCGCAGGACATGGCCTCGATGATCGAGAACGGGAAGCCCTCCGAGATCGAGGACAGCATGACGACGTGGCCGGCCGCGTAGGCGCGCCACACCTCGGTGATGCGGCCCTCGAAGGTCAGCCCGTCGGTGACGCCCAGTTCGGCGGCGAGCTTCTCCAGGCGGGTGCGGTACGCCTCCCCGCCGGGCGGTACGGGTCCGAACAACCGCAGCCGGGTCTCGGGCACTTCGGCGCGCACCATGGCGTACGCGCGCAGGAGGGTCTCCAGGTCCTTGATGGGGTCGATCCGGCCGCACCAGGTGAGGGTGGGCACGGCGGGCTCGGGTCCCGCGTGCGGGAAGGCGTGCGGGTCGACGCCGTTGTAGACCGTACGGATGCGGTCCCCGTCGGCGCCGCCGCGTTCCTCCCAGCGGCGGTTGTACTGGTTGCAGGGGGTGATGAGGTCGGCGGCGCGGTAGCCGAGGGAGTTCAGCTCGCGGTAGAAGCCGAGCATGAACGCCTTGACGGGCCAGCGCTGTCCGGCGCCGCGGTAGCCGAGGTAGCGCTCGCGCAGATAGATGCCGTGCTCGGTGAGCAGGAACGGGACCCCGTCCAGGCGGTGCGCGACGAGGGCGGGCAGCGTGGCGAGGCCGCTGCTGACGGCGTGGGCGACGCAGTCCTCGGGGATCCGGACGCCGAGCGGGCGCAGCGCGTGTTCCAGCAGGTCCGTCGCGGTGAGCGCGTCGTGGACGGTGGGCCCGGCGGCGGCCGTCGGCAGATGCGGCATGGTCCAGATCCACATCAGCGAGCGCAGGGCGGATTCGCCGCGCAGGGCGGCCGAGAGGCGTCCCTCGCGGGCGAGCGCGGCCAGTTCGAACAGCGCGTCGCCGAAGTCCTCGGGCGAGTCGGGGTCGAGGAAGGAGAGCAGGAAGCGTTCGTAGATCTCGGCGAAGCGGCGCTGGGCGCGGCCGATCGGCGGGCGGGCGCGGCCGGGGCGCGGCCCCCAGGTCGGTACGCGGGTGTGGCGGTAGACGTTGGGCGGCAGCTCCCAGGTCACGGGTTCGCGGCCGCTGCCGGTGAGCGAGACGATGTGGAAGTCGACCTCCGGCATGCCCTTGACCAGTTGGTCGCACCAGGTGCTGACCCCGCCGTGGACATGTGGGTAGGTGCCTTCGGTGAGCATGGTGACATGACGGCCGGTGCGCATCATGCGTGGTTCCCCCCTGGGACTGTTTCCTCCGGAGAGCCCCCCGGCTCCCCGTCGCACGGCTCACGAGCGCACCCCGGCCGGTCGGGCCGGGGTGCGCGTCGCGAGCCGCGATGCCGCCGTGCCTAGGCGGGCAGGTTCAGCTTGACCGCGGACTGGAGAAGCTCCGGCTTGGTCCAGTCGTTGCGCGCTCCCGCGTACGCCGTCCCGAACGGGGTGGTGCCGACCAGGAGTTGCTTGGTCGTCCCCTCGGGCACGGTCACCGGGATCTGCGTCCCGGACGGGGCGGTGACGGTGACCTGGTTGCCGATGCGGTAGGCCGTGACCCGCCCGCTCGCCAGGGCGGTCTGCCAGTCGTTACGGCGCTGCAGTTCGGTGCCGATGGCGCTCTGGCGGGGGTTCTGCAGCGGGGCGTTGTCGGCGTAGATCGCCTTGTAGTCGGCGAGCACCTTGTCCAGGACCGGGTAGAGGATGCGCCCCTCGGCCAGGTTGGACTGGTGGACGTAGTGCGGACGCGGGTC
Organism: Streptomyces sp. NPDC056738; assembly: GCF_042790435.1. Taxonomy (NCBI): domain Bacteria; kingdom Bacillati; phylum Actinomycetota; class Actinomycetes; order Kitasatosporales; family Streptomycetaceae; genus Streptomyces; species Streptomyces sp. NPDC056738. Next base: position 118,921 of record NZ_JBHTZF010000003.1, read on the forward strand.
GTTGCCGATGGCGTGCCCGAGCGCGGTGCGCGCCTCGGCCGGGACGATGTAGTCGGCGTAGCCGGTGGCCGTGTTCAGCGGGGCCGACAGGCAGGTGGACGTCGCGTTGTTCTCGCACACCCCGCTGCCGCCGGCGGCCTTCGAGGTGTAGATGTAGTTGTACTCGTCGGCCATCTCCTCGGGCGTGCCGGTGTTGTAGTAGATGTTCATCGGGTAGCGGGGGACGGTCATCACGCCGTTGCCGACCGAACGCTGTTCGGGCTCACGGGAGTTGTCGGACCCGGTCCACTTGACGCCGTTGTCGGACATGGCGCGGGCGAGGTTCGGGTTGTCGACGGGCTGCTGGGGCAGCGTCTTGAGGCCCGAGTGCTCGCCGGTCACCAGCTCGGTGCGGTCGGTGGACAGGCCGTGGGAGGCCGCCCACCTGTTGTTGTCCGCGATCTGCGCCGAGATGTCGGAGCGGCTCACGTACTGCGTGGTGCCGTTGGTGTTCTTCGCGCAGGTCCAGGGGACGGTCGTGGTGTCCTGGACGCAGCCGAGGAACAGGTGCGTGTAGGTGTGGTTCATCCAGCGGAACTTGGCCTTGTCGGCGAGCAGTCGGTCCGTGAGGGCGTCGGTGCCGCCGTTCTCGGACTTCCACTCCTCGCCCGCGCCGGCGTTGAAGACCATGTCCAGCGTGAATCCGTGGTCGGCCTCCCACTGGGCGGCGTAGGCGGCGTCGGCCGCCGTCATCCGGATCGGCGTGGTGGTGTCCTCGCCGTCGCCGCCCGCGCAGTCGATGTCGCCGGGCGTGCAGTCGCGCTCGGAGTCCCAGCGGGCGTCGGGCGCGAAGACGTCGTCGACGTGGACGGAGAAGTAGTTCCTGGCCTGCCCGAGGTGCACTCCCTGGGTGAGCCATTCGACGATCCCGCGCGCCAGGACCTTGAACTGCTTCTGGTACTGGTTGTACGCGAAGGTCACCACGAGTTCGCGGCGGCCGTCGTGCTCGTACTGCCCGAGCATCGAACCGCCGCTGGGCGCGTTCAGGTAGCTGGTGAACCCGTCCCTCGGGTGGGCCGCGTAGCCGTAGGTCTCCTGTACGGCCGGGTCGTTGTCCTCGAAGGTCAGGGGTCCGTCGAGGTAGCGGAACGGGCCGGTCGTGCCCGCCGCGGTGATCTGCGTGGTCCGGCCGTCCAGCACTCCGGACCAGCCGCCGTTCTGGTCGGTGTAGTCGAGACCGACCTCGGGGTGGGCCCACGTGTAGGCGTCGACCTGCGGGATGCCGAACGTCTTCTCGTAGGTCTCCAGGGCGGTCTGTTCGGCCGAACCGGCGCCGAAGGGCGCCTCGTTCGGCAGGACGACGCCCTGGTACTTGGCGCGCGGGGCGCCGTTCACGGTGTCGCTCAGGAACGTCGCGTTGATGGTCGGGCGGTTCGCGTCGCCCAGGTTGACCGTGGTGTACGGGACACCCTCGTTCTTCAGTTCCGTGGTGATGGCTCCGACCTGGCCCGCGCCGTTGTCCACGACCAGGACCTTGAGGTCGATCCGCGGCGTGGCCGCCGCGGCCGCGCCGGGTGCCCCCATGCCCAGCGCCAGGAGTCCGGCGGCCCCCAGGACGGCAGCCGTCCCTCTCCACCGTTGCAGACTCTGTGCCATATGTAGCTTTCTCCCCCTCGAGCATCCCCCACGGGTGGAAACCATGGGGAATCTGTGGAAATCGTGCAAAGCAGTGGGCGGCGTGCCCACTGAACACGATGAGTGTGTCTCAGGTCACCGGGAGTGAGGGGCGGGAATCCGGCAGGGCGCCACCTGTGGGTGAACGTCCGCAGGAATGAGCGAAACCCGGCCCCGAGCGTAGGCTCGTCCCGGGTACTGGCCCGGCCCTTCGGGGGCCCCGGCAAGGACCGCCCCCGAGGCCGGATCTAGGGTCAGCCGTCGGGCCCGGTCGACCCACCCCTTCTCGGCCACAACGAACTTTCAATGGAAGCGGAGATCTCACCACCGTGACTGCTCTCACTCTCAGCACCGCCGCAGCGTCCGGTCTGCGGGCCGACGCGATCGTCGTCGGTGTCGCGAAGGGCCCCAAGGGCCCGGTCGTCGCACCGGGCGCCGAGGCCGTGGACAAGGCGTACGACGGCGGGCTCGCCGGAATCCTGGAGACCCTCGGCGCCTCCGGCTCCGAGGGCGAGGTGACCAAGCTGCCCGCGCCGTCCGGATTCAAGGCCCCCGTCGTGGTGGCCGTCGGCCTGGGAGCGGTCCCCGAGGACGAGGCCGGCTACGACGCCGAGGCGCTGCGCCGCGCGGCCGGTGTCGCCGCCCGCGCGCTCGCCGGCGCCAAGAAGGCCGCCTTCGCGCTGCCGGTCTCGGACGCCGCCGACGCCGGTGCCGTCGCCGAGGGCGCCCGCCTGGGCGCCTACGGCTTCGACGCCTACAAGGAGACGGGCCGCACCGAGGCCGCCAAGGGCCGCAAGGGTCCGCTCGGCGAGGCGACCGTCCTCGGCGGCAAGCCCCGCGACGCGGCGTACAAGGCGGCCCTCGCGCGCGCCACCGCCGTGACCGAGGAGCTCAACCGCGCCCGCGACCTCGTCAACACCCCGCCGAACGACCTCAACCCGGAGTCCTTCGCCGCCGTCGCCACCGCGGCCGGCAAGGAGCACGGCATCAAGGTGCAGGTGTTCGACGAGAAGGCCCTGGTCAAGGGCGGCTTCGGCGGCATCCTCGGCGTCGGCTCCGGCTCGGCCGCCGGCCCCCGCCTGGTGAAGCTGTCGTACACCTCCTCGAAGGCCGACAAGCACCTCGCCTTCGTCGGCAAGGGCATCACCTACGACTCGGGCGGCATCTCGCTGAAGCCCGCCGGGCACAACGAGACGATGAAGTGCGACATGGCCGGCGCCGCCGCGGTCTTCGCCGCCGTGGTCACCGCCGCGCGTCTGGGCCTGGAGGTCAACGTCACCGGCTGGCTCGCGCTCGCCGAGAACATGCCGTCCGGCTCCGCCACCCGTCCGGGTGACGTGCTGCGCATGTACAGCGGCAAGACCGTCGAGGTCCTGAACACCGACGCCGAGGGCCGGCTGGTCCTGGCGGACGCGCTGTGGAAGGCCTCCGAGGAGAAGCCGGACGCGATCGTCGACGTGGCGACGCTGACCGGCGCGATGGTGCTGGCGCTCGGCAACCGCACCTTCGGCGTGATGGCCAACGACGACGCGTTCCGTGCCGCGATCGTCGAGGCCGCCGAGGAGGTCGGCGAGGAGTCCTGGCCGATGCCGCTGCCCGAGCACCTGCGCAAGGGCATGGACTCCCCCACCGCCGACATCGCCAACATGGGCGAGCGCATGGGCGGCGGCCTGGTCGCCGGTCTGTTCCTGCGCGAGTTCGTGGGCGAGGGCATCACCTGGGCGCACCTGGACATCGCGGGCCCCGCGTTCAACGAAGCCGGTCCGTTCGGCTACACCCCCAAGGGCGGCACCGGTTCCGCGGTCCGCACCCTGGTCCGTCTCGCCGAGCTGACGGCGGCCGGCGACCTGGGCTGAGCCCCCGTACGCCACACCGGCCCCGGGCGTCACCGCGCCCGGGGCCGCTCGTACGGCCCAACCGGGGTTTCGCCCTCGACGAAATCCGCAGGTTCACCCGGCTCCGCACCCCGTCGACGTGATGGATCAGACGTCCCACACACCGGCCCGGCGTCTCGCTCGCCCTCGACAAGTGCGAAGATGGGTTCTCGGCAGGACAGGGCCCCCACCACAGGGCCGTAGAAAGAGCGGCCGGACACCAGCCGACCGACCGGTCAACCACCCGTAAGGGACAAAGGTGCCCGGCGTAACGGCGCACATGCATGGAGGACGTGACGTGGCGAACGACGCCAGCACCGTTTTCGACCTAGTGATCCTCGGCGGCGGTAGCGGCGGTTACGCCGCGGCGCTGCGCGGAGCGCAGTTGGGCCTGGACGTCGCCCTGATCGAGAAGGACAAGGTCGGCGGTACCTGCCTGCACCGTGGGTGCATCCCCACGAAGGCCCTGCTGCACGCGGGCGAGATCGCCGACCAGGCCCGCGAGAGCGCGCAGTTCGGCGTCAAGGCCACCTTCGAGGGCATCGACGTACCCGCCGTCCACAAGTACAAGGACGGGGTCATCTCGGGCCTGTACAAGGGTCTGCAGGGTCTCATCGCGTCCCGCAAGGTGACGTACATCGAGGGTGAGGGCCGCCTGTCCTCCCCGACCTCCGTCGACGTGAACGGCCGGCGGATCCAGGGCCGTCACGTGCTCCTCGCGACCGGCTCCGTGCCGAAGTCGCTGCCGGGCCTGGAGATCGACGGCAACCGCATCATCTCCTCGGACCACGCGCTCGTCCTGGACCGTGTGCCGCAGTCCGCGATCATCCTGGGCGGCGGCGTCATCGGCGTCGAGTTCGCCTCGGCGTGGAAGTCCTTCGGTGCCGAGGTGACGGTCATCGAGGGCCTCAAGCACCTCGTCCCGGTCGAGGACGAGAACTCCTCCAAGCTTCTTGAGCGCGCGTTCCGCAAGCGCGGCATCAAGTTCAACCTGGGCACCTTCTTCTCGAAGGCCGAGTACACCCAGAACGGTGTCAAGGTCACCCTCGCCGACGGCAAGGAGTTCGAGGCCGAGGTCCTGCTCGTCGCCGTCGGCCGCGGCCCGGTCTCGGCCGGTCTCGGCTACGAGGAGCAGGGCGTCGCGATGGACCGCGGCTACGTCCTGGTCGACGAGTACATGCGGACGAACGTCCCCACCATCTCCGCCGTCGGCGACCTCGTCCCGACGCTCCAGCTCGCGCACGTCGGCTTCGCCGAGGGCATGCTGGTCGCGGAGCGGCTGGCCGGTCTCAAGACCGTCCCGATCGACTACGACGGCGTCCCGCGCGTGACGTACTGCCACCCCGAGGTCGCCTCCGTGGGCATCACCGAGGCCAAGGCCAAGGAGATCTACGGTGCGGACAAGGTCGTCGCCCTGAAGTACAGCCTCGCGGGCAACGGCAAGAGCAAGATCCTCAACACCTCGGGCGAGATCAAGCTCGTCCAGGTGAAGGACGGTGCCGTGGTCGGCGTCCACATGGTCGGCGACCGCATGGGCGAGCAGGTCGGCGAAGCCCAGCTCATCTACAACTGGGAAGCGCTGCCCGCCGAGGTCGCCCAGCTCATCCACGCCCACCCGACGCAGAACGAGGCGCTCGGCGAGGCCCACCTCGCGCTCGCGGGCAAGCCGCTGCACGCGCACGACTGACCGGCCCGGCCGGGGGTTCCCCCCGGCCACCGGCCGTTCCAGTCACCGCGTCGAGCAGGGCTCGACGACGACCACAGACTTCCGCACTTCCCCGAGCCCTCGATCCCGGTCGGGCAGGGGAGACCCCAATAAGGAGCAACAGAAACCATGCCGGTTTCCGTAACCCTTCCGGCACTCGGTGAGAGCGTCACCGAGGGCACTGTCACCCGCTGGCTGAAGGCCGAGGGCGAGCGCGTCGAGGCCGACGAGCCGCTGCTGGAGGTGTCGACGGACAAGGTCGACACCGAGATCCCCTCCCCCGCCGCCGGCATCCTCGCGTCCATCAAGGTCGCCGAGGACGAGACCGTCGAGGTCGGCGCCGAGCTCGCCGTCATCGACGACGGCACGGGCGCGCCCGCCGCCGCCCCGGCTCCCGCCGCCGCCGAGGCCCCGGCCGCTCCGGCCGCCCCCGCCCCGGTCGCCGAGGCTCCCGCGGCCCCGGCCGCTCCCGCCCCCGCCCCGGCCGCCGCTCCCGCCGGTGGCGCCTCCGGCACCGACGTCGTGCTGCCCGCACTGGGCGAGTCGGTCACCGAGGGCACCGTCACCCGCTGGCTGAAGGCCGTCGGCGAGGAGGTCGCGGAGGACGAGCCGCTGCTCGAGGTCTCCACGGACAAGGTCGACACCGAGATCCCCGCGCCGGTCGCCGGCGTGCTGCTGGAGATCGTGGTCGGCGAGGACGAGACCGCTGAGGTCGGCGCGAAGCTGGCCGTCATCGGCGCTCCCGGCGCGGCTCCGGCCGCCGCCGCCCCCGCCGCCCCGGCTCCGGCCCCGGCTGCTCCGGCCGCCCCGGCCGCCGCCGCCCCGGCTCCGGTCCAGCCGGCCGCTCCGGCCGCGCCCGCCGCTCCGGCTCCGGCCCCCGCGCCGGTGGCCGCGCCCGCCCCCGTCACCCCGGCCCCGGCGCCCGCCGCGACCAGCGGTGACGACGGCGCGTACGTGACCCCGCTGGTGCGCAAGCTCGCCGCCGAGAACGGCGTCGACCTGGCCACCGTCAAGGGCACCGGCGTCGGCGGTCGTATCCGCAAGCAGGACGTCGTCGCCGCCGCCGAGGCCGCCAAGGCCACGGCCGCCGCGCAGGCTCCGGCCGCTGCGGCCGCCCCGGCCGCCGCCGCCAAGAAGGCGCCGGTCCTCGAGGTCTCCCCGCTGCGCGGCCAGACCGTCAAGATGACCCGCATCCGCAAGGTCATCGGCGACAACATGGTGAAGGCCCTGCACGAGCAGGCGCAGCTCTCCTCGGTCGTCGAGGTCGACATCACCCGCCTGATGAAGCTCCGCGCGCAGGCCAAGGACTCCTTCGCCGCGCGCGAGGGTGTCAAGCTCTCCCCGATGCCGTTCTTCGTGAAGGCGGCGGCCCAGGCGCTGAAGGCCCACCCGGTCATCAACGCCCGGATCAACGAGGCCGAGGGCACGATCACCTACTTCGACGCCGAGAACATCGGTATCGCGGTGGACTCGGAGAAGGGCCTGATGACCCCGGTCATCAAGGGCGCGGGCGACCTGAACATCGCCGGCATCTCGAAGGCCACCGCCGACCTGGCGGGCAAGGTCCGGGCGAACAAGATCACTCCGGACGAGCTGTCCGGCGCGACCTTCACCATCTCCAACACCGGCTCGCGCGGCGCGCTCTTCGACACGATCATCGTGCCGCCGAACCAGGTCGCGATCCTGGGCATCGGCGCCACGGTCAAGCGTCCGGCCGTCATCGAGACGGAAGAGGGCACCGTCATCGGCGTCCGCGACATGACCTACCTGACGCTCTCCTACGACCACCGTCTGGTGGACGGCGCCGACGCCGCCCGTTACCTGACCGCGGTCAAGGCGATCCTGGAGGCGGGCGAGTTCGAGGTCGAGCTCGGCCTGTAACCCGCACCGCCAGCGCGCGGAAAGCTGACACGGCACCCCCGTCCGGACCTCCGGGCGGGGGTGCCGTGTTTGCGAGACACCCGGGTTCCCGGCCGCCGATCTTCCGCCGCGCCCCGAGTTGCACGATCACATCGACGGTACGAATCCGGACTTCACCCGGTACGGACCCGTACGGACGGGAACACTCTGACAGCGTGTAAGTCTCGTCTCACCTGCGGGAAAGCGCCACCATGCGCCCCTCACCGACCGGGCCCCGGCCTTATTGTCTAAAGGTCAAGCCCCGGGTCCCGCCCGCCACCCGACCACCGCCCCTCATCGGGGCACTCCGTGCCACGGCATCGGGTCTGCCCCTCCCAAAGGAGCCTTCATGACCGCGCCCGTCGTCCACTCGCTGCGCGAACAGATCCGCGAGCACATCGTGGAGGGGATCGTCAGCGGGCGCTGGAAGCCGGGCGAGCGGATCGTGGAGCGGCGGATCGCCACCGAGCTGGAGGTCAGCCAGACCCCGGTCCGCGAGGCGCTGCGCGAGCTGGAGTCGCTGCGGCTGATCGAGTCGGCGCCGAACAAGGGCGTCCGGGTGCGCAATCTGACCGCCGCCGACCTGGAGGAGAGCTACCCCGTACGAGCCGGTCTGGAGGCCATCGCGGCGGAGCTGGCGGCGGAGAGGCTGGCGGAGGACTGCTCGGCCCTCGAACCGCACGTGGCGGCCCTGTACGAGGCCGACCGGCTGGCCGACGGGACCGGCCAGGTCCGGCACACCGTGGGCTTCCACCGCGAGCTGGTCCGGGCGGCGGGCAACTCCGTCCTCCTGCACACCTGGGAGGGCCTGGGCATCGAGGTCTTCACGGCCCTGTCCATCCGCTGGCTCGGGACCGTGCAGCAGTCGTACGCCGAGGAGCACGAGGCCCTCGTGGACGCCTTCCGGCGGCGCGACCCGCTGATCGCCGACCTCGTGAAGGCCCACGTCCTCGGCTGCGCACCGCGTCCCTGAGGGCTGCGCCGACGCCGTCGGCGCAGGGGAGCACACCCCCGCTCAACCGTGCTCCCACCTGCGAAAACCCTCGATTTTCGAGGCACCCGGTGCCTGGCGGCAAGGCACCCCGTGCCGACTTTCCGATCTGAAGAGGATTTCCCCCCGATTCCTTTGATCGATCATCGATCAGGGGGTTACAGTCCTCGACGGGCTCCCACAAGAGCCCGTCGCCCTGTCCTGCCATAGACCAAGGGCACACCCCGAAAACCCCTTGCCGATGAGGGAACCCCCCTCCGCATCCGGAAGGCGGCGCAATGACCGACCCCACCGCAATCCAGCCGAGCGAGCTCGACCAGCTCCCGGACCGCGACCCCGAGGAGACCGCCGAATGGCAGGCCTCCCTGGACGCCGTCACCCAGGCGGCCGGGCCGCACCGTGCCGCGTACCTGATGCGCCGCACGCTGGAGCGCGCCGAGGGCAACGGTCTCGCGCTGCCCAAGCTGCTTGAGACCGACTACGTCAACACCATCCCCACCGCCGCCGAGCCCTCCGTGGACGGCGACGAGGCGATGGAGGCCCGGATCACCGCGTGGAACCGCTGGAACGCGGCCGCGATGGTGACCCGGGGCGCGAAGCACGGCGTCGGCGGCCACATCGCCACCTTCGCCTCCGCGGCCTGGCTCTACGAGACCGGCTTCAACCACTTCTTCAAGGGCAAGGAGGGTGACGGGTCCGGCGACCAGCTCTACATCCAGGGCCACGCCTCCCCCGGCATCTACGCCCGCGCCTTCCTCGACGGCCGGCTGACCGAGCAGCACCTGGACAACTTCCGCCAGGAGTCCGGCGGCAGCGGCCTCCCGTCGTACCCGCACCCGCGCCGGCTGCCCTGGCTGTGGGAGTTCCCGACCGTCTCCATGGGCCTCGGCCCGCTGTCGGCGATCTACCAGGCCCGCTTCAACCGCTACCTCACCAACCGCGGCATCAAGGACGTCTCCGCGTCGCACGTGTGGGCGTTCCTCGGTGACGGCGAGATGGACGAGCCGGAGTCGACGGCGGCACTCGCGCTGGCCTCCCGCGAGGGTCTGGACAACCTGACCTTCGTCATCAACTGCAACCTCCAGCGCCTCGACGGCCCGGTCCGCGCGAACTTCAAGATCGTGCAGGAGCTGGAGGCGCAGTTCCGCGGCGCCGGCTGGAACGTCGTGAAGTCGCTGTGGGGCTCGGCCTGGGACGAGCTGTTCCAGCTCGACACCACGGGCGCGCTGGTCCGCCGGCTGCGCCAGGTGCCCGACGCCCAGGTGCAGACGTACCAGACCCGCGACGCCGCCTACATCCGCCAGGACTTCTTCGGCTCCGACCCGGCGCTCGCCGAGATGGCGAAGCTGCTGAGCGACGACAAGATCCTGGAGTGCTTCCACCTGTCCCGCGGCGGCCACGAGTCCCGCAAGGTGTACGCGGCCTACCGCGCCGCCCTCGCGCACAAGGGCGCGCCGACGGTGATCCTGGCCCAGACGGTCAAGGGCCACACCCTCGGCCCGGGCTTCGCGTCGAAGAACGCCAACCACCAGATGAAGAAGCTGTCCACGGACGAGTTCAAGCAGATGCGTGATCTGCTCGAACTGCCCATCTCCGACAGCCAGTTCGTCGACGGCGTGGTGCCCTACGGCCACCCGGGCGCCGACTCCCCCGAGGTCCGCTACCTCCAGGAGCGCCGCGCGGCCCTCGGCGGCCCGGCCCCGGCCCGCCGCACGCACGCGCTGGCCCCGCTGCCGGCCCCCGCCGACAAGGCGTTCGCCTCCTTCGACAAGGGCTCCGGCTCGCAGAACGTGGCGACGACCATGGCGTTCGTCCGTCTCGTCAAGGACCTGGTCCGCGACAAGGAGACCGGCCGCCGCTGGGTGCCGATCGTCCCGGACGAGGCCCGCACCTTCGGCATGGAGTCGCTCTTCCCGTCGCTGGGCATCTACTCGCCCAAGGGGCAGACGTACGAGCCCGTCGACCGCGACCAGCTCATGTACTACAAGGAGGCCAAGGACGGCCAGATCCTCAACGAGGGGATCACCGAGGCCGGTTCCATGGCGGACTTCATCGCCGCGTCCACCGCGTACTCCACGCACGGTGAGGCGATGATCCCCTTCTACATCTTCTACTCGATGTTCGGCTGGCAGCGCACGGCCGACCAGATGTGGCAGCTCGGCGACCAGCTCGGCCGCGGCTTCCTCGTCGGCGCGACGGCCGGCCGGACCACCCTGACCGGTGAGGGCCTCCAGCACGCCGACGGCCACTCCCCCGTCATCGCGGCGACGAACCCGGCGGCGCTGTCCTACGACCCGGCGTTCGCGTACGAGATCGCGACGATCGTCAAGGACGGTCTGCGCCGGATGTACGGCGAGAGCGCCCCGGGCGAGGACCCGGACGTCTTCTACTACCTGACCGTCTACAACGAGCCGATGCCGCAGCCCGCCAAGCCGGCCGGCCTCGGTATCGACGAGGGCATCGTCAAGGGCCTGTACCGCTTCAACACGGCGGAGTCGGCGGGCCTGAACGTGGCGGCGGCGAACGCCCCGCGCATCCAGCTCCTCGGTTCCGGCACGGCGATCCACTGGACGCTTGAGGCGCAGAAGCTGCTCGCCGAGGAGTGGGGTGTGGCCGCCGACGTGTGGTCCGCGACCTCCTGGACCGAGCTGCGCCGCGACGCGCTGGAGGCCGACGCGGCCCTGCTGCGCGGCGAGGAGCGGGTGCCGTTCGTCCGCCAGGCGCTCCAGGGCGCCGAGGGCCCGGTGCTCGCGGTCTCCGACTACATGCGCCAGGTCCCGGACCAGATCGCGCAGTGGGTCGAGCAGGACTGGTCCTCGCTCGGTGCCGACGGCTTCGGTCTCTCCGACACCCGTGCGGCGGCCCGCCGCCACTTCGGCGTGGACGCGCAGTCGATCGTCGTCGCCGCGCTGGCGCAGCTCGCCCGCCGCGGCGAGGTCAAGGCGTCGGCCGTGAAGGAGGCCCGGGAGCGCTACGGCCTGTAGTGCCTGGGGAGTGACAAAGGGAAGGGGTACGGCGGTCGCCGTACCCCTTCCCGGCTTTCCGGCCGGCTCTCCCGGCTGTCGGCGGTGCCCGGCATCATGAATCCATGCGTGCCGCTCGTCTGATCAAGATGGTGCTGCTGCTCCAGACCCGCGCGTCGATGACCGCCGCCGAGCTGGCGCGGGAGCTGGAGGTGTCCGAGCGCACGGTCGCCCGGGACGCGCAGGCGCTGTCGGAGGCGGGGATCCCGGTCTACGCCGACCGGGGCCGGGCCGGGGGCTACCGCCTGATCGGCGGGTACCGCACCCGGCTGACGGGGCTCGCGCGCGGCGAGGCGGAGGCGCTGTTCCTGAGCGGGGTGCCGGGGGCGCTGCGCGACATGGGTCTCGAGGACTCGGCGTCGGCGGCCCGGCTGAAGGTGTCGGCGGCGCTGCTGCCCTCGCTGCGGGACGCCTCGCGGTCGGCGGCGCAGCGGTTCCATCTGGACGCGCCCGCCTGGTTCAGCGAGCCGCTCACACCGGAGCTCCTGCCCGTGCTCGCGGGCGCGGTGTGGGACGACCGCCCGGTCCTCGCGCGCTACCTGCGCGACGGGGCGGAGGTGGAGCGGGCCCTCGAACCGTACGGGCTCGTCCTGAAGGCGGGGCTCTGGTATCTGTGCGCGCGGGTGACCGACGCCGGGGCCTTCCGTGTCTACAGGATCGACCGGTTCACCGCCGTCGAGCCCGGCCCGGAGCGGTTCCGTCGGGACGACGGCTTCGACCTGCCGGAGTTCTGGCGGGAGCGGGCCGAGGAGTTCGCCCGGTCCGTCCTGCGGTCGGAGGTCGTCGTACGGCTGTCCCCGGAGGGCGTGCGGATGCTGCCGTACGCCGTCGATCCGGCGTCGGCGAAGGAGGCGCTCGGTGCCTCGGAGGCCCCCGACGGGCGGGGCTGGGTGACCCTCACCCTGCCGGTCGAGTCCGAGGAGGTCGCCCGGATGCAACTGCGGGGGCTCGGGCCCGAGGTGGAGGTGCTCGCTCCGGCGGCCCTGCGCGAACGCTGCGCCGAGGACGCGGCCGGTGCCGCGGCGCTCTACCGGCCCCCGACCACTTGAAATCCGTAGGAACCCGGCGGTTTTACCTTCGGCATGTGCATGCATAACAATCTGCTCCGCTCCACGTGCGTCCCCTCCGCCCAGGCCCGATGCTTGACCCGTGATGGACGAGACGGAGTTCTGGGAGCTGGTGGACACGACCCGCGAGACGGCCGAGGGAGACCCCGAGGAACAGGCGGATCTGCTCGTCGAGCGGCTCGTCCAGCTTGATCCGGACTCCGTCCTGGACTTCGCCCGGCACTTCGAGTCCCGCTACAACCGCGCGTACCGCTGGGATCTGTGGGGCGCCGCCTGGGTGCTGCTCGACGGAGCGAGCGACGACGCCTTCGACTTCTTCCGGTGCTGGCTGATCGGCCAGGGCCGGGACGTCTTCGAGGGGGCGATGCACGACCCCGACACGCTCGCCGAGCTGCTGGACGACTTCGACGAGGAGATCGACGGCGACGGCGAGGAGCTGGGGTACGCGGCCGACGAGGCGTACGAGCAGCTCACCGGTGCCGTCGCGCCCGCCCTGGGCATCCCGGCCGCGGCCGCCGAGCCCGAGGGCACTCCGCTCGAGTTCGAGAACGAGGCGGTCATCGCGGAGCGCTACCCCAAGCTGTGGGAGCGGTTCAGGGAGGACTGACGGGCCGGCGGGGCCGCGTTGGCCCGGTCCAGCGCGGACGCCGTGACCGCCGCCGGGCCCAGCACGACCGTGGCCACGGCGCACAGCAGCGCCCACGGCCGCCGCGCCCCCGTCACGCGGCCGCCGGACGGCTCCACGGCCCGTGTGTCCTGTCCGCCCCCGGTGCGCCCCGCGTGCGCCCCGCTCCCCGCGCCGCGCGCGGGCCCCGTCCGACTGATCCTCATGATCCCCGCCTCCGGTCAGCACGTGCGACGCCGTGCGGCGCCGTACGTGGACGGTAGGGCGCCCGGCTCTGGGGAGTCTGTGAGCCGGCGGGGGTGTGCCTGTGACCGGCGGCGCCGGGCGCTCAGCGGCCCTGGATGCGCGCCGCGAGGTCGCGGATGTCGGGGATGCGGGCGCTGAGGGCGGCGCCCGGGCAGCTCGTCATGAAGGCCGCGTCGTGGCCGGAGACGGTGGCGAGCACGGCGGCGGTGCTGGCGGCGTAGCGGCTGAGGCTGTTGCTGGAGACGAGACGGACCGTGCCGCGGGGGTCCACGCCGCTGAGCCCGAGCTTCCAGGCGACCACACGGGCGATCGCGTCGGTCATCGCCTTGGGCACCTGCGATCCCGCCGTGAAGGTGCCGATCGCGGCGATCCCGGCGGTGCGGTGGTTGAAGCCCTGGGTGTGCGCCCCGGTGACGGGCCGGTCGACCCCGCCCGCGCGGCCCTCGTAGATCGTGCCGCACCGGTCGACGAGGAAGTTGTAGCCGATGTCGTCCCAGTCCTTGGCGCCGGTCTGGCCCGCGTACACGTCACGGATGATGCGGGGCACGTCGGCGCAGTCGTAGCCGTTGGGCGAGTCGGTGTGATGGATGAAGACCGCCACGACCCGGTCGTCGTAGCGGGGCGGCGGCTGTTTTCGCGTGCTCGCGGTGTCCAGCCACGCCGTGCGCGGCACGATGGGCGGTCTGGCGACGGGGCGGGGGACGGTGATCCGGGCCGCGACCGGGGGCGGGGTGGTGGCGCGGGACGCCGTGCGGTCCACCCCGGCCGCGCACATCACCAGCGCCAGGACCGCGAGCAGGCCGGGCACGCAGCCGAGGGCGACGAGGGCCGGTTTCGGGAGCCCGAACGGCGCACGCCGGCGCACGCCGGAGGGCACGGGCGCACGCGGGGCCCGCGCCGTCCTGCCGGTGCGCCTCTCGCGGGCCCGGGGCCCCGGGCGTACGTGCCGCCCGTGCCGGGACACCCGCTCCCCGCTCCGTATTCGAAGCCCCCGCGGATTCCGGAAGACACGCATGGAGCCACCCTGACCCGGATCCGCGCGGCCCGCGATGTGTGGTGTGCCACCTGGTGGAACCATCGTGCGTGTCCGGGACGTTTTTACAGGTCCACGGGTGTGTGGCCGTTCGCGCGGGCACCGAACGCGCGTGGCTGATCACTGGGCCCGCCCGGCGCGTACTAAGGGGCCCTAGAGAAAGGCGGCTCCGTGGACGTTCTCGACCTCCTGCTGGCGCTGGTCATCCTGGTCTACGCGGCCTCCGGGTACCGCCGTGGCCTGGTGGCCGGCTGTGTCTCGCTGGCCGGCTTCGTGGGCGGCGCCGTCATCGGCGTATGGGTGCTGCCGTGGATCATGGAGCTGGTCACGGCGGGGACACCGGCGGCGACGGTCACGGCGGTGCTCACGGTGCTGGTCCCGGGCGTCGTGGGCCACGAGCTAGCCGGGCGGCTGGCGCTGAAGCTGCGCCGCGAGCTGGACCAGGGGCCGCTGCGGGTGGCCGACGGCATCGGCGGAGCCGCGGCGAACACCGTCGCCGTGCTGCTGGTGGCCTGGGTGGCGGCGAGCGTCCTGGGCGCGTCCTCCTCGACGGTGGTGACGCAGTCGATCCGCAACTCGGCGCTGCTGGGCGCCGTCCAGAACTCGATGCCGGAGACCACTCCGGCCTGGTTCTCGCGCGCGACCTCGGCCCTCACGGAGGCGGGCTTCCCGCAGGTCTTCAACCCGTTCGAGAACGAACCGACGGCCGGGGTCGCCAAGCCCTCCGGCGACAGCGTCACGCCCTCCGCGACGAACGCGGCCAAGCTGAGCACCGTGAAGGTCGAGGGCGCGTCGGGCAACCAGGGCCGGGAGGGCAGCGGCTTCGTCTACGCCGCCCACCGCGTGATGACCAACGCGCACGTGGTGGCCGGCATCGACCGGCCGACCGTGCGGGTCGGCGGGGTCGGCCGCCCCTACCAGGCGCGGGTGGTGCTCTTCGACCCGCAGAAGGACGTCGCCGTGCTGTACGTGCCGGCGCTGCAGGCGCCCGTCCTCCACTTCGACGGGGTCGCCTCGCGCGGCGACTCGGCGGTGGTCGCGGGCTACCCGCAGGACGGCGGTCTCGACCTCCAGGCGGCCACCGTCGCGAGCCGCATCAACGCGACGGGCCAGAACATCTACAACACCGGCACGGTCACCCGTGAGATCTACTCGATCCGCTCGACCGTCCGGCCCGGCAACTCCGGCGGCCCGCTCCTGACGACGGACGGCAAGGTGTACGGCGTCGTCTTCGCCCGCTCGACCTCGGACGCCGAGACCGGTTACGTCCTGACGGCCCACGAGGTCGCGAGCGACGCCCGCAAGGCGGCCCACGCCACGGCCCGCGTGGACACCGGCGACCTCGTCACGTCCTGATCCGGGGCCCGTATCCGGCCGGGTCCGCGGGCCGCTCCCGGCGTACGCTCTCCGCGTGAGCAGCCAGCCGCCCCGGGCACCCGCACCGTCGCTGACCGAGCGCCGCAAGGCGGCCACCCGGCTGGACATCGCGCGCGCGGCGGCCGAGCTGTTCACCGAGCGCGGTCCGGACGGCACCACGGCGGAGGACATCGCCCGCCGGGCCGGGGTGGGGCCGCGCACCTTCTACCGCTACTTCCGCGACAAGCGGGACGCCGTGGGCCCGCTGCTCGCGGCGGGCGGCGAGCACTGGCGTGCCCTGCTCGCGGCGACGGAGCCGGGCACGGCCCTGCCGACGGCGCTGGAGCGGGCGATCCGGCAGGCGCTGGCCGCCCCCGACGCCCACGCGGCGGAGCGGCTGGAGCAGACCCGCGCGCTGCTGCGGGCGGCCACCGGCGATCCCGCGCTGCGCTCGGTGTGGTACCGGGTGAACCAGGAGTCCGAGGAGCGGTTGATCCCGGTGACGGCCCGGATCGCGGGCAGCGGCGCGGACCCGCTGGAGCCCCGGCTGGCCGCCGCCGCGGCCACGGCCGCGATCCGGATCGCGCTGGAGACCTGGGCGGCCACGGACGCGCCGGCCGAGGGACCGGGTTCACCCGCCGAACTGGCCGTCCGCTGTCTGCGTCACCTCATGGCCGGCCCGCGTCCGTCGCACACCGGCGGGCGGGAACCGCCGGGGCCGTCGGTGCCGCCCGCGGACGGCGGGTACCCGTCGAGACGGTGAGAGCCCGTCAGAGCGGGCGTCCCATCAGGACGTCGTCCACGTAGGCGCCATCCAGCAGGAACTCCCCGGGCAGGACACCCTCGACGACGAAGCCCTCGGAGGCGTACAACGCGCGCGCCGGGGTGTTGTGGCCGAGCACGCGCAGGGTGATGCGCCGGGCCCCCTGGCGGCGGGCCTCCTCGCACGCCGTCCGCAGCAGCGCGCGGCCCACACCGGCGCCGCGGGCCTCGTCGGCGACGGCCAGTCCGAGGATCTGCCGGACATGCGCGTTGCAGGCCAGCGGGGTCGGGAAACCCAGCCGCAGATACCCCACGACACGGCCGTCGAGCTCGGCGACGACATGGTCCCGGGGACCGAACCGCTCGCTGTAGAAGGGCTCGTACGGCGGCCGGGGGCGCGGCATGACGGCATGCAGCGTGGACCAGGTGTCACGGTCGATCCGGCCGAGCGCGTCCTCGTCGTCCAGGGTGGCGGTGCGTATCCGCGGAGCTGACATACCGGTCACTGTACGGCCGCCGCGCTGCGGTCCTTTCCGTGAAGTCCGCGGCGGCGCGGGCAGGATGGACCCATGAGCGACTCACCGCTGTCACCGGGTTCCCGCATCGCGATCGCCGGCGCGTCCGGTCTGATCGGTTCCGCGCTGGCGCGCTCCCTGAGCGCCGAGGGGCACGAGGTGGTCCGGCTCGTGCGCCGCGAGCCGCGTTCGCCCGACGAGATCCGCTGGGATCCGCAGCGGCAGCGGATCGACGCGGTGGGGCTCATCGGCTGTGCGGCGGTGGTCAATCTGGCGGGGGCCCCGGTCGCGGGGCGGCCGTGGACCCGTACGTACAAGCGGATGATCCGGGACAGCCGGGTGCTCGGGACGGTGACGCTCGCGGAGGCGGTCGCCTCGCTCGACGAACCCCCGCGGGTCTTCGTCAACGGGAGCGCGATCGGGTTCTACGGCGACACGGGCGACCGCGCGGTGGACGAGTCGGCGCCGCCCGGGGACGGTTTCCTGTCGTCCGTCTGTGTGGAGTGGGAGGAGGCGACCGCTCCCGCCCAGGAGGCCGGGGTGCGCACGGTGATCCCGAGGACCGGGCTCGTGGTGGCCCGTGAGGGCGGGGCCTGGGCCAGGCTGATTCCGCTGTTCAAGGCGGGGGCCGGGGGGCGGATGGGGAACGGGCGCCAGTACTGGAGCTACATCGCGCTGCACGACGAGGTGGCCGCGATCCGGCATCTCATCGACACGGAGTCGCTGTCCGGGCCGGTGAACCTGACCGCCCCCGACCCGCTCACCAACGGCGAGATCACCGAGGCCATGGGGCGCGTCCTGCACCGCCCGACCCTGCTGACGGCCCCCGCCCCGCTCCTGCGGCTCGCCCTCGGCGACATGGCCGAGGACGTACTGGGCAGCCAGCGCGTCCTGCCCACCCGCCTCCTGGAGTCGGGCTTCACCTTCGCGTTCCCGTCGATCGACGCGACACTGCGAGCCGCACTGGGCTGAGGGGCGCGACTCCGGGGGCCGGAGACTTGGGGCATGCCCCGGGACGGGGCCCGGCTCGGGGTCCCGAGGGTCGGCCTCCGGACCGGGGGCGGTCTCCAGGCGGGGCGTCGGCTTTGAGTGCTCCGGCACGGCTCGGCGGCCCAAGTTGCCGGCTTGGGCGCCGGGTGTCGCCGGTTCGGACGAAATCGCCCGAGGGGGCCGGGGCGGTTCCGGTGGGGTCGTCGCACCCGACGGGCGGGCACATGCACCCCCCATGCCCCCGTGCACGGCCGCCGCGCGGCTTCCCCCGGGCGGCCGAACCTCGCACCCTCGATCCGAACTCGGGCATTCCAGAAGCGTGTTGGGGGCATGACGTCCCCACCGGCCGCGCAACCTCGAGGAGGGGCACGTGCTAGAGCCCGCACGCCACGCCGCGCACACGGCGGAGATCACGCAAGACGTCGACGTCGTCGTCGTGGGAGCCGGTGTCGCCGGCCTCGCGGCCGCACGGCATCTGACCGGGGCGGGGCTGAGGACCGCCGTCCTGGAGGCCGCCCCCCATGTGGGCGGGCGCATGTCCACGGAGAAGGTGGACGGCTTCCGGCTCGACCGGCTCGGCCGGCTCCTGTCCACCTCGTACCCGGAACTGCGCCACACCCCGGGCCTGGGCGGCCTCGTCCTGTGCCCGTTCCCGCCCGGCGTGCTGCTGCACAGCGACGGCCACCGCCATCACACCGGCACGCCCAGCGCTCCCCGGAGCGCGAGGGGCGCACTCACCACCGCACGCGCCCTCGCGAGCGCCCCCCGGCTCCCGCTGCCCCGGCCCGCACGCGGCACCACCCGCCCCGGACCGCTCGGCAGCCCCCTCGATCAGGCCCGCCTCGGCGGGGCCCTCGCGCGGCTAGCCGCCACCACGCCGGAGCGCCTGCTCGCCCGCCCCGACCTCACCGCGGCGAAGGCGCTGACCGCCCGGGGGCTTCCGGCCCGTACCGTCGAAACCTTTCTGCGCCCCCTCCTCGCGGCCCTGCTGTGCGACCCGGACCTGCGGACGTCGAGCCGTCTCGCCGACCTCGCGCTGCACTCCTTCGCGACGGGCCGGCTGTGCCTTCCCGAAGGCGGCGCGGACGCGCTCCCGGAGCTGCTCGCCGCCGGCCTTCCGCCCGGCACCGTGCACACGGGCGTCCAGGTCACCGCCGTGTCGACGACCCGGGTCACGACGAAGGACCACGGCGAACTCCGCTGCCGGGCCATCCTGCTGGCGACCGGGGCGCGCGCTGCCGCCGGGTTCCTGCCCGGGTTGCACGTGCCCGCCTTCCATCCGGTGACCGTCCTGCACCACACCACGGACGAACCGCCGCTCACCGGACCCGCGTTGCTCCTGGACGCCGACCGGAGCGGGCCGGTGGCGCACACGGCGGTCGTCAGCCAGGTCGACCCGACCCGGGCGCCCGCGGGCCGCGCCCTGATCTCCTCGACCGTGCTCGGCACCCCGCCCGCCGCGGCCCATCTGGACGCGACGGTCCGCGCCCAGCTCGCCCGTCTCTACGGCACGTCGACGAGCCGCTGGGAACTGCTGGCGGTCCATCACGAGCCGGAGGCGGTCCCGGCGATGCCGCCGCCGCACGACCCGCGCCGCCCCGTACGGCTGCTCGCGGGCCTGTACGTGTGCGGCGACCACCGGGACACCAGCACGGTGCAGGGCGCGCTGCACTCCGCCCGGCGGGCCGCCCACGCCCTCCTGACGGACCTGGACGTCCACGCCCCCGCCCCCTCGGCCGAACCCCTGGAACCCGCCGCGGCCTGACCCACCCCTCGCGCCCCGGACCGGAACCCCACGACTCCGGCACCGGTCCGGCGAGTCCGGCCCGGAGTCCCGCACGTCCGGCACCGGGTCCCGCAACTCCGGCACGGGGCTCCGGAGTTCCGGGACCACGGCCCCGGCGAGCACCCCGCCCCGGTGGGGCGACCCCGGCCCCGGTGGGCCGGTCCGCGGGTGCCGGGGGCGGGCTCCCGCCCCCGGCGCGCGTGTCGGGCTTCCCGGTCTCCGGTTCCCCAGGCCGGAGACCGGGGACGGTCCGGCGGCACGGGGCCCGGCCCGCCCGTCCGGGCCCGCAGGCGACGCCGCGGCCCCGCCGGACAGTCCTCCTCAGCTCAGCGCGGCCACCTTGTCGCGGTAACCGCGGACGGGGGCGGCGTCCTTGTACGGTTCGAGCCGTTTCTCGAAGTCCCGTACGTACTCGACGGCCCGCGCCGACCGCATCTCGGCCGCCTGCCCCGCGGCCTCCGCGCCGAGCAGACAGGCCTGGTCGAGCTCCCCGAGCCCGAGCCGCGCCGAGGCGAGCACCACGCGGCAGAACAGCCGGCTGCGCGCGTAGCCGGGCGCCCGCAGTTGCAGCGAGCGCTCGGCGTGCTGCGCCGCCGCCCGGAACTGCTGAAGGTCCCGGTGGCAGTGCCCGAACTCGTCGGCGAGCTGCGCCTCGTCGAAGTACCGGGCCCAGTGCGGGACCTCGTCGCCGGTGCGGGACGCCTCCAGCGCGCGCTCGGCCCGCACCAGGGAGGCCGTGCAGGCCCGCACCTCGCCGAGCACCCCGTGCCCGCGCGCCTCGACGGCGTGCAGCAGCGCCTGCACGACGTGCGGCCCCCCGGCACCGAGACCCTGCTGCGCGACCCGCGCGAGCTGCACGGCCTCGCGTCCGTGCCCGAGGTAGACGGCCTGCCGGCTCATCGTGATGAGCACGTACGAGCCGTACACCCGGTCGCCCGCGGCCTGCGCCAGCCGCAGCGCCTGGACGAAGTACCGCTGCGCGAGTCCGTGCGCGCCGATGTCGTACGACGTCCAGCCGGCGAGCCGGGTGAGGTCGGCGGCGGCGGCGAACAGGTGGCGGCCGGTCTGCTCGCCGTACGCGCCGCGAAGCATCGGCTCGGCCTCGTGCTCCAGATAGCGGACCAGTGCCTGGCGGGCGTGGCCGCCGCCGTAGGCGTGGTCGAGGGCGCGGAAGAGTTCCCCGACCGAGCGGAGCGCGGCGATGTCCCCGCCGCTGACCCGCTGGCCGGGGCCGCGCTCGGTCCGGCCGCGCCGGGAGGCGGGTCCGCCCTGCTCGGGCGGCACCGTGACCTTGGGCGAGGCCGGGCGGCCCTGGGCGGGGATGCGGGCGGGCTGCTCGCCGCGGGCGACCCGGTCGTCGGCCCGGCCGATCAGCCAGTCCCGGCTGGGCACGACGAGCCCGGCCGGGGTGAAGGCGATCTTGCGGAGTTCGGCGTGGCTCCCGGAGTCCTTGCGCCACAGGCCGCTGACGATGTCGACGGCCTCCTCGGGGGTCGCCGCGAATTCGAGCCCCGCGTACACGGGGGCGCAGGCGTCGAGCCCGAGGTCCTGCGCGCTCAGGCGCCGGCCGAGGCGGCGGGTGAACACCTCGGCGATGAGCGCGGGGGTGGTCCCGCGGGGATGCTGGCCCCGCAGCCACCGGGTCACCGAGGTCTTGTCGTATCTCAGGTCCAGTCCGTGTTCGAGTCCGAGCTGGTCCACGCGGCGGGCGAGACCTGCGTTGGAGAACCCCGCTTCTGCGATGAGCGCGGCGAGCTGTCGATTGGGCGTGCGCTGCGCGGGTCGTTCCGTCATCTGCGGTGCGGTCTCCTGCCTTCGGGTCTCCAGAGGCGTCTCGGGGCGGCGCGAGAACGTGCTCGCGCCTCCCCGAGGCCCCCCTGTGCCCGGATTGCCTGTGAGCAGCCCTTATGGCCTCGTGAACGGCGCGAATGTAGCGGAGCGTGAGCACGTCATCGCACACATCGACATTCATTCATCCGATCGTGTGAGGATTAGCCGTCGAGCTGACGCGGATCGGACGGACGTACAGTGGCGTGGGCGCGCCACGGACCTGACGAAAGGTTCCTCCGCGTGCCCCGCACGGGGATCACCACGTGCCCGAGGAAGCTTCGAGGGAGGCGCTTGCCGTGAGTGAGTTGCGGTTCGTCCGCATGGGATTCGGTGCCGAGGCCGTCGAGTACCAGGAGGCGTGGGACGAGCAGCGCCGCGTGCACGCCGCCCGGTTCCTGGACGAGATCCCCGACACCTGCCTGCTCCTGGAGCACCCCCCGGTGTACACCGCGGGCCGGCGCACGGCGGACAACGAGCGGCCCCTGGACGGCACCCCCGTCATCGACGTGGACCGCGGCGGCAAGATCACCTGGCACGGTCCCGGCCAGCTCGTCGGCTACCCCATCCAGAAACTCCCGCGTCCCGTGGACGTCGTAGCCCACGTACGCCGTCTGGAAGAGGCGCTCATCCGCACCTGCGCCGAGTTCGGTCTGGAGACGAGCCGGGTCGAGGGCCGCAGCGGCGTCTGGGTCCTCGGTGACGCCAAGGACCCCGCCCAGGGGGCCTCCGCCCTCGGCGGCCTCTCCCTCGACTTCGACCCCCGGCTCCAGGACGAGGAGTTCGACCCGCGGCTCAACGGCCCGGAGTACGCCCCGTCCAACGCCGGCCAGCGCCGCGAGGACCGCAAGATCGCCGCGATCGGCATCCGCGTCGCCAAGGGTGTCACCATGCACGGCTTCGCGCTGAACGTGAACCCGGACAACGCCTGGTTCGACAAGATCATCCCGTGCGGCATCCGTGACGCCGGCGTCGCCTCCCTCGCGAACGAGCTGGGCCGCGACGTGACCATCGCCGAGGTCCTGCCGGTGGCCGAGAAGCACCTCAGGGACGTCCTGGCGAACGCGGACCTGAAGCCGCGCGTCGTGGAGCACACTCCGGCCTGAGCCCCGCGCGCCCCGTGGGGGCGCGCACACGTCCCCCGCGCCGCACGGCCGAACGCCTCCGGGAATGCACCCCCGCTCCCGAAGGTTGCCCACCTCGGGGGCCGAGCACCACACGGGCGTACCCTGGTGTACGCCGAAGAATCGAAGCTACAGGGAGCCGATGTGTCCGCAGTCGCACCCGACGGACGCAAGATGCTGCGCCTGGAGGTCCGGAACAGCCAGACCCCCATCGAGCGCAAGCCCGAGTGGATCAAGACCCGGGCGAAAATGGGCCCCGAGTACACGAAGATGCAGGGCCTCGTGAAGAGCGAGGGCCTGCACACGGTCTGCCAGGAGGCGGGCTGCCCCAACATCTACGAATGCTGGGAAGACCGCGAGGCCACCTTCCTCATCGGCGGTGACCAGTGCACGCGGCGCTGCGACTTCTGCCAGATCGACACCGGCAAGCCGGAGGCCCTGGACCGCGACGAGCCGCGCCGTGTCGGTGAGTCCGTCGTCACGATGGACCTGAACTACGCCACGATCACCGGCGTCGCCCGCGACGACCTGGAG
Organism: Streptomyces sp. NPDC056738; assembly: GCF_042790435.1. Classification (NCBI taxonomy): domain Bacteria; kingdom Bacillati; phylum Actinomycetota; class Actinomycetes; order Kitasatosporales; family Streptomycetaceae; genus Streptomyces; species Streptomyces sp. NPDC056738. The sequence continues at coordinate 141,931 of NZ_JBHTZF010000003.1, forward strand.
GACGGCGGCGCCTGGCTGTACGCGGAGACCGTCCGCCAGATCCACGCGCAGACGGCGGGCCGCGAGGCCGGACGCACCAAGGTCGAACTGCTCGCCCCGGACTTCAACGCCGAGCCCGAGCAACTCGCCGAGGTGTTCTCCTCGCGCCCCGAGGTCTTCGCCCACAACGTCGAGACGGTCCCGCGGATCTTCAAGCGGATCCGTCCGGGCTTCCGCTACGAGCGCTCGCTCAAGGTCATCACCGAGGCCCGTGACTACGGTCTGGTCACGAAATCGAACCTGATCCTCGGCATGGGCGAGACCCGCGAGGAGGTCAGCGAGGCGCTCCAGCAGCTCCACGAGGCCGGCTGCGAGCTGATCACGATCACGCAGTACCTGCGCCCCTCCGTGCGCCACCACCCCGTGGAGCGCTGGGTCAAGCCGCAGGAGTTCGTGGAGCTCAAGGAGGAGGCCGAGGAGATCGGCTTCTCCGGCGTCATGTCGGGCCCGCTGGTCCGCTCCTCGTACCGGGCCGGCCGGCTGTATCAGATGGCCGTCGAGAAGCGGGGCGCGTACGTCGCCTCCCAGGCGGTCTGATCCCCCGAACGGCACACGTTGCGAAAGGAAAGCGGTGGCACCGAGTGCCACCGCTTTCGTGTGAATCCGCGCACAGGCAACTCGCCCTTCACAACGGCCCGTTCACACCCCCTCACGGCATCCCCGCAGTTGAACGCCGCATCAGGAAGGGGGCCGGAAAAGGACCCGCGGTATCAAGGTTTCATTGGTGTTTGACCGCTCGGTCACGTACTGGTAACACCAATCAGTGACTCTGGTTCCACGTCACACCCGTCCCCGTCCGAGCCGTCGATCCCTAGGGGGGATCTCCATCATGCAGGCCGCGCCCGTACGCGCCACCGCGATTCCGTCGTTCACCGATGCACTGCGTGCCGTCGAGTCGTTGCTCATGAGCAGTGGGCAGCGCACCGCCCGCCGCAACGCCTGGACCTCCGTCCTGGAGGACCGTCGCCGAGCCAAGGACCGGGTCGAGGCGCAGCGCGTGCTGGAATCCGTCGTCCATTCCTGACCGGCGCCGCCCGGCACCGGTCGTTCCCGCCACGGCAGCCGCCTCGCCGCTGCCGCGACCCCGCTCGCCCGGTACTGCCGTCGTCGGCGCTTCGCGGGCCACGTAGACTCGTGGGCATGGCGAGGAAGGAACCCGCAGCGGACGCTGCGAACCCCGGGCGACTCAAGCAGATCGCTCAGACGTACAAAATGACCCGCAAGGCCGATTCCAAGATCGGTCTTGTACTCGCGGCTGTCGGAATTCTCACCCTCGGTGTTTTCCTCGCGATCGGCTTCTTGATCGGCCACCCGGTCTATCTCGGGATTCTCGGGCTTCTGCTCGCCTTCCTCGCGACGGCGATCGTCTTCGGGCGCAGGGCCGAGCGGGCCGCCTTCGGGCAGATGGAGGGCCAGCCGGGCGCGGCCGCGGCGGTGCTCGACAACATCGGCCGGGGCTGGACCACGACTCCGGCGGTCGCGATGAACCGCAGCCAGGACGTGGTGCACCGCGCGGTCGGCAAGGCCGGCATCGTGCTGGTCGCCGAGGGCAACCCGAACCGGGTGAAGACCCTGCTGGCCGCCGAGAAGCGGAAGATGGCGCGGATCGTCGCGGACGTCCCGGTGCACGACATTCTCGTGGGCACCGGCGAGGGCCAGGTCGAGCTGAAGAAGCTCCGCACGACCATGCTGAAGCTGCCGCGTGTGCTCGCCGGGCCCCAGGTCACGGCGACCAACGACCGGCTGCGCGCGATGGGCGACCTGATGAGCAACATGCCGCTGCCGAAGGGTCCGATGCCCAAGGGCATGCGGATGCCGCGGGGCGGTCCCAAGCGGTGACGCTCGCGCCGGCTTGACCAGTTCTACGGCGGTGGGGGGGGGGGGGGGGGGCCCGCCCCCCCCCCCCCCCCCGCAGCCGGGGCGGCGGGGGCGCGGGGCCCCCGCCCGGAGATCTCCGGGCACCCCACCGCCGTTTCCATGCCGTTCCGTCGGGCGCGGTACCGCCCCCGTTGCCACACGGCCCGCGTCGCGACGACCACCTTGCCCGCCGGGACACCGGACCGGGGGCCGAGTCCGCTGCGGTCGGAGTTGCCATGGCCAGGGCCACCTCGACCGGCCGGGACAGGGCCCCTCACGTGGCCGCCGGGCCGCTGACGCATGCCGATACCGTGCGGGCCGCCGCCTTCGGCCGCCGGACCCTTCACAGAGCCTCCGGGGCAGCGGGCCCACGCCATTTCCGTCGCCGGCCGGCTTGGCCCGCTGGGCCCTCAGCGGGCCGCCGGGGCAGGGGGCCCGTGCCATTGCCGTCGCCGGCCGCCCCGGGTCACCGAGCCCTCACCCGAGCCGCCGAGGCGGCGGGGCCGTGCATGGTGTGTGCCGTCCGTGGGAGCGGGGTGGGTCAGGTGCGGACTTCGATCGTGCGGGCGAGGCGGTCGTGGAGGCCCCGGCCGTCGCGGTCCCAGATCAGGGCCGGGACGGCCACGCACAGCAGCGCGGTGCGCAGCACGGCGCGCAGCGGGTTCAGCCGGCCGCCGCCCTCGGGCACGACGCGCAGACCCAGCAGCCGCTTGCCCGGAGTGAAGCCGACGGTACCGACCGTCAGGACGCCGAGGGCGAAGAAGACGAGCAGGGCCCAGTTCCCCGTAGCCTGGTCATAGCCGTCGGTGAGCAGCCCGTATGCGATCAGGAGGCACAGGCCCCAGTCGACGGCGAGGGCGCCCAGACGGCGCCCCGGGCGGGCGATCGAGCCCGGTCCGTGCTCCGGCAGACCGAGCTGTTCGCCCCGGTATCCGAAGTCGACTCCGGCTTCCTCCGCCGCCGCGCGGGGGCCGGAGAGCCACGATCCGATTGCTTGCCTGTTGTCCACCCGTCCAAGGTACTGTGCCCGTTTTGCCATACGGACAGGAGGGGCCCGCCCGGCCGAGGTCGGTTAACTTGGGCGAAACAAATGGGTCACGCTGGAGAAATCCCCCGTCCCTATGGTCGGCCCCAGCGTGTGCCACCGCACTGGCCGCACGAACGAACTACCACCCCGGTCCACAGTGGGCGGGAGTAGGAGGAGCTGGATGTTCCAGAACGCCGACGAGGCCAAGAAGTTCATCGCGGACGAGGACGTCAAGTTCGTCGATGTCCGTTTCTGCGACCTGCCGGGTGTGATGCAGCACTTCACGATCCCGGCCGAGGCCTTCGACCCGGCGGAGGAGCTCGCGTTCGACGGCTCCTCCATCCGCGGCTTCCAGGCCATCCACGAGTCCGACATGGCGCTCCGCGCCGACCTGTCCACCGCGCGCGTCGACCCCTTCCGCCGCGACAAGACGGTCAACATCAACTTCTTCATCCACGACCCGATCACGGGCGAGCAGTACTCCCGTGACCCGCGCAACGTGGCCAAGAAGGCCGAGGCCTACCTCGCGTCGACCGGTATCGCCGACACGGCGTACTTCGGTCCCGAGGCCGAGTTCTACGTCTTCGACAGCGTGCGCTTCAAGACCGCCGAGAACGAGTCGTTCTACCACATCGACTCCGAGGCCGGCGCCTGGAACACCGGTGCCATCGAGGACAACCGCGGTTACAAGGTCCGCTACAAGGGCGGCTACTTCCCGACCCCGCCGGTCGACCACTTCGCCGACCTGCGTGCCGAGATCTCCCTGGAGCTGGCCAACTCCGGCCTCCAGGTCGAGCGCCAGCACCACGAGGTGGGCACCGCCGGCCAGGCCGAGATCAACTACAAGTTCAACACGCTGCTCGCCGCAGCCGACGACCTCCAGCTCTTCAAGTACATCGTGAAGAACGTCGCCTGGCGCAACGGCAAGACCGCGACCTTCATGCCGAAGCCGATCTTCGGTGACAACGGCTCGGGCATGCACGTCCACCAGTCGCTGTGGAGCAACGGTTCCCCGCTGTTCTACGACGAGGCCGGCTACGCGGGCCTGTCGGACACCGCCCGCTACTACATCGGCGGCATCCTCAAGCACGCCCCGTCGCTGCTCGCCTTCACCAACCCGACGGTGAACTCGTACCACCGCCTGGTCCCCGGCTTCGAGGCCCCGGTCAACCTGGTGTACTCGCAGCGCAACCGCTCCGCGGCCATGCGTATCCCGATCACGGGCTCCAACCCGAAGGCCAAGCGCGTCGAGTTCCGCGCGCCCGACTCCTCCGGCAACCCGTACCTCGCGTTCGCGGCGCTGCTGATGGCCGGTCTGGACGGCGTCAAGAACAAGATCGAGCCGGCCGAGCCGATCGACAAGGACCTGTACGAGCTGGCTCCCGAGGAGCACGCGAACGTCGCCCAGGTCCCGACCTCGCTCCCGGCCGTCCTCGACTCGCTGGAGCGCGACCACGAGTTCCTGCTCGCGGGCGACGTCTTCACGTCCGACCTGATCGAGACGTGGATCGACTACAAGCGCACGAACGAGATCGCGCCGCTCCAGCTCCGTCCGCACCCGCACGAGTTCGAGCTGTACTTCGACGTGTAAGCCCGTCGGTCCCGCCGCGTACGTCTCGGCCGCGTCCTTCCTCCGGGAGGGGCGCGGCCGACGTGTTTCCCCCGCGCGCGACGGGCGCCGGCGGCGGGCGCGGGACCGCCCCTCCCCGGGGGAAGTTCTTTGCCCGCCGCAGGGCCTATCGGCACCGGTTCATGGGGAACCGCGGGCGCACAATGGAGAGCGGGACGAGTGCCCGACTGCGGGGTGGTGCGAGATGCGGAGCCGATTCCGGAACGACCGGGAGCTGACCGTGCGCATGACGGTCACGCTCTTCCTGCTCGGATTGCTGTACGTGGCCTTCGTCGCCGCGTTGATCGTGTTGCTGAAGTCGTGGGTGCTGGTCGTCGTGATCGCGGCCGGGCTCCTGATCGCGCAGTACTGGTTCTCGGACCGGATCGCGCTGTACGCCATGCACGGGCGGATCGTGGAGCGGGAGGAGTATCCCCAGCTCCACGGCGTCGTCGACCGGCTGTGTGCCGTGGCCGACATGCCCAAGCCGCTCGTGGCCGTCTCGGACATCGACATGCCGAACGCGTTCGCCACGGGGCGCAACGCCGACCACGCCGTGCTGTGCGTGACCACCGGGCTGCTGCGCCGCCTGGAGCCCGACGAGCTGGAGGGCGTCCTCGCGCACGAGCTGTCGCACGTCGCGCACAAGGACGTCGCCGTGATCACCGTGGCGTCCTTCCTCGGGGTTCTCGCCGGGCTGATCGTGCGGTTCGCGTTCTACTCGCAGCTCTTCGGCGGGCGGGGCCGCAAGGACCAGAACACCCTCGCGATCTTCATGGCGGTGATGGCGGTGTCCGCGGCCGTGTACGCGATCAGTTTCATGCTGATCAGGGCGCTCTCCCGGTACCGCGAACTGGCCGCCGACCGTTCCGCGGCCCTGCTCACCGGCCGCCCCTCGGCGCTGGCGTCCGCGCTGACCAAGGTGACCGGGGACATCGGCCGGATCCCGACGAAGGACCTGCGGACCGCGCAGGCCTTCAACGCCTTCTACTTCACCCCCGCGCTCGGCGCCCAGCCGGGCATCGCCAACCTGTTCTCGACCCACCCGAGCCTGGAGCAGCGGCTCGCGCAACTGGCTCGTATCTCCGCCGAGCTGGGCGAGCCCGCGGTGCCGGACGCGAGCGCCCCGGCTCCCGGAGAGGTTCTCTGACCGCATGGGGTTCCTGGACATCCTGCTGGGCCGCAGCAAGCCCACCGCACCCGACCTCGACCGGCTCTTCGGACTGCCGTCGGCGGCCGTGACCCTCCAGGCCGCGGCCGGGTTCACCCCGACCGGGACGGGGGCGGTGTGCTTCGCGTCCGTGGAGGGCGCCGCCTTCGCCGAGGCGCACCGGGAGGTGCGGGAGCTGCTGGACGCGGACACCGGGCGGACGGGCTCCCCGGTGGAGATCGGCCGGGACGAGTACGGCTACTCGTGGCTGGTCTCCCGGCGCGCCCCCGACGACCTGCCGGCGCTGGTGAGCGATCTCCACGCGGTCAACAGCTCGCTGGAGGGCACCGGCTTCGGTCCTCAGCTCCTGTGTTCCGTGGTGACCTTCGAGGACGCCGGGAAGCGGCGGCTCGGCCTGGTCTACCTCTACAAACGCGGGACCTTCTATCCCTTCGCGCCGCTCGCCGGCGAGGGCGAGCGGCGCGACAACGCGCTCGAACTCCAGGTCAAGGCCGCCCTGGCCGACGACCTGCGCATCGAGCAGGACCTCGCCCGCTGGTTCCCGATCTGGGGCGCGCCGGGCCTGTGACGCCCCGGCCGAAGGCGCCCGGCGCCGGCCGCTCATCCGGATTTCTCCCGACTGCACCCCATCCCATATCCCTATAAAGTCGTACGGAATCGACACAAGGGGTGCCCTCATGAGCAATCTGTTCGTCGTCGCCTACAACGATGTCGCCACCGCGAGCCAGGTGCGCGACAAGCTGTTCGAGCTGTCGAAGCAGCATCTCGTCGAGCTGGAGGACGCGGTCGTCGTCGAGCGGAGCGAGGACGGCCGGATCAAGCTGCACCAGGCGGTCAGCCACACGGCCGTCGGCGCGGCGGGCGGCGCGCTGTGGGGCGGTGTCATCGGGCTGCTCTTCCTGGCGCCGCTGCTCGGCGCGGCGGTGGGCGCGGCGGCCGGTGCCGCCGGGGGCGCCGTCACGGACACCGGCATCAACGACAAGTTCATGAAGGATCTCAGCCAGAATCTGCGGCCGGGCGCGGCCGCGCTGTTCGTCCTCGTCAAGCAGGCCGCCGGGGACAAGGTGATCCCGCAGATCGCCGAGTTCGGCGGCCAGTTGGTGCAGACCTCGCTGAGCCAGGAGCAGGAGGACCACCTGCGCAAGGCGGTCGCGGCGGCCCAGGCGAAGTCGGCCGCACCCGCCACGGACACGGCCGCCGCACCCGCCACGGGCACGGCCGCCGCCCCCGGCGCGGGCCCGGCTGCCGCCACCGCCGCGGGCTCGGCTCCCGCCCCCGGCGCGGGTGCGGCGGGCGCTCCGGCCGCGGCCGGCACCGGCGAGCCGGACGCGAACGGCGCTCCCGCCGCTTCCTGAGCGACACGGCCCCTCCCGCCGACCGGTCACCCCCGGAGGGGAGTTGTCCGGCCCCTCCCGCCTCGGGTGCCGTGCGGTCGGCGTGCGTAAATGGGCGGATGCTCTCCCCTTTCACGCATGACCACGACGGTGAACGACTGAGCTGCGTCGGCAGCCACGGCGACGGCACCAGCGACGGCGCGGCGACCGCCGTCCTGCTGCACGGCGCGGGCAACGGCAGCAAGGAACGGCTGCTCCCGCTGCTCGGCGACTTCGCGGCCCGCGGCTGCGCGGGACTCGCGTTCGACTTCTCCGGACACGGCGAAAGCACCGGCACACTGGGCGAGTTGAGCCTCAGGCGGCGTTTCGAGCAGGCCGTGTCGGTGATCGACGCGACGGTTCCCGCGGACGCCCCGCTGGTCCTGGTCGGGTTCAGCATGAGCGGCCAGACGGCAGCCGATCTCGCCCGGCACTACGGGGGACGCGTGGTGGCGCTCGTGCTGTGCGCGCCCGCCGTGTACGCCGCCGAGGCCTGGCCGCTTCCGTTCGCGGACGCGGAGAGCGGGAGCGCCCCGGGGCAGGACGGCCCGGAGGCACCGAGCCGCTTCAGCCGGATCATCCGCACCCCGGAGAGCTGGCGGCAGGCTCCCGCGTTCGACGTGCTGCGGGCCTACGAGGGACGGGCGGTGCTCGCCGTACCGGCCACGGACGCGGTCGTCCCGCCCGCCGTCACGCGGGCCGTCGCCGACGCGCTCGCCGCTCGCGCCGACTTCACCCGCTTCGAACTGCCCGACGCCGATCACTTCCTGGGTCTCTGGTTCCGCGACCACGCCGAGGACCGGCGCCGGCTCGTGGACCTCGCGCTCACCGGGCTCGGCGCCCCGGCGGCGGCCGACGCCTGACCGGCCGCGCGGCCCGTGCGGCCCGTGCGGCCGGGCCGACGCCTACCGGCCGAGCCGCGCGGCTCACACCCCGGGGGCCGCCGGGACCACGCCCGCGATGACCGCCGCGCCCAGTGCCGCGTGGTCGCTGGCGTTGCGGTCCGTGTAGCGCAGCGCGAAGTCCGCGACGGCACGCTCGAAGGTGTCGGCGCCGCCGAGGTAGGCGGCGATCGCGACACGGTCGCCGGAGCGGGCGTGCGCGCGGGCCAGGGCCGTGCCGCACAGCCGGGCGTAGGAGCGCAGTTCGGCCGGGCTCATGCCGGCGATGTCCGCGGGCCCCTTCGTGTCGTGGAGCTGGCGCCAGTAGAAGGCGCGTCCCTCGGGGCCGGTCGTCCAGCCGAGGAAGGCGTCGCCGGCGGCCTGCATGAGCCGCTGGCCCGCGACGACCCGGCGCCCGGGATGGACGTACGGGCCGCTGGGCAGATGTTCCTCCAGCACGGACCGTCCGGCCTGCTTGATCTGGAGGAACAGCGGGTCGTCGGCGTCACGCCCGGCGAGCAGCACGATGAAGCAGCGGGTGCCGACGCTGCCCACGCCGACGGTCTTGCGGGCCGCGTCGACGAACCGGTAGCGGTCGAGGAGCAGCCGGCGTTCCTCGGGGAGCGTGGAGCGGTAGTCGCTGAAGATCTTGCGGAGCGAGGCCATGTCCATGGCTCCGGCCGGCTCCAGCAGGGGCGGGTCGTGGACGATGCGGCGGCGTCCGCCGACGGTCTCGGTGAGTTTGCCGAGCGCCTGCAGGCTGGTGCGGCGGCGGGCCCGGGTGAGGGTGGCCTCCGCACGCCGGCGGCGGCGTCCCGAGCGGACCAGCGGCAGCAGCAGATCGGCGTCGATGTGCTGGTACCAGACGGTCAGTTCGCCCTGCCGGGCCAGTCGCCGTACGGCCTCGCGGTACTGCCCGGCGGCGGCCCGCGCCGCGCCGAAGACGTGCTCCTCCTTGTGCCCGTTCTCCCGGGCCGCGACCGCGACACTGGCCGCGAGCCGTTTGACGTCCCACTCGAAGGGGCCGGGGAAGGTCTCGTCGAAGTCCTTGAGGTCGAAGAGCAAGGGGCGTTCCGGGGCGGCGTACAGCCCGAAGTTCAGCAGGTGGGCGTCCCCGCAGAGCTGGACGGTGAGCCCGGTGTGGGGCTGGGCGGCCAGGTCGGCCGCCATGACGGCGGCGCCCCCGCGCAGGAACGCCAGCGGTGAGGCCGCCATCCGGGCGTAGCGGATCGGCAGCAGTTCCGGGAGCCGCTCCCTGCCCTGGGCCTGGAGGAGGCCGACGGGGTCGGGGCGGTCGGCGGCGGGGATCCAGGTGCCGTGCGCGGACCGGGGCACCCGTTTGCGGGCCGCCCGGCCCAGGGCGGCCCGGTCCGCGGTGGTGGCCGTGACGCTGTTGCGGAGCACGCGGTCAGTGCCTCACGGCGCGGGCGACGTCGGTCTTGACGTCGCCGGTGAGGGAGCGGTTGCTGCGGGCGGTGGCGTCCTTGGAGGCGCTCGCCGCCACGTCGTTCACGCTCACGACGGTCGTGTCGAGGAGGTTGCCGCTCTGGTCGCGGAAGTCGACCTGGACGACGTACGACTTCGCCGAGGAGGTGGGGTTGGTGGCCGTCACCTTGACGGTGGCGCGTCCGTCGGAGTCGGGGCTCGCGGTCCCGTCGATCTTCACCTCGTCCTTGGCGTCCACGCCGCCCTTGAACTCGTCGAACTTCCGGCCGGCCTCCGCGGTCGCGGAGGCGAGCGCGTCACCGGCCTCGGTGGCGGCGGAGGCGGCCTCGGAGACGGCGGACGCGGCCCGGGAAGCGGCGGACGCGGCCTTGGAGGCGGTTCCGGAGGGGCTGCTGTCGTCGGAGCAGGCGGTCAGTTGCGCGGCCAGGGCCGCCACCACGGACCCGGCCAGGATCAGCCGGACCGGTCCTCGTATGCGGTCCCTGCGCTGCATCGTCTCTCCCCACGTGGTCCTGGTTCGCCTCCGGATCCCGCTTCCTCGCGGTGGCCCCAGTCAAGGCCGCGGGCAGGTCCGCCGCATGCCCGGCTGCGTCCAACGGGTGAACCCCGTCCCGTGGCGGGCGGGCGTTCGGCAGGATGAGGAGCGCGGAGTACGGAGCACGGAGCGACCGGACGGAGACGACGTGACGGGGAAGCCGCGGCACATCGGGGTGGCGGAACGGCGGGCACGGCTCGGGCTGCGGCAGCGGCTAGCGGGCACGGCACGGGGCACGACCCCCGAGGAGGTGGCGGACTCCCTGGTCGCGCTGCACGGCACCGACCCGGCGACGGTGTATCTGGCGGTGGGCGCGCGGCTCGCGGACGCCCGGGAGACGGTGGCGCGGGTGGAGCGGTCGCTGTACGAGGACCGTTCACTCGTACGGATGCACGGCATGCGGCACACCGTGTTCGTGTTCCCCAGCGCCCTGGCGGCCGTCGTGCACGCCTCGACGGGGCTGGACATCGCCGCGAAGGCCCGGGCCGGACTGGTCAAGGACATGGCCACCGGAAGCGGCGGGCGGCTGACCGAGGAGTGGCTCGACGAGGTCGAGGCGTCCGCGCTCGCCGCGCTGGCCCGGCGCGGACAGGCCACCGTGAACGAACTCACCGGGGACGAGCCGCGGTTGAAGGAGCAGTTCGCCTACGCGGCCGGGAAGAGCTACGAGGGGGTGCACACCGTGTCGTCCCGTCTGATGCGGGTGCTGGGGGTCGAGGGCCGGGTGGTGCGGGGGCGGCCGCTCGGGTCCTGGACGTCGAGCCAGTTCCGCTGGGCGATCGCGCCGCCGCATCCCGCGCTCCCGCCCGCCGAGGCCCGCTCCGAGCTGCTGGGCCGCTGGCTCAGGGCGTGCGGGCCCGCCACCGAGGCGGACCTGAAGTGGTGGACGGGGTGGAAGGTCACCGACGTACGGCGGGCGCTGGCCGCGAGCGGGGCGGTCGCCGTGTCGCTCGACGACGGGCTCACGGGGTATGTGGCGGCGGGCGACGAGGGCCCGGTCGACGAGCCGGGGGCGCCGTGGGCCGCCCTCCTGCCCGCTCTCGACCCGGCGCCCATGAGCCGGGCGGAGCGGGACTGGTTCCTCGAACCGTCCCTGCGGCCGGCCCTGTTCGACCGCAGCGGCAATGTCGGGCCGACGGTGTGGTGGGACGGGCGGGTGGTCGGCGGGTGGGCGCAGCGGCCCGACGGTGAGATCGTCTGGCGGCTGACGGCCGGCGAGGGCGTCGGCCGCGAGGCCCGGGACGCGATCGCGGCGGAGGCCGAGCGCCTCCAGGCATGGGTGGGCGGCACCCGGATCACACCCCGCTTCCGGACACCCCTGGAACGGGAGCTGTCGGCGGAGTGAGCCGGGCACCGGCGCCTCGACCACACGGGCGCCGGGCTCGGGACCGGTGCCGGAATCGGGACCGGTGCCGGGTGCCCGTGAAGCGGGGTGGGCACCCGGCACCCTCAGCGGCGCGCTCGGACGCTCAGCGCGCGTACCTCATCAGGGCACGCACCATGTGGCACGTGGTGTCCGACGGCGGGTGCACGCCGATGAGCAGCGCTGTGCTGCGGATCTTCTCGTCACGGGCCTGGTTCGGCACGTAGACGCCGGAGTCGAGCAGGGCTATGGCGAGTCGCATCGCCTTGAGCCGGCGGTTGTGCGTGACGTACCAGTCGCGGGGGCGCCCCGGCGGGAGCGGACGCTTCTCCACGGGCTCGTACGGCAGCTCCATCGGGACCGCCGTCCTGGATGTGGACTGAGTGGGCAGCGGCTTCAGTGCGGCAGCGGGCACAGGCATCCTCCTGTCGCGGTCAGGGCGCCGTCCGGACCCCCCGGCGACACCCTCGAACACTGCTTCTATTCTACCGCCGCGCACTGACAATCGCCGCTGGCCACAGGGCCTTTGGGGGTGCCGTGACAGCAGTGTCCGAGGGGGTCTGCCGTACCGTGTGCGGCATGGAGATCTGGATCAATCCGGCCTGTTCGAAGTGCCGCAGCGCGATCAGCCTGCTCGACGCCGAGGGCGCCGAGTACACCGTCCGCCGCTATCTGGAGGACGTGCCCTCCGAGGACGAGATCCGAGGCGTCCTCGATCGTCTCGGCCTCGAACCCTGGGACATCACGCGGACCGGCGAGGCCGAGGCGAAGGAGCTGGGGCTCAAGGACTGGGCGCGGGAGACCGGTTCACGGGACCGGTGGATCAAGGCGCTGTCCGAGCATCCGAAGCTCATCCAGCGGCCGATCATCACCGCGGACGACGGGACGGCGCTGGTGGGCCGCACGGAGGAGGCGGTACGGGAGGCCCTGTCCCGCTAGCCGGGCCGCCCGCCCCGGTCGGCGGGCCCCCGCCCGACGGGGCGACCCTCGTCCGCCCGGCCGGGCCGCCCTCCCCAACTCCCGTGTGATCCACGTTACTTAAGTGAATGCCGTAACCGTTGAGTAACTGCGTTCGGCATCTCGTACATAGCGACGTAACGCTCCCCCACTCTCTGGAGGCGCGCATGTCGCGTAGGAGAACTCTCAGCACCAAGAAGAAGATCGCCCTGCTGGTCAGCGCGGCGACCGTGGCCGGCGGCGGGGCCTTCGCCCTGGCCGCCACCTCGAACGCGGCCTCCGTGCAGACCGCTCAGTCCTCGGTGGCATGCCAGGGCCTGGCCACCGCGCTCGGCAACAACCAGAATTTCATCGCGGACCAGAAGGCCCACCCCGACTCTCAGTCGGCGGCCAGGATCGCGAACCGTGAAGCGGTCATCGCGCAGATCAAGGTTCAGCAGCAGGCGTCCGGCTGCGCTGTCGGGGAATCGGCTCAGGGCTCCCAGACCGGCCAGCAGAACGCTCAGCAGCCCGCCCAGTCCGCGCCGGCCCAGGCCGCCACCAAGCCCCCGGCGCAGAGCGCCCCCGCGAACAACGCGGGCGCCGGCGCCGCCACCGGCCAGCAGGTCTGCAACGGTTCGACCGTCACGCTCTCCGGCGAGGGCGGCGCACCGGCCGCGTCCAGCAACCAGTTCCCGGCCGGGACGAAGCTGAAGGTGACCAACCTGGACAACAACAAGTCCACGACCGTTCAGGTCACCTCGGTCTCCGGCAGTTGTGTCCTGCTGAACAACGCGGCCTTCGAACAGGTCCGGGAGCCGGGCAAGTTCCTGATCCGCCGGGCCCGCATCGAGAAGGTGGGATAACGGGCAGATCCCTCCGAAAGCCCTGTCGTCGCCGACCCGTCCACGGGCCGGGGGCGGCGGGGCTTTCGCATGGGCGGACGGCCCTTCACGGAGCCACGCGACATCCGCCTCGTACGGACAACTCGCCCTGAAACCGGGCGGATCACACCTGACCGCTCTCACCCGGATCGCATACGAGCGGCCCCCCGCGGGGCCTCCGGCACCACGGCGAGGGGGCCGTCCGGACAATCGCGGTCGCGAACGATCACAAGCGGACAGCCGCGGCGGAACGGGTCGTGTGAGACCGGGCACATACGCCCCAGGTAACACGGGGTTCACATTCGGGCAATGCTCGGGAAATCGCTGGTTGACAGGCTTTCGGCCATCCCCGGCGGCGCCCCAGTGCCGCAGCGCCGCCGCACCCGCAAGTGCGATCAAGACCCACCCCGAAGGATGTGGCCCGTGAGCTTCAAGGCTGAGTACATCTGGATCGACGGCACCGAGCCGACGGCCAAGCTCCGTTCCAAGACGAAGATCCTGGCCGACGACGCCAAGGGTGCGGAACTGCCGATCTGGGGCTTCGACGGCTCCTCCACGAACCAGGCCGAGGGGCACTCCTCGGACCGCGTACTCAAGCCCGTGGCCAGCTACCCGGACCCGATCCGCGGCGGCGACGACATCCTCGTCCTGTGCGAGGTCCTGAACATCGACATGACGCCGCACGAGTCCAACACCCGTGCCGCGCTGGCCGAGGTCGCGGAGAAGTTCGCCGCGCAGGAGTCGATCTTCGGCATCGAGCAGGAGTACACCTTCTTCAAGGGCGCCCGTCCGCTCGGCTTCCCCGAGGGCGGCTTCCCGGCCGCGCAGGGCGGCTACTACTGCGGTGTCGGCGCGGACGAGATCTTCGGCCGTGACGTCGTCGAAGCGCACCTGGACAACTGCCTCAAGGCGGGCCTCGGCATCTCCGGCATCAACGCCGAGGTCATGCCCGGTCAGTGGGAGTTCCAGGTCGGCCCGCTGTCGCCGCTGGAGGTCTCGGACCAGCTCTGGGTCGCCCGCTGGCTGCTCTACCGCACCGCCGAGGACTTCGACATCTCCGCGACGCTGGACCCGAAGCCGGTGAAGGGCGACTGGAACGGCGCGGGCGCGCACACCAACTTCTCCACGAAGGCGATGCGCGAGGGCTACGACGCGATCATCACCGCGTGCGAGTCGCTCGGTGAGGGTTCCAAGCCGATGGACCACGTCAAGAACTACGGCGCCGGCATCGACGACCGTCTGACGGGCCTGCACGAGACCGCCCCGTGGAACGAGTACAGCTACGGCGTCTCCGACCGCGGCGCCTCGGTCCGCATCCCGTGGCAGGTCGAGAAGGACGGCAAGGGCTACATCGAGGACCGCCGTCCAAACGCGAACGTCGACCCGTACGTCGTGACGCGCCTCATCGTCGACACCTGCTGCACCGCCCTGGAGAAGGCCGGCCAGATCTGATCCCGCCCGGTTTCCGAGGGGGCGCCCACCGTCACGGTGGGCGCCCCCTCGCGTTCCCGTCGGGGGCCCGCCCGACACCCGCCCGACGCCCGCCCGACCGACCCGGTCCGCCCGGCGTCGGCTTCGCGCCAAGAAGGCGTCCGAGCAGTGAGAGGAGGCTCCTGTTGCGGTCCTGTGTCTGCTTCAATGGGTTCATGGCCAACTTCCAGAAGTGCGTAGCGACGGGTCGCCATGACCTCGAGCCCTTCTGGCCCTCCCGTCAGCACCACGACTTCGACCGGGTGTGTTGTCGCGCGACGAACGCGCCGGCCCTCTAAAGCCGTACACCCCGGCCTTCGGCCAGCGCGCACGACGTACGTCCTCGACGGCTCCGACCACGAACTCGCGGTCGTCGAACCTCCCGACGAACTTCTCGCGCGAAAGAGCTGACCTCTCATGGCGACCACTCGTTCCCTCTCCTCCGTCGCAACCCCTCCCGCCCCTTCGGCCTCCCCGGCACGGCACCGACTGCGCGCCGTCGACCGGGACGAGGACTGGGGCCTTCCCCGCCCGGACGAACCCGCGAGCCCGGGGTACGACGGGGCCACCTTCCTCCCGCCGGGCGCCACCTGGCTGCCCGCTCCGCAGAACGCCCTGCCCGTGCTGCCGGGACAGCCGCCGATGATCGGCTACCTGGTCCTCGTGCCGGCGGACCAGCAGCCCCTGCTGCCGCTCGCCGTGACGGGCCGGGCCGGGCACCCGGCCGCCCCCGGCGCCCCGGCCGACACCGCGGGCGAGGGCCTCGTGGACCCGCTGGTGCGCGTCGACACGGTGCAGCGCACCGCCGAGGTCGACGGACGCGTACTGGACCTGACCTACCTGGAGTTCGAGCTGCTCTCGCATCTCGTCCGCCATCCGCACCGGGTGCACACCCGCGACCAACTGGTCTCCACGGTCTGGGGCTACGGACACGTCGGCGACGGACGGACCGTCGACGTCCATGTCGCCCGGCTGCGCCGCAAGCTCGGCGCCCAGCACCGCCAGGCCATCCAGACGGTGCGCCGGGTGGGGTACAAGTACACCCCGCCGACGGGCCGTTGATCCACAGGTCCACGGAACGGCCCGGCCCCGCACGTCTTCTGTCAGCAGATTCGCGTGCCGCGGGGCGGGCCGTGCGGGCAGAGTCGTCCGTATGACACGCAGACTTCTGATGCTGGGCGGTACGGAGTTCGTGGGGCGCGCGGTCGTGGAGGCCGCGCTCGCGCGCGGATGGGAGGTCACCGTCTTCCACCGCGGACGGCACGAACCCCCGCCCGGAACGCGGTCGCTGCTGGGCGACCGCACCGCGCCGGACGGGCTCGCGGCACTCGCCGGGACCACGGACACGTGGGACGCCGTCGTCGACACCTGGTCGGCGGCGCCGCGGGCGGTCCGGGACGCGGCCCGTCTGCTGGCCGGGCGGGCGGCCCGGTACGTGTACGTGTCGAGCTGCTCGGTGTACGCGTGGCCCCGCGCCGCCGGGTACGCCGAGGACGCGCCGCTCGTGGAGGGCGCCTCGGCCGACGCGGACGCGACCGACTACGCCCGGGACAAGCGGGGCGGGGAACTGGCCGCCGTCGAGGCCTTCGGCGCCGCGCGTTCGCTGCTCGTCCGGTGCGGACTGATCCTCGGGCCCTACGAGAACGTCGGGCGGCTGCCGTGGTGGCTGAACCGCATCGCGGCGGGGGGTCCGGTGCTCGCCCCCGGGCCGCGCGACCTGCCGATCCAGTACGTCGACGTCCGGGACCTGGCGGAGTGGACCCTGGACGCCGTGGAGGCGGAACTCGACGGGGCGTACAACCTGGTGAGCGCCCCAGGGCACAGCACCATGGGGGCGCTGCTCGACGCGTGCCTCCGGGTGACCGGGGCGCGGGCCGAGCTCCGCTGGACGGACCCCGAGACCGTGCTCGGCGCCGGGATCGAGCCGTGGACGCAGCTTCCGGTGTGGGTGCCGCCGAGGAGCGAGCTGCACACCTCGGTGTACTCGGGCGATGTCTCACGCGCCCTGCGGACGGGGCTGCGGTGCCGGCCCGTCGAGAAGACGGTCGAGGACACCTGGGGCTGGCTCCGGTCACTCGGCGGTACCGCGCCCCAACGCGCCGACCGGCCGGGGGTGGGACTGGATCCCGCGGTGGAGGCGAAGGTCCTCGAAAGCTGAATGCCGGCAATTCCCGGCCGTCCGTTCCGGCCCCACCGCACCGACGGGTGCGGTGGGGCCGGAACAGTCGGAACGGTCCCGAACTCGACTTTCCACCAGGGCAGTTGGAGTCCGCCGGCCACACCGGGCGACGACCGGCAGTAGCCCTCCCGAAACCCCCGGCTACTGAATACGAGTCAAGAAATCACTCTCAAACCTGAATTCCGAGATCAACTCCCGGAAATTCGCGGGCTTCTGGGACCATTGTGACCGAATTGGCCTCACGACTTTCCAAGATTTCTTCGAGACCCCTGAACACCTCCCGCACCTCCTGCGTATGGAATGGAGCCGCTTCACTCCTGTCGGGCGCCTCGCTGCCCCGCAAGGAAGTCAGAGGAGTTCCATGGGACGCAACATTCGAAAACGCCGTTCGCCGCTGGCCGTTCGCGCCATCGCCGCGTCGGCAGCGCTCGCGATCGGCGGGGGTGGGCTGGTCTGGGCGAATTTCTACGCCTCGGCGCACGAGAGCAACTCGGGCCGGAACACCACCAAGGCCGCGCCCGCGCAGGTCGCCACCATCCAGTGTCCGGACGTCGGCCAGAAGCTGTCCAACGTCCCGAACCAGGCACGGGGTCAGGTCGACGGGGAGCTGGCGACACTCGACCAGCAGATCACCGCCGCCTACCAGCGTCTCGCGACCACCCGTGACGCGCAGGCCAGGGACGCGAGCTTCGTCCAGAACTCCATCCTCACGCCGCTGAAGCAGAACCGTTCGGTGATCATCGACCGGATCAAGCTGGAGATCAACCGCGTCGGCGGCAAGGCTCCGGGCTGGCTCGACGGGCTCTCCACCTGCACGGGACAGCCCGCGAGCGGGCAGACCAACGGCGGGCAGAACAACGGCGGCGCCACGGCGGCCCCGTCCGCCGGCGCGAGCGCCAGTGCCGGTGCCGGTGCCGGCGCGGGTGCGGGTGCGGGTGCCGGTGCCGGTGCCTCCGCGAGTGCGAGCGCCCCCGCCGCAGGCGGCG
The DNA here is from genome assembly GCF_042790435.1 of Streptomyces sp. NPDC056738. Classification (NCBI taxonomy): domain Bacteria; kingdom Bacillati; phylum Actinomycetota; class Actinomycetes; order Kitasatosporales; family Streptomycetaceae; genus Streptomyces; species Streptomyces sp. NPDC056738. The sequence goes on from NZ_JBHTZF010000003.1 coordinate 159,687, forward strand.
GTGCGCAGGCGGGCAACGGCGGACAGGCCGGCAACGGCCCGGTCGCGGCCGACTTCGTCGACATCACGAAGGTCCAGCCGAACGTCGCCCGCAAGGCCCGGACGCAGGCGGCCGGTTCGGCCGGTACGTTCACGACGTCCTGCGGTGTCAACGCGAACAAGAAGTTCAACACGGACAACGTGATCGTGGCTCCCGGTGTCACCAACGGTGCGCACCACCTGCACGACTACGTCGGCAACCAGTCGAACGACGCCTTCGCCACCAACGACACCTTCGCGGCGGCCCAGACGTCCTGCGCCAACCAGGGCGACAAGTCGTCGTACTACTGGCCGGTCGTGCGTATCCAGAACGGCACGCAGGACTTCGACCAGAACAACCTGGGCGGCGGCAAGGAACTCAACGTCGGCCAGATCCAGCAGGTGAAGCAGGCGCAGATCAAGTTCGTCGGCAACCCGGCGAGCAAGGTCGTCGCGATGCCGAAGTTCCTGCGCATCATCACCGGTGACGCGAAGACCACGACCAACGGTCTCGCGAACGCCAACGCGCACTGGAGCTGCACCGGCTTCGAGAACAAGGTGCAGCTCACCCAGCAGTACCCGATCTGCCCCCGCGGCAGCACCGTGGTGCGCACCTTCGCCTTCCAGAGCTGCTGGGACGGCGTGAACGCGGACAGCGCCAACCACCGTACGCACGTGGCCTTCGCCGACGCCCAGGGCAACTGCGCCAACGGCTTCAAGGCGATCCCGCAGCTCACGATGCGCCTGGTCTACGGCTTCCGGGCCCCGACCCTCACCAACGGGCAGATCAAGAACGCCTACGCGGTGGACGGTTTCCCGGAGCAGCTCCACAAGGCCGCCACCGACCACGACGACTTCATCAACGTCTTCGACGAGAACCTGATGAACAAGATGGTCACCTGCATCAACAACGGTCAGCGTTGCAAGTAACACCCTGAAGCGAAGGCCGGTGACGGGATCTCCCGTCACCGGCCTTCCGCCGTGTGGGCCCGGATCCCGGCCGGTCGGCCGCCGGGACGGCCGGGCCGGGATCCCGTGGTCAGCCGCTGTGGTGACCGGAGTGACCGGCCCCGTGCTGGGTCCCCTGCTCCAGGGTTCCGCCGAGATGGCCGCGCAAGGTCGTGACCATCTTCTGGTCCCCGACCGCCACCCACTTGGCGCCCACGAGGTACGAGCCGCCGTAGTCCTTGGCCCCGTCGAGCCACTCGCGCTGGCCGCGGTCGGTGGCGAAGGTCGCCAGGATGAACTTGCCGGTGCTGATCTTGCAGACACCCTGGCGGATCTCGTCCGCGTCGGTCTGGATGCTCGGCTTGCACTTCACCTCGGCGGCCAGCTCCTCCAGACTGCCGGTCGCCGTGGCCGGGACGGTCTCCTTCGCGGCACCGTCCTTGCCGTCCGATCCGCCGCCGCAGCCGGTCAGGGCCAGCAGGGCGGCCGCGGCCGCCCCGGCCAGAAGCTTCCCGCGTGTCAACCTCATACGTTCCTCCGGTACCTGTCGGCGTTCACGCCGAGAAGAGCCCCGGCGAGGGCTCTGTCTTCGATACGGCTGCGGGCGCTCCCCTGCTCAATGCGCCCCGGCGCGGGCGGGAACCCGGTACCGCCGGGGACACGGCTGTGCGAGGGTGGCACCCGTGAACGAAGACTGGGAAGAGCGTACGGCGGCGGCCTGGGCCCGCTTCGACGACTACGAGGAAGAGCGGGCGGCGGACTTCCGGGCGGTGATCGACGCGCTGGTCGCCGAACTGCCCGAGGGCAGCCCTCTGGGCCCCTTCGAGCAGGCCTGTTCCTGGGACTCGACGGGCCACTCGGACAAGGCCGTCCCTCTGTACCGGGAGGCACTCGCCCGCGGCCTGAGCGGGTACAAGGGCCGCCGGGCGAAGATCCAGCTCTCCAGTTCACTGCGGAACATCGGACAGGCGGACGAGGGCGTCAAGCTGCTCACTCCCGAACTGGTCGCCCCCTCGGACGAGTTGGACGACGCGGTACGGGCCACGCTGGCGCTCTGCCTCGCCGACCTCGGCCGCGAACGCGAGGGCCTGGCCCTGGTGATCGGCGCACTGGCCCCCCATCTGCCGCGCTACCAGCGGTCGATGGCGAACTACGCCCGCCTTCTCGTGGAACCCGGGGAGTCCGCGGACTGAGTCCCGGACGGCTCCGCGAAGCCCCGCCGGTCCCGCGGAGGAGCCCGGCCGCCCGCCGGGGCCGGTGACCATCCGCCCATTCGCTCGTTCTGCTGAACGTGCAGTCACAGGATGTAGCCCCGCGCCCCGCACCCTCCTCCGGAGCGGTCGTCGACGTCGAGCAGGCCGAGGCCGCGCTCGTCGAGCACTACCCGCGGCTGGTCCGGCTCGCCTATCTGATGCTCCCGCCGAGCCTCGGCCGCAACCGGCGCGTGCTGACCGCGCACGCCCTCACCCAGCGCGCGCTGCCCCGGGGCCGGGCGGCGGGCGACGCCTCGGTGATCCCCGCCCAGCAGAGCGGCGGCGGCCGTGACGGCGACCCCGGCTACGCCTTCGTACGCCTCCAGGTGGTGCGGACGGCGCTGGAGGCCGGGCTGCCGCTCAAGCGGTGGGCGTGGCCCAAGCGGGCCCAGCTTCCGCCGTTCCTCCCCCAGGTGTGGGGCCTGCGGCTCTTCCCGCGCTCGGGCGGCGCCGACGAACTGGCCCTGGACCAGCGGCTGTCCGCGCTCTCGGGGCCGGCCCGGGCCGCGTACGTGCTGCGCGGGCTGGAGCGGCTGGCCGACCCGCGGCTGCGCCAGGTGCTGACGGCCGCGGGGGTCGAGGACCCGGCCGCGGCGCTGAAGGAGGCCTCGGCCGTCGAGGCGCGCGACGCGCTGCTCGACTCCCCCGAGTTCGACCCCTGCTCGCTGCAGGCCCGGCCCACCGATCTGATGCGGCGCCGGCAGCACATGAAGGCCGCCCTCGCCGCCACCGCCGCCGTGGCCGTGTGCGGCGCGCTGCTCGCGCTGCCCGGCGACGGCTGGGGCCCGGACGGCGCCGCGGCCCCCTCCTACGCCCAGAACCCGGCCGCCGAGGCCGCGCTCGACCCGGCCAAGGTGCAGCGGGTGGCGGCCGCGGCCTGGGAGTCCTCCGCGCGCACCGACTTCTCCGTCTGGCCCGCGCGCGGCGGTCTCGTCGACGACTCCGCGCTGCTGCGCCGCGCGCTCGCCGTCTGGGCCAGGCCCGGCGAGTCCGTCCAGGTCTCGGCGACACCCGGCACCCCCTCCGGGGCCCCGCCCGGACCGCCCCAACTGCTGTACGCGGGCGAGGTCGACCAGGCCCGCGTGGTGCTCCTCTACGACGGTCTGCGCGTCGTGCGCTACGCGGAGCCGAAGGACGGGACGGGCGGCGCGGCCCTCGACTTCGCGCGGGTCGACGGGGCGAAGGGGGCGGAGGCGAGCGCGGTCGTGCTGGGCCGGGCCGACGGCAACGTCCGCTATCTGACGGCCCCCTGGGTGACCAAGGCCGCCGAGCGCGACCTGCTGAAGCCCTCCGCCGGGGCGATGGACCTCACGCTGTCCGCCGACGGCTCCACCTCCCCGCTGGCCGGACCGCCGGCGACCGGCGCGTGCACGTCGTGGAACGTGCTCCAGGTGCAGGACGCCTCGGGCACCCGGCTGCTGTCCGACCTCGGCGAGCTGGTCCCGGCCCATCTCACGGCGGGCCGGCCGGCCGCGCCCCGGGAGGCGGCGGGAGCGGAGAGCCTGCGGGAGTGGGCGCCCTTCGCGTGCTCGCTGGCCTCGGCGCGCTCGCAGGGCGTGCGGACCGTGAACGCCTGGGAGTACGCGCGCCAGCCGCTGCCGGACGGGAGCGGATCGGGCGACTGGGTGTGCACGCGCGCCGACACCTGGCGGGGCGGCGGCACCCGGGTGATGGCCCAGTTCCGCACCCCGGGCGGACCGTACGGGGCGGTCGCCGCGCAGGCCGCGAACTCCCCCGCCTGCGGCTCCCGCGATCCGCACGTGCTCGCCGGTGTGCTGTGGAAGTCGGGCGCGGGGGTGTGGTATCTCCTCGCGGCCGGCGGCAAGGGCACGGCCTCGGTGGAGGCGACGGGCGGGGTGCGCGGCTCGGCGGCGGGGCCCCTGCTCACCGTACGGACGACGCAGGGGGCGCGGGCCGAGCTGAAGGGAACCCTGACGGACGGCCGGGGCATCACCGGGCTGCGCTGAAGGCCCGTACCGCACAATGGGCCGGACACCCGGCGCGGACTGCTGACACCGACGTAAACAAGTGGGCGCACAGGGCTTCTCCGAGCGCCTACCCGTCAGTACATTGACGCCATGTCTAACACGCAGGCCCGGCAGCCCCGGCCGGTCGAGTCCGAGCGGACGGCCCTCACGGCACGGAAGGTGTCGTTCTCGTGGGAGGACACACCGCTGCACTGGGTGCCCGACGAGCCGTTCGCCACGCACACGATGAACGTGCTGCACCTGCTGCTGCCGGCCGGCGAGCGCTGGTTCGTGCACGTGTACCGGCAGGTCCTGCCGCTCATCCGGGACGAGCGGCTGCGCGAGGACGTCATCGGGTTCATCGGGCAGGAGGCCACGCACTCGCAGGCGCACGACGAGGTGCTGCCCCACCTGGCGGAACTCGGGCTCGACCCGACGCCGTACACCGCGCAGGTCGACTGGCTCTTCGAGAAGCTGCTCGGCGACCGGACGCTGCCCCCGGGCCGGGCGCGCCGCTGGTGGCTGCTGGAGCGCGTCGCCCTGATCGCCGCGATCGAGCACTACACCGCCTTCCTCGGCGACTGGATCCTGAACGCGGGAGAACTGGACCGGCGCGGGGCCGATCCGGTCATGCTGGATCTGATGCGCTGGCACGGCGCGGAGGAGGTCGAGCACCGCTCGGTGGCGTTCGACCTGTTCCAGCACCTCGACGGCAGCTATCGCAGACGCGCGCGGACCTGGGCGACCGCCTTCACCGCGCTCGTCTTCCTGTGGCAGCGCGGCGCCCGTTTCTTCATGGAGAACGATCCGACCCTCGTGAACGGCAGGGCGAGCTTCAAGGACTTCTACGTCAGCGGCAAGCGGGGCGTGCTGCCGCCGACCGGGGACCTGCTCAGGTCCGTCCCGCGCTACCTCAGCCGCACCTACCACCCCTCGCAGGAGGGCTCCACCGAGCAGGCCATCGCCTATCTCGCCTCCTCCCCGGCCGCCACGGCCGCCGAGAAGAACACGGGTGCCGCGTGATGCCCAGGCTGCGGACCGTCGTCGCCGTCGCCGGCGCGGCCGTGCTCGTACGACGCGCGATGCGCCGCCGGATCGAGGCGTCACCGCTGTGGCCGCTGCCCGCCCTGGAAGAACCCCTCTCCGGCCGGCCCCGCACCCGGGCCCTGCGACTGCGGGTCGCCCGGCACGAGCTCGTCGCCGACGGTGTCGTCCTGACGCGCCTGGAGGGAGCCGGCCTGCCACCCCTGCCGCCCTGGCGGCCGGGAGCCCACCTCGACCTGGTGCTGCCCTCCGGGCTCGTCCGGCAGTACTCCCTGTGCGGGGATCCCGAGGACCGTTCGGCGTACACCGTCGCGACCCGGCTCGTCGAGGACGGGCGGGGCGGCTCGCGCGAGGTGCACGAGGACCTCCGTGAGGGCATGCGGGTCGAGGTGCGCGGGCCCCGCAACCGCTTCCCGCTCGTGGCGGCACCGGCGTACGTCTTCGTCGTGGGCGGGATCGGGATCACCCCGGTGCTGCCGATGCTGCGGTCCCTCCCGGAGGGCACCGACTGGCGGCTGCTGTACGGCGGCCGGACCCGGGCCTCGATGCCGTTCCTGGAGGAGATCGAGAAGCTGGACGGCTCTAAGGTCACCGTCGTCGCCGAGGACGAGGACGGACTGCCGGACCTGGACGCGCTGTTCGCGGATCTCGTCCCGGGCACGGCGGTCTACTGCTGCGGGCCCGACGGACTCATGGCGGCGGTCGCGGCCCGGATCCCGGACGGCGCGGAACTGCACCTGGAGCGGTTCACCGCCCGCGCGCCCGACGGCGGCGACGGCGCCTTCGAGGTCGAACTGCGGCGCAGCGGACGCACGGTGACCGTGCCCGCCGGCACGACGGTCCTCGCCGCGGTCCGCGCGGAGCTGCCCGGCACGCTCTACTCCTGTGAGCAGGGGTTCTGCGGAACCTGCCGGCAGCGCGTCCTGGAAGGGGAGATCGAGCACCGCGACGAACTGCTGACGGACGCGGAGCGTGACGACTCGATGCTCATCTGCGTCTCGCGGACACGAGGTGGGCGAATCGTGCTGGACATGTGAACATCCGCCGCCCGTACCGGCCCGATCAGGGCCGGACGCGATCGGTAAAGTGTCCGCATGACAACCGGGGTACGCCGCAGGATGGGTGTCGAGGAGCGACGGCAGCAGTTGATCGGCGTCGCCCTCGAACTGTTCAGCCGACGCTCGCCCGACGAGGTCTCGATCGACGAGATAGCCTCGGCCGCGGGCATCTCGCGGCCGCTGGTGTACCACTACTTCCCGGGCAAACTCAGCCTGTACGAAGCGGCGTTGCAGCGCGCCGCGGACGATCTCGCGGGCCGGTTCGTGGAGAGCCGCGAGGGTCCGCTGGGCACGCGGCTGCTGCGGGTGATGCGCCGCTTCTTCGACTTCGTGGACGACCACGGGCCCGGTTTCGCCGCGTTGATGCGGGGCGGCCCGGCCGTCGGCTCGTCGACCACCAACGCCCTCATCGACGCCGTACGGCAGGCGGCCTACCTCCAGATCCTGTCGCATCTGGACGTCGAGGAACCGCCGGCCCGGCTGGAGCTGGTGATCCGGTCCTGGATCTCGCTGGTCGAGTCGACGGCGCTGATCTGGCTGGACGGACGGCGGATTCCGCGCGGCGAGCTGGAGGTGCAGCTCGTGCACGACTTCGCGGCCCTGGCGGCGGTCAGCGCCGCCTACGACCCCGAGGTCGCCGCGCTGCTGCGCGGGGGGCTCAAGGACGAACCGGGCGACGGGCCGTTCACCGACCTCGTCGTCCGGCTGCTCGCGCTCGCCTCGCCGCCCGAGGCGTAGGAAGGCCCCCGGAGGCGCGGCGCGCGGGAGCGGGTCCTACGCCTCGAACTTCCGGTAGGACGGGTCGAGATCGCGCACCTCGACGGACACGTGCAGCGTGACCCCGTCCACGGGCTCGATGTGCTTGCGGAGCAGTTCCAGCGTGGCCTCGGTCAGCCTCGCCTTGGTCTCGTCGCTGCGGCCGGCCAGCAGGGCGATGCCGACATGGACGATGGCGGGACCTCCCGTGCCCGTGGCCACCACGTCTCCCACGACCTCGTCCTCGGTCCGCAGGGTGCGCAGCTTGCACGCCTCCAGCCGCGCGGCCGCGATCTCGACGATCACGGGGTGCAGCGCGAGCGCGAACGCGCTCCAGTCGACGTGGTCGAGGGCCGGGGAGGTCTCGACGGTGATCTGCGGCATGGGCACTCCTGTTCCGGTGAAAGGTCCCGGTCACCCTAGCCGCAGCACCGGCACGACGACGGGGGCGGCCCCGGACGCCCCGTCGTGCTCAGGGTGTCCGGGGCCGCCCCCGCCGGGTCAGGCCCAGGTCACGGGGTCCGGGTGAACACCGCCACCGTGCGGGCCGGGACGGTGAAGGAGCCCGTGTCCTTCGCGTAGGACGAGGACTTGACGACCGGGTCCGCGCCCTGCGCCTGCACCGGGTGCAGCGCGTACGCCGAACCGGCCAGCGAGCCGACGGTCTGCTTCTGCTTCTCCGGGGTCGCGTTGAAGACGATCACGAGGTCGCCGAGGCGCGCCGTGATCACTCCGGGGGTCTCGTCCTTGCCCGACAGCGGGAAGGAGAGCTGCGACTGCACCTGGGCGGCCGTGGAGAGCGAGAAGACCTTCTCGCCCGTGCGGATCCGCTGCAGGTCCTGGAAGGCGGCCGAGGTGCCGTCGATCTGCTCGCAGCCGACCTTGACGGAGGTCAGCAGCGGCTTGGCGAACGGCCACTTCGAGGTGTTGTCGGCGGCCATCGGCAGCCCGCGCCCGAATCCGTTGCCGTCCTGGCAGTTCCAGTGGATGGCGTTGAACCAGTCACCGCTGTCGAAGGAGTTGCGGTCCAGGGACTTGGAGCGCAGCAGGTCGGAGCCGGCCTGGGAGAGGGACGGACCCTGCGAGAGGGTGGCCGTCGCCATCGCGAGGACCTGCATCCGGGCCCGGTCGGCGGCGCTCGTCGACGCGGGCAGCTTGTACGTCAGCGCGTCGTACAGCGACTCGTTGTCGTGGGCGTCGGCGTAGGCGAGCGCGTCGCCGGGGGCCGCCGCGTAGCCCGCGGGCTGGCCGTTGTAGTCGATCTCGGAGCCCTTGACCTCCTTGCCGTCGGTGTCGGTGAAGCGGTACGCCGCCAGGTTGCCGGTCAGGCCGACCTTGATGAGGTCCTGGTAGTGCAGCAGGCGGGCCTTCTGCTCGGCCGGGGTGCCGTTGGCGGTGGAGGAGTTGGGGTCGGTGTACAGGCCCGAGCCGAAGCCCTGGACCCCGGGGTCGGAGTCGAAGGGGCTGCCGCCGCGGACGGCGTCACGGGCACGGTCGGAGAAGGTCGCGATGCCCGTGCCGGCCATGTTCTTCTGGGTGGCCTGGACGAACCGGGCGTCGTCGGCGACCTCGCCGAAGTTCCAGCCCTCGCCGTACAGGATGATCTTCTTGCCGTCGACGCCGTCCTTCGCGGGGGTCAGCCCGTCGAGGGCCTTCCTGACCGCGAGGATGTTGGCCTTGGGCTGGTGTCCCATGAGGTCGAAGCGGAAGCCGTCGACCTTGTACTCCTTGGCCCAGGTGACGATCGAGTCGACGACCAGCTTGCCCATCATGGCGTTCTCGGTCGCCGTGTTGGAGCAGCAGGTGGAGTTGGCGACGCTGCCGTCGGCGAGGAGCCGCTGGTAGTAGCCGGGGACGATCTTGTCCAGGACGCTGGTGTCGGCCTGGCCGCTCGCGGCGGTGTGGTTGTAGACCACGTCCATGACGACCCTGAGGCCGTCCTCGTTGAGCGACTTGACCATCTTGCGGAACTCGACCGTGCGGCCGGTGCCGTCGGGGTCGGTGGCGTAGGAGCCCTCGGGGACCGTGTAGTGGTACGGGTCGTAGCCCCAGTTGTAGGCGTCCTTGGCGGCGGTCTTCGCCACGCACTCCTGCTGCTTCTCGGAGTCGGCGGCGTAGGAGGCCAGGTCGCAGTCGGTGCTCTGCTGGTCCGCCTTCTTCTCGGGGATGGTGGCGATGTCGAACGCGGGCAGCAGGTGCACGTACGAGGTGCCGGACCTGGCCAGCGCCTTCAGGTGCCTGGAGCCGTCGCTGTTCTTGTCCGTGAAGGCGAGGTAGGTGCCCTGGTCCTTCGCGGGGACGGTCTTGTCCGCCACCGAGAAGTCACGGACGTGCAGTTCCTGGATCTGCGCGTCCTTCAGCGGTACGGCCTTGGGCTTCTTGAGCGAGGACCAGCCCGAGGGGGCGAGGGACCTGGCGTCGAGGTCGACGACCAGGCTGCGCTCCGAGTCGGCGGTCAGGGCCACCGAGTACGGGTCGGTCACCTTGTTGGTGACGATCTTCCGGACGGTCGGCGCCCACACCTTCACGACGTAGCGGTAGGGCTTGCCCGTCCAGGACTTCTTTCCGGTGACGGACCAGACGCCGGTGGCGCCGTCGCGCTTCATCGCGACGGTGGAGCCGCCGAGGTCGAGACTCACCGACTGGGCGGTCGGGGCCCACACCGAGAGGGTGGGGACGCCCTGGTGGAAGACCGGTCCGAGGTTCGCCTTCGTCGCGGGGTACAGGTCGTCGAGGGCGCCGGCGATCTGCACGCCGGTCGCCGCGAGCACGGCGCCGTTCGCGGCCCGCTGCGAGGCGACGAGCTGACCGCCGAGCGCGGAGCGCACCCGGTCGCGGTCGCGCGGGTCCACCGACCAGGCGGTGTACGCCTTCAGGTGCGGGTACTTGGCCTTCTGGGCGTCGGTGAGGGTGGTCTTCCCCAGCCGCAGCCAGCGCTCGTCGTCGCTGGTCAGCCCGCCGTCCTTGACGGCGATCGAGCCGTCGTGGGAGGAGAGGAGCTGCGTGGAGACGGCGGCGTCGGAGCCGTTCCAGGCGACGGTGTACCGGTCGATCCAGATCGCCTTGGACGTGGTCAGGTCGAGCGCGGCCGCGCTGCCCTTGGGCTGCGGCAGCAGGTACTTCTCCTGGCCGTTCAGCAGCCACACCTCGTGGCCGTTCGCCGTCAGGTCCAGCGACTGGTCGGTGGGCAGGTCCTTGTCGTCGCCCTTGTGCAGGATGTAGCTGAGGCTGCCGGCGCCCTCGGCGAGCGGCACCTCGAACACGGCACCGTAGGCGTCGGTCCGCACCGGCTCCAGGGGCTTCGTCCAGTCCGTGGGCGTCGCCGCTCCGGTCCAGGTGTGCAGACCCCAGCCGGCGTAGTCGCCGTCGGCGCGGTGGTAGTGAATGACCGCCTTGGTCTTGTCCTGGGCGGGCAGGTCGGGCTGCTCGGTCAGGACGGTGTCCTTGCCCTGTTCGACCCAGACCTCGCCGGTCTTGGTGACGTCGATCGTGCGGTCGCTCGCGACGTCCTTGTTGCCGTCCTTGTCGATGACGAGGAAGCCGACGCTGGAGGCTCCGGGCTTCAGCTTGACGTAGGCGAAGGCGCCGTAGGCGTCGCGGCCGACGAAGTCGTGCCCGGCGGGCCAGGTCGTGCCCTCGCCGTCGGCGATGTCGCCCCAGGCGTACAGGCGCCAGTCGGTGTAGTCGCCGTCGGTGCGCTTGTAGTGGACGACCGCGTAGTCGCGCGAGGAGGCCGCCGGGACCTCCGGGGCGGGCGCGGTGCCGGTGGTGGACTCGGCCGTCGCGCTCGCCGTGCGTCCGGCCGAGTCGACGACGACGGCCTTGTAGCGCAGGGCGGTTCCGGCCGGTACGTCCTTGCCGATGGCCTGGGTGACCTTGTAGGGGGCGTGGTCGGCGGAGCCGAGCGTGTGCCACGTGCCGTTGCCCACCTGGGCGGCGAAGACGACCCGGTCGAGCTGTCCGCCGGTGACGTCCGCCGACAGTTCGACGGTGCCGGTGGCGCCCGCGGCGGGGGCCTTCAGGGTCAGCGTGGGCCTGGTCGCGGGGGCGGCGAGCCGGCCGGCGGCCTTGAAGACGATCGCCGCTCCGGCCGGGACCGTGACGGTGACCTTCTTGTCCGCGTCGCTCTTCACCGAAGCCGAGGTTCCGTATACGGCCCGGAAGTCCATGTTCGCCGAACCGGTCGCGAACGTGGCCGCCTTGGCCTCGTCGGCGTTGTTCACGGCGACGACGTACTCGGTGCCGGTCTTCGCGTCGGTGCGGGAGAAGGCGTAGACGCCGGCGCCGTCCGCGGCGTACCGCTCGGTCTGGACTCCGTCGGCGAGGGCCGGGTTGTCCTTGCGCAGCTTGGAGAGGGCGCTGATCGTCTTGTAGAGCGGGGCGCCGGTGTCGTAGGCGTCGCTCGCGTGGGTGCGGTCGGTGCCGATCTCGTCGTCGTCGAGGTAGTCGGCGACCTTGGAGGCGAACATCGTCTGCCGGGCGTCCTTGTCACCGCCGGCGCCGGTGAAGCCCTGCTCGTCGCCGTAGTAGACGACGGGGTTGCCGCGGCTGAGGAACATCAGCTCGTTGGCGAGCCGGTCCTTCTTCAGCAGTTCGGCGTCGGTCGCCTTGGGGTTGTCCTGGTCCAGGAAGTACCCGATGCGGCCCATGTCGTGGTTGCCGAGGAAGGTGACCTGCTCGTAGGCGTTCGCCTTGTCGGTCGTGTACTTGTAGTCGTCCGCGAACAGGGACGAGAGCTTCTGCGCGCTGCCGCCCTGCGAGGCGTAGGAGCGGGCCGCGTCCTGGAACGGGAAGTCGAGCGTGGCGTCGAGACGGCCCTGGGTGACGTACGGGGAGGTGATCGACGTGTCGGCGGAGTAGACCTCGCCGAACATGAAGAAGTTCTTGCGCCCGTGCCGGGCCGCGTACGCGTCGAGGGCGGTCGCCCACTGCGTCCAGAACTCCATGTTCACGTGCTTGACGGTGTCGATCCGGAAGCCGTCGATACCGAAGTCCTCGACCCACTTCTCGTAGATCTTCTCCATGCCGCTGACGACCTCGGGACGCTCGGTCCACAGGTCGTCGAGGCCGGAGAAGTCGCCGTAGGTGGTGGACTCGCCGGCGTAGGTGGAGTCACCGCGGTTGGAGTACATGGTCGTGTCGTTGAGCCACGACGGGACCTTGGCGTTCTTCTTCGCGGCCGGGACCGTCGGCGTGCGGGGGAAGGAGTCGGCGTCCACCGACGGGAACTTCCTGGTGCCGTCCGCGTAGTCCGCGTCGTCGAAGGGCCGGCCGTCCTTGGTCAGGTACGGGAAGGCGCCCTTGGAGAGGTAGCTGTAGGACTTCTCCTCGTAGTCGACGACGTCGGCGGTGTGGTTGGTGATGACGTCGAAGAAGACCTTCATGCCCTTGGCGTGGGCCTTGGAGATCAGGGTCTCCAGGTCCTTGTTGGTGCCGAAGTGCGGGTCGACCTTGGTGAAGTCGGTGATCCAGTAGCCGTGGTAGCCGGCCGAGGCGTCCTTGCCGGTGCCCTGGACGGGCTGGTTCTTGAAGATCGGCGCCATCCAGATGGCGGTGGTGCCGAGGTCCTTGATGTAGTCGAGCCGCTTCGTCAGGCCCTTGAGGTCGCCGCCCTGGTAGAAGCCCTTGTCGGTGGGGTCGTAGCCGGTCGACAGCCGGGAGCCGGTCAGTCCGCCCTTGTCGTTGGAGGTGTCGCCGTTGGCGAAACGGTCCGGCATGACGAAGTAGAACTGGTCACGGGTGGAGTCGTGCCGGGACGGCGTCGCGGCGAGCTTCGCGTCCGACGGCGGTGCGGGCGGGGTCTGGGCCCGCGCCACAAGGGGTTGCGCAAGCGATACGGCCAGTGCGGCGGCGAGGACGGCTGCACGCAGCCTGGGGCGGCTGGTGCGGCCCGCCGGCCCTCTCGGTATCAGGTCCACAGTCGTGAACTCCTAGCGATTACGGCGTACTCGGGTCCGACCCCGCGCAGCGTTTCGGCCACGATGCCGAACGCCCGCGTGACCGTATCGCTCACGCAAGGTTTACAGCAAGAGTCTTGCAACATGCGGAAAGGCTTTTCAGCAGCTCGACTTGCCCGCATAGATCGCGAGTGCCGTGTTGGCGCCCAGCGTCGCCGTGAACTGGCCCGAACTGTTCACGGTGATGCTCGTGTTGTTCTGGACGTTGCAGTAGGCTCCCGCGGCCAGGGAGGTGCTGTACGTCCGGCTCAGCGAGGAGGTCTCGTGGTTGATGGCCACGAAGCCCTTGCCGCCCCGGCCGAAAGCGATCGCATCGTTGCCGTTGTCCCACCAGTTGGAAAGCGCTTGTCCCCGGGTGGCGTTACGGAAGGCGACCATCGACTTGATCTCGGGCCAGGCGTGCTGGCACTTCCAGCCGTCCTGCCAGCAGGCGTTGACCGTACCGCCGTTGGGCGGGCCGGCGTCCGCGTTCGACCACTCGTAGCCGGAGTTGATGTCGGGGGCGCCGTAGGGGTAGGCGAGCATGAAGACGTTGGCGAGGGTGTAGTTCGCCCCGTCCTTGTAGTTGAGCGTGGATCCATTGCGCTCGGTGTCGTGGTTGTCGACGAAGACGGCCGCGACGGAGCTGTTCATGTAGCCCCAGCCCTCGCCGTAGTTCTTCAGGTAGGCGAGGTTCTCGTTGTTGAAGACCCGCTTGAGGTCGTAGGCGTAGCGGAACTCCTGTACGTCGCCGTTGCCGGTGTACTCGGTGGGCTGCACGGCCTCGCCCGCGCCGTAGATGGCCTCCTGCTTCCAGTAGACGGACGGGTTGCTCAGCCGGGACTTGATGTTGGCGAGGTCGGCGGCAGGCATGTGCTTGGCCGCGTCGATCCGGAAGCCGTCGACGCCGTAGCCGAGCAGGGAGTTCATGTAGCCGGCGATGGCCGACCGGACGTACTCCTCGCCCGTGTCCAGGTCGGCGAGACCGACGAGTTCGCAGTTCTGGACGTTGGCCCGGTTGGTGTAGTCGCTGATGGTGGAGGTGCAGTCGTCCATGTCGGCGGACGAGTAGAGGCCCGGGTAGTTGTACTTCGTGTACGAAGAACCTCCCGTGCCGGTACCGGAACCGGCGGCCATGTGGTTGATCACCGTGTCCGCCACGACCTTCACACCGGCCGCGTGGCAGGTGCTGATCATGTTCTTGAAGGCGGTGGCGTCGCCGAGCCGGCCGGCGATCCGGTAGCTGACGGGCTGGTACGAGGTCCACCACTGCGAGCCCTGTATGTGCTCGGCGGGCGGGGACACCTGGACGTAGCCGTATCCGGCGGGGCCCAGCGTGTTGGTGCATTCCTTGGCGACCGAGTCGAATTTCCACTCGAACATGACGGCGGTGACGTCCTTGGTGCCGGGCGGCGAGGCCGCCGCCGTACCGGGGGGAACGGCCACTGTGACCGCCAGGCCCGCCACGAGGGCGAACGAGGCCGCGAGCTTCTTCCGTGCCATGTGTGTGTACTCCTGCACTTCGTCGTGCGGGTGGGGGGATCGGAACGTACCGCTTGCAATCATGTTTCAGCAAGATGTCGAAAGAACTTCCAACTCCCTTATTGACGCGCCCCCTTGGGCGGTCCCACGCTCCACACGGGTCAGCTCCGCGTCCCCGCGGCCGCGCTGACCGATCCGGAGAGGAGCCGCATCCCCGATGGTTTTACGGCGAAGAAGGGTTTCCCGGCTGCTGGCGACCGTCGCGCTGGCGCTCGGCGGGCTGGCCGCACTGCCCGCCCAGCCGGCAGCGGCGGCGGACACGGGCGTCCCCAACGGCGACGTGATCGCCAACCTGTGGGAATGGAACTGGAAGTCGGTCGCGTCCGAGTGTACGAACGTGCTCGACCCGGCCGGCTACGGGGCGGTCCAAGTGGCGCCGCCCGCCGAGTCGTTGAAGCAGTCGAACTACTACTGGTGGGACGTCTACCAGCCCTACTCCTACAACCTCGACAGCCGTTTCGGTACGGCCGCCGCCTTCAAGGCCATGGTCGACACGTGTCACGCGGCCGGCATCAAGGTCTACACCGACGCGGTGATCAACCACACCGCCGGCCAGACCGGCACCGGGTACAACGGCACGGTCGTCTCGAACAAGTACGACACCCCTGACTACGACCCGGCCGACAGCGACGACTGCACCACGACGATCACCGACTGGACCAACCGCCATCAGGTCCAGCACTGCGAACTGCTCGGCATGCCGGACCTGGACACGGCCGAGAGCAATGTCCGCGCGAAGATCACCGGTTTCCTCAACCAGCAGATCGACCTGGGCGTCGACGGATTCCGGGTCGACGCCGCCAAGCACATCGAGGCCGCCGACATGAAGGCCATCGTCGCCGGGCTGCACACCACGACCTCGGGCTCGGCACCGTACATCACCCAGGAGGTCTATCCCGGCACCCCGCCCTCCATCGACGAGTACTACGGCAGCGGTGACGTCCTCGACTTCGCCTTCGCCTCCCAGATCAAGGCGCAGTTCCAGGGCGACATCGCCAACCTCGCCGGTTTCGGCAGCAGTTGGGGGCTGGTCGCGGAGGCGAACTCCACCACCCTGGTCACCAACCACGACACCGAGCGCAACGGCTACTCGCTGAGCTACAAGGACGGCGCGACCGCCGTGCTCGCCAACGTCTACCAGCTCGCCCGCGGTTACGGCCGGCCGTCGGTGTACGCGGGCTGGACCTTCGGCCAGAGCGACCAGGCCCCGCCGAACTCGGGCGGCGGTCTCGTCACCGACACGAACTGCGCCTCCGGTTGGTACTGCCTCGACCGTGACACCGCGGTCTCCGGCATGATCGGCTGGCACAACGCGGCCGCCGGGTACGCCGTCGCCGACTGGCAGTCCCCCGCGGCCAACGTGATCGGCTTCGGCCGGGGCGGCGCCGGTTTCGTCGCCATCAACAACAGTTCGGCCGCGAACACCCACACCTACACGACCGGTCTCGCGGACGGCACCTACCCGAACGTCATCGACGGCGGCGCCGGCTCGGTCACGGTGACCGGCGGCAGGGCCTCGCTGACCGTCCCCGCCAAGGGCGCCGTCGCGTTCTACGACCCGGACTACGTCTGCACCGTCAACTGCGGCGGCGGTGCCGGCACCGATCCGGGCACGGGCTCGGTGACGGCGACCTTCGGCGCGTACGCGTCGACCACCTCCGGCACGGACGTGTACGTGGTCGGTTCGGCCGCGGCTCTCGGCGGCTGGAACCCGGCGAGCGCGGTGAAGCTGTCCTCGTCCGGCTACCCGGTCTGGAAGGCGGACGTCGCGGTCCCGGCGAACAGCACGATCACGTACAAGTACATCAAGAAGGACGCCTCGGGGAACGTCACCTGGGAGTCCAACGCCAACCGGACCCTGACCACCGGCACGGCGGCGGTGACCGCGCAGAACTCCTGGAACGTGGCCGACGCGGACGCGACGGACCTGACCTTCGGGGTGACCGCGACCACCGTCTACGGCACGAACGTGTACGTGGTCGGTTCGATCCCCGCGCTCGGCTCCTGGAACACCGCCGACGCGATCCCGCTGTCCGCGGCCTCCTACCCGTACTGGGGCCGCCTGGCGATCGTGCCCAAGTCGACCTCGTTCACGTACAAGTACATCAAGAAGGACGCCTCGGGCGCCGTGACCTGGGAGTCGGGGGACAACCGCGCCTACACCACGGGCTCGGGCGCCGGGTACTCCGTGAGCGACACCTGGAGGTAGCGGCTTCGGAAACGAGAGACCCGCGCGGGTCAGGTCACGCGTGGGTCAGACGGCCCACCAGACGGTGGTGTCGGCGGGCAGTGTCGCCTGGCCGTCCTGCGACACGGTCACCTCGCCGCTGGCGACGAGCACCCGGCCGTGGGCGGGGACGGTCACGGCCTTGGAGCCGGTGTTCGCGGTGCACACGAAGTCACCGCGCCGGAAGGCGAGGACGCCCTCCGGGGCGGTCAGCCACGTGACGCTGTCGCCCGCGCCGAGGTCGGCGCGCTCGCGCCGCACGGCCAGCGCGTCGCGGTACAGCTCCAGGGTGGAGCCCGTGACGCCGCTCTGCGCCTCGACGCTCAGCTCGGCCCACTCGGCCGGCTGCGGCAGCCAGCTTCCGCCGTCGCCGAAGCCGTACGACGGGCCGGTGCGGGTCCACGGGATCGGCACCCGGCAGCCGTCGCGGAAGCCGTCCTGTCCGGCGCCCCGGAAGAAGGCCGGGTCCTGGCGCGCCTCGTCCGGCAGGTCGACGACGTCGGGCAGGCCGAGCTCCTCGCCCTGGTACACGTAGGCGGAGCCGGGCAGCGCCAGCATCAGCAGGCTCGCGGCGCGGGCCCGGCGCAGACCGAGCTCGCGGTCGCCCGCGGTGCGGATCTGGGTGCCGAGGCCGGCCTCGTTGGCGAAGCGGGTGGCGTGCCGGGTGACGTCGTGGTTGGAGAGCACCCAGGTGGAGGGCGCGCCCACGGGACGCATCGCGTCGAGGGTGCGGTCGATCACCGAGCGCAGTTCCTCGGCCTCCCAGTGGGAGCCCAGGTACTGGAAGTTGAAGGCCTGGTGCAGCTCGTCGGGGCGCACGTAGTTGGCGGTGCGCTCGACGGTGGGCGTCCACGCCTCGGCGACGAAGATGCGCTCGCCCGAGTACTCGTCGAGGATAGTGCGCCACTGGCGGTAGATGTCGTGCACGCCGTCCTGGTCGAAGAACGGCATGACATCGTTGCCCAGCAGTTTGAGCTGGTCGTGGCCGCCGAGGTCGGGCAGGCCCTCCGCCTTGACCATGCCGTGCGCGACGTCGATACGGAAGCCGTCGACGCCCATGTCCAGCCAGAACCGCAGGATCGAGCGGAACTCGTCGCCCACGGCCGGGTGTTCCCAGTTGAAGTCGGGCTGCTCGGGCGCGAAGAGGTGCAGGTACCACTCGCCGGCGGTGCCGTCGGGCTCGGTGACGCGGGTCCAGGCCGGGCCGCCGAAGATGGACTCCCAGTCGTTGGGCGGCAGTTCGCCGTCCTCGCCCTTGCCGGGGCGGAAGTGGTAGCGGTCGCGCAGGGAGGAGCCGGGGCCCTCGCGCAGCGCGCGCTTGAACCACTCGTGCTGGTCGGAGGAGTGGTTGGGCACGAGGTCGACGATGATCCGGAGGCCCAGGCCGTGGGCGTCGCGGATCAGGGCGTCGGCGTCGAGCAGGTTGCCGAACATGGGGTCGACGGCCCGGTAGTCCGCCACGTCGTAGCCGGCGTCGGCCTGCGGCGAGGCGTAGAAGGGGCTGAGCCACACGGCGTCGACGCCGAGGTCGCGCAGGTACGGGAGTCGGGAACGTACGCCCTCCAGGTCGCCCATGCCGTCGCCGTTGCTGTCGGCGAAGCTGCGCGGATAGACCTGGTAGATCACCGCGTCGCGCCACCAGTCGCGATGCGCGGCGACGGTGGCGAGAACGGAGTTCGGGGCCTGGTCGGCGGAGTGCTGGCTCATGGCGTCCTTGATGCGATGAGGGTCCCCGCTTCCGGGCGCTGCCGGGGGTGGGGAGGAAATCGGGTGTGGGGGCAGGACCCCTGCTCGCGCGAGGCCGGGAGCACGGGGCGGGAGGCGTCGGGGCGGGGGGATGAGGCGGCCGCGGTACTGGCGGGGTCGGATGGGCACCGCGGCCGCCACCCGCGCGCGCTGAGCGCGCGGGAGTCTGGGCGTTTCGGGGGCGTCCTCGCGGATCAGCCCTTCGTGCCGCCCGCGGTGAGTCCGGTCACCAGGTTCTTCTGCACGAGGTAGAAGAAGGCGGAGACGGGTATCGCGACCAGCACGGCGGTGGCCGCCATGAGGTTGCGCTGCGCGTCGTGCTCGCTGACGAAGCTCTGGAGGCCGACGGCGAAGGTGTACTTCGAGTCGTCCAGCATGAACGTCGAGGCGAAGGCGACCTCACCGAACGCGGTGATGAAGTTGTAGAACGCGGCCACCGCGAGACCCGGCTTGGCGAGCGGCAGGATCAGCCGGAAGAAGGTGCCGAAGGGGCTCAGTCCGTCGACCCGGCCGGCCTCGTCGATCTCGAACGGGATGGTGTCGAAGTAGCCCTTGAGCAGCCAGGCGCTGTAGGGCACCGCCGTCGAGCAGTAGACGAGGATCAGGCCGAAGTAGCTGTCGATGAGCTGCAGGTCCGAGAGGATCTGGTACATCGGCACGATCAGCACGGCGATCGGGAACATCTGGGTGACCAGCAGGACCCACATGAACTTCTTGTAGCCGGGGAAGCGCATGCGCGAGACCGCGTAGCCGGTGGTGGCCGCGACCATCACGCCGATGACCGTGGTGCCGAGCGACACGATGAGCGAACTCTTCATCCACTCGAAGAAGTTCGTGTGCTGGAGCACGAAGGTGTAGTTGTCGAACGTCATCGTGTCCCAGATGCGTCCGGGGTGCAGGTAGTCGTCCTTGTCCGGGCCGAGGGACAGGTAGACGAGCCAGGCGATCGGGAACAGCGCGACCAGGCTCGCGACGGTCAGGATGCCGTGGGAGGCGAGCGAGCCGGCGAGGCTGCGCCGGCCGCGCCCGCGCGCGGGGCGGGGCGGCTCGGCGGACCCGGTGGCCTGGTCGGCCGGAGGCGTCTGCAGTGTGGTGGTGCTCATGGAGACTCCCGCCTCAGATCGCGAGCTGCTGGTCATTGCGGTTCAGCCAGCGGCGGTAGAAGGAGGTGAAGACGATCAGGATGGCCAGCAGCAGCATGCCGTAGGCCGCCGACTGGGCGAAGTCACGCGGCTGCTGTCCGAAGCCGAGGTAGTACGCCCAGGTGACGAGGATCTGCGCGTCCGGCGCGGTGCTGCCGAAGAGCAGGAAGATCACGGCGAACTGGTTGAAGGTCCAGATGATGCCGAGGAGTACGACGGTGGAGCTGACCGACCTGAGGCCCGGCAGGGTCACGAAGCGGAACTGCTGCCACTTGTTGGCGCCGTCCATCTCGGCTGCCTCGTACAGCGTCGCGTCGATGGACTGCAGTCCGCCGAGCAGCGAGACCATCATGAACGGCACACCGCACCAGGTGTTGACCATGATGGCGGCGAAGCGCTGCCAGAAGGTGTCCTCCAGCCAGGAGGGTGCCGGCAGGTGCAGCGCGTCGAGCATGGAGTTGATGATGCCGCCGTCGGCGAGCATGAAGCGCCAGCCGAAGACGGTGACGAAGGTCGGCACGGCCCAGGGCAGCACCAGGATCAGCCGGTAGACCGTACGGCCGCGCAGCTTCTGGTTGAGCAGCAGCGCGAGGCCCAGGCCGACGCAGTAGTGCAGGGCGACGCAGATGACGGTCCAGGCGATGGTCCAGATGAAGTGCGACCAGAAGCGGTCGTACGACGTCGGACCCCACAGGATGTCCTTGTAGTTGTCCAGCCCGATGAACTTGTAGGTGGCGTCGATGTGGTTGACGCCGATCGTGCGGGCCGAGTTGAGGCTGTTGGCGTCCGTGAGCGTCAGGTAGAGGCCCCGAACCAGCGGATAGAGCACCAATCCGCCGAGTACGACGACGACCGGGGCGATCATCGCGTACGCGTACCAGTACTTCTGGTACGAGTGCTTGAGACGCTGCATCCGGCCGGGACGCGGTGCTCGGTCACCGCGGCGCTTGCCGGTCGCGCGGTCGATGGCGACTGTCATGGTTCGACACCTTCTGCAAGATCAGGATTTGGGCGCACACAGCCGGTGGCCGCCGGGTCCGTCCCCCGGTCTCTCGGGGGTCCCCCCGTCCCGACCGAGGTCGGGACGGGGCGGGTCCGGCGGCCACACGGGCTCACTTGCTGAAGTCCGGCACCAGCTTGGCGATGGCCAGCTCGACGTTGCTCAGACCCTTGTCCAGGGACTCCTTGCCACCCGCGATCTTGGGCAGCTCGGTGTCGAGCGGGCCCCACAGCGAGCTGTACTCCGGCAGCGCCGGGCGCGGCTGGGCGGCGGAGAGGACCGTGCCGTAGCCGGCGATGCCCGGGTCGGCCTTGACGGCGTCGGTGTAGGCGTCGTCACGCGTCGGCAGCGTGGAGTTCTTCAGCGCGATGGCGGCCTGGGACTTCGCCGACGTCATGAAGTTGACGAACTTCAGCGAGGCGGCCTGGTGGGCCTTGTCCGAACCGGCGTAGACCGAGAGGTTGTGACCGCCGGTCGGGGCGCCCGCCTTGCCGGTGGAGCCGGCCGGGACGGTGGCGATGCCGAGGTTCGCCTTGTCCGAGAACGCCGAACCCTTGTAGAAGTTCGTGATCTCCCACGGGCCCTGGACGATCGCGGCGACCTTGCCGTTCACGAACGCGTCCTGGATGTGGGCGTAGGCGTCCGCGGTGGTGTCGGCCTTGTGCAGGCCCTTGCCGGAGAAGAGGCCCAGCCAGGTGCCGTACGCCTTCTTCGCGGCGTCGGAGTTCACCGTGATCTTCTTGGCGGAGGCGTCGACGGTGTCGGTGCCCTCGCCGTAGAGGAAGTTCTGCGCGTAGTAGGCCTGGGTCGAGCCCCAGTAGCCGTCGACGCCGGTCTTCGCCTTGATGGTGGCGGCGTCCTTCTTCAGGTCGCTCCACGTCTTGGGCGCCTCGGTGATGCCGGCCTTCTGGAAGAGCGCCTTGTTGTAGACGAGCGCCAGGGTGTCCGTGACGAGCGGTACACCGTAGGTCTTGCCGTCGTACTTGGCCTGCTCGATCAGGTTGGACTTGAACTTGGCCTGGTCCTTCAGGGCCTCGGTGCCGTCGAGGGGCAGGAAGTAGCCCTTCTTCGCGAAGGCCGGGGTCCAGCCGACCTCGGAGCGCAGGATGTCCGGGGCGCCGGAGGCACCGGCGGCCGTGTCGAACTTGTTCTGCGCCTGGTCGAAGGGCACGTTGACGTACTTGACCTTGATGTTCTTGTTGGCGGCCTCGAACTCCTTGACCAAGGCCTTGTACGTCGGCGCCTCATTGGTGGCGTTGGACGTGTCCCACCACGTGATGGTGACCGGCCCGCCGGCCTTGTCGCTGCTGTCACTGCCGCTGCCGCCGCAGGCCGTCGCCGCGAGGGCGAAAGACGCCACCAGCGCACTGGCCGCTATGCCACGCCGCATGAGTTCTCCTTGAGGGTGAAAGCCCGAGTAGGTGGGGAACCGGTCCCGCCCGGTCCCCTTGCCGACTTGCCGACTGCGCCGTTGCGTCCGCCGGGCGACTGGAACGTAACAGCGATGTAAGCGGCGCGAAAGGTCTTGCAGCAAAAAAGTGAAAGACCTAACGACAGTTATGCGGCCGTGACCTGGTGGCGACCGTCCCGAAACCCCACTACCAGGCCGCTCAGCAGACATACGGACGTCTGTGCAAGACTCTGCAAGCTCTTGCCACGGATGTCGCATACAGGGATCATCGGCCGTCAGTGCCTTGCAGGAGCCACCCCTTCCCGCGCGGCGCACGCACGGGACACCGAGCCGACCAGAACACGAGGGAGCGCGATGACGCAGCAGCCCGGAGCGGGCCGAGCAACCGCCCGCACACGGCGTCTGGTTGGTGGGCAGGGTGAGATGCGACCGGTACAGTCCAATCCTGTGACCACACGGCTTGCCGACATCGCAGCCCAGGCGGGGGTCAGTGAGGCGACGGTCAGTCGCGTCCTGAACGGGAAGCCGGGCGTCGCCGCGACCACACGCCAGTCCGTCCTGGCCGCGCTCGACGTGCTGGGCTACGAGCGCCCGGTGCGCCTGCGGCAGCGCAGCGAGGGCCTGGTGGGCCTCATAACCCCCGAGCTGGAGAACCCGATATTCCCTGCCCTCGCGCAGGTGATCGGGCAGGCCCTGACGCGCCAGGGCTACACCCCGGTGCTCGCGACCCAGACCCCGGGCGGCTCCACCGAGGACGAGCTGACCGAGATGCTGGTCGACCGCGGGGTCGCCGGCATCATCTTCGTCTCCGGTCTGCACGCCGACACCTCGGCCGACATGCAGCGCTACGAGCAACTGCGGGGCCGCGGTGTCCCGTTCGTCCTGGTCGACGGCTTCTCGCCCAAGGTGCAGGCGCCTTTCATCTCCCCGGACGACCGCGCCGCGATGGCTCTCGCGGTCACCCACCTCGCCTCGCTCGGGCACACCAACATCGGACTCGCCCTCGGCCCCAAGCGGTTCGTGCCGGTGCAGCGCAAGATCGAGGGCTTCGTGCGCTCGATGCAGGAGCAGTTCGACCTGAACCCCGCGGACGTCGAGGAGCGACTGGTCCAGCACTCGCTGTACACGCTGGAGGGCGGCCAGGCCGCCGCGAACGCCCTCATGGACCGCCACTGCACGGCGATCGTCTGCGCCAGCGACATGATGGCCCTCGGCGCGATACGGGCGGCGCGCCAGCGCGGCCTGGAGGTGCCCACGGACATCTCGGTCGTGGGATTCGACGACTCCCCGCTGATCGCCTTCACCGACCCGCCGCTCACGACAGTCCGCAAGCCGGTGCCGGCCATGGGCCAGGCCGCGGTGCGCACGCTGCTGGAGGAGATCGGCGGGACGCCCGCGCCGCACAGCGAGTTCGTGTTCATGCCGGAACTCGTGGTGCGCGGTTCGACCGCTTCCGCCCCCGGGGACCGGAATCGTCCCTGAGCAGGACGCCACATCGCCCCCGAGAAGGATGACAAAGGGGGCGAAGCACTCCCACGGGCGTAGAAAATGCGGCCAGGACCCGACCAGAGCATCATCGGTGAGGGAAGGCTTTTCTGGCAGACTCTGTGCCTATGGGTGATTCGACCGTGACGACACTGGAAGGCCGGGATCAGGCCACTCCACAGCCCGTCGCGGAGGAGAACGCGGGGAACAGACTCCTGCGCCGTATGCGGAGCCCGCGTCGCCCCCGCCTCTGGTTCGAAGTCCTGCTCATCGCCGTGAGTTACTGGACGTACTCACTGATCCGCAACGCCGTGCCGGAGCAGAGACGCGAGGCGCTCCGCAACGCCGACTGGATCTGGCGGATGGAGCACCACCTCGGCATCGCCGTCGAGGAGTCGGTCAACCACGCCGTGAACTCGGTCGGGTGGCTGATCATCGGGATGAACTACTACTACGCGACCCTGCACTTCGTGGTGACGCTGAGTGTCCTGGTCTGGCTGTACCGCTGTCATCCCGGCCGCTACGCGGCGGCCCGTCTCGCGCTTCTCTCCACCACGGTGGTGGCCCTCGTCGGCTACTACTTCTTCCCGCTCGCGCCACCCCGTCTGATGACCGGCAGCACCTTCGTCGACACGGTCACGGTCCACGAGACCTGGGGCTCGATGGCTTCCGGCGACCTGAAACACATGTCCAACCAGTACGCCGCGATGCCGTCCATGCACATCGGCTGGTCCCTGTGGTGCGGGCTGACCGTCTTCGCACTGGCCAAGGCCCCCTGGGCGCGCATCCTCGGCGTCCTCTACCCGGCGGCCACCCTCGTGGTCATCGTCGCCACCGCCAACCACTTCTGGCTGGACGCGGTGGGCGGCCTGCTCTGCCTCGCCTTCGGCTTCCTGGTCACGCGCCTGTGGTACGGCGCTCTGCCGTACGCGCTGCCGCAGTGGGTCCCGGGGACACGCGGGGCACCGGTCCTGCGGACGACGCAGTGAACACCACCCGCCCCGCCGACGGGCGACCATGCGGCGGTCACGTTCAGTGACCGCCGGGGGCCGCCCCGTAGAACAGTTCGTCCACCACGGCCCGGGCCCGCCGGGTGGTGCGCCGGTAGTCGTCGAGCATGTCCCCGACGTGCCCCGGGTCGTATCCGAGATAGCGGCCCACGGCGGCCAGCTCCCGCCCGTCCGAGGGGAAGGTGTCGCCGGCCCGGCCCCGGACGAGCATCACGGCGTTGCGCACCCGGGTGGCCAGCACCCAGGCCTCGTCCAGCGTCGCGGCGTCCTCCGTCGACAGCAGTCCCGCCGCGCTCGCCGCGGCCAGCGCCTGGCGGGTCCGGGTCGTCCTGAGGCCCGGCTCGGCCCAGCCGTGCCGGAGCTGGATGAGCTGGACCGTCCACTCCACGTCGGAGAGACCCCCGCGCCCCAGCTTGGTGTGCAGGGTCGGATCGGCGCCGCGCGGCATCCGCTCCGACTCCATCCGGGCCTTCAGCCGCCGGATCTCCCGTACGGCCTCCTCGCCCAGGCCCTCCGCCGGATACCGGAGCGGGGCGACGAGCTCGACGAACCGGCTCCCCAGGTCCGGGTCCCCGGCCACGACCTCCGCCCGCAGCAGCGCCTGCGACTCCCACACGAGCGACCAGCGCCGGTAGTAGGCCTCGTACGACTTCAGGGTGCGCACCAGCGGCCCGGACTTCCCCTCGGGCCGCAGATCCGCGTCGATCAGCAGCGGCGGATCCGCGCTGGGGAGCTGGAGCAGCCGCCGCATCTCGGACACGACGGCGTTCGCGGCGCGCGCCGCCTCCTGCTCGTCCACGCCCTCGCGGGGCTCGTGCACGAAGAGCACGTCCGCGTCGGAGCCGTAGCCGAGCTCGTGGCCGCCGAAGCGGCCCATCCCGATGACCGCGAACCGGGTGGGGAGCGTGTCGCCCCAGCCGTCGCGCACGACGGCCCGCAGGGTGCCCGCGAGCGTCGCCGCCGTCAGGTCCGAGACCGCGCCGCCGACGAGATCGACCAGCGCCCCCTGGTCGGCGACGGCCGGCGTCTCCTCGGTCCCGTAGCTGGCGACGATGTCCGTCGCGGCGATGCGGAACAGCTCCCGGCGCCGGACCCCACGGGCGACGGTCACGGCCTGCTCGCCGCCGTCGGCCCGGCGCACCGCGGCGAGGATCTCCTGTTCGAGCTGGGCCCGGCCGCGCGGCTCCAGGCCGCCGCTCTCCCCGTCGCCCAGCAGGGCCACCGCCTCGGGCGCGCGCATCAGCAGGTCGGGGGCGAGCCGGCCCGCCGACAGCACCCGCGCGAGGTTCTCGGCGGCGGCGCCCTCGTCCCTCAGCAGCCGCAGGTACCAAGGGGTCTTGCCCAGTGCGTCGGACACCTTGCGGAAGTTCAGCAGACCGGCGTCGGGGTCCGCGGAGTCTGCGAACCAGCCCAGCAGCACGGGGAGCAGGGTCCGTTGGATGGCGGCCTTGCGGCTGACCCCGGAGGCCAGCGCCTCCAGATGGCGCATGGCGGACGCCGGATCGGCGTATCCGAGGGCGACGAGCCGCTCCCTGGCCGCGTCCGGGCTCAGCCTGGCCTCGCCCGGGGCCAGTTGGGCGACCGCGTCGAGCAACGGCCGGTAGAACAGCTTCTCGTGCAGCCGCCGGACCATGGCCGCGTGCCGCTTCCACTCCCGGTTCAATTCCTTGACCGGGTCGACGCGCAGCCCGAGCGACCGTCCGATCCGGCGCAGATCGGCCTCGTCCGTCGGCACCAGATGGGTGCGCCGCAGCCGGAAGAGCTGGATGCGGTGCTCCATCGACCGCAGGAAGCGGTAGGCGTCGTCGAGCTGTACGGCGTCGGCGCGCCCCACGTATCCGCCCGCGGCGAGCGCCTTCAGGGCGTCCAGGGTGGTGCCGCTGCGCACGGTCGTGTCGGCCCGGCCGTGCACCAACTGCAGGAGCTGTACGGCGAACTCGACGTCCCGCAGACCGCCGGGGCCGAGCTTCAGCTCCCGTTCGATCTCGGCGGCCGGGATGTTCTCCACGACCCGGCGCCGCATCTTCTGCACATCGGCGACGAAGTTCTCCCGCTCGGCGGCGTGCCACACGAGCGGGGCCAGCGTGGCGACGTACTCCGCGCCCAGCTCCAGGTCCCCGGCGACCGGGCGGGCCTTGAGCAGGGCCTGGAACTCCCAGGTCTTGGCCCACCGCTGGTAGTAGGCGAGATGGCTGCTGAGCGTGCGCACCAGGGGGCCGTTGCGTCCCTCGGGGCGCAGATTGGCGTCGACCGGCCAGATGCTGCCCTCGACGGTCGTCTCCGAGCAGATCCGCATCATGTGCGAGGCGAGCCGGGTGGCCGCCTGCACGGCCTTCCCCTCGTCGGCGCCCTCGGCGGCCTCTCCGACGAAGATCACGTCGACGTCGGACACGTAGTTCAGCTCGTGTCCCCCGCACTTGCCCATCGCGACGACGGCGAGCCGGCACAGCGCGGCGTCCTCGGGCGCGGCGGCGGCGGCGATGGCGAGCGCGGCGCGCAGGGTCGCGGTGGCGAGGTCGGCGAGTTCGGCGGCGGTCTGGGCGAGGTCGGTGGTGCCGCACACGTCGCGCGCGGCGATGGACAGCAGGCAGCGGCGGTAGGCGACGCGCAGCGAGACGGGGTCCGCGGCGCCCGCGAGTCCCCGCTCGAACTCCTCGACCCCGGGATGCAGGTCCCGCGCCTCGTAGGTGACGAGGGCCTGCCAGTCGTGCGGGTGCCGGGCGAGGTGGTCGCCGAGCGCGGCGGAGGCTCCGAGCACCCCGAGCAGGCGGTCCCGCAGCGGCTTGGCGGCGATCAGCGTGTCGAGGAGTTCCCGCTGGGCCGGCGGGCCGTCCTGGGCCTCGACGAGGCGGACGAGTCCGAGCAGCGCGAGGTCGGGGTCGGCGGTGGCGCCCAGCGCGTCCAGGAGCACCGGGTCGGACCGCACGGGTGCCAGTTCGGGCCCCTCCAGGAGCCCCTCGGCCGCCGACGGATCGGTGAAGCCGTGCCGCAGCAGCCGCGTGAAGGTACTGCTCCTGCGCCCCGGCGCCGTCATCCCGGCCTCCTGTCGGATCTCACCGCACGGATCATCGGATCAAGGTCGTGCGAAGCGAGCCTAACCCCGGTCTCCAGGGTGGCGCCCCGCACCGGTCTGGGCTTCTGTGGACAGAGCCATGAGCCGTACGACAAGGGAGTCAAGCCATGGACATGACCCTCGAAGTGATCCTGCTGCCGGTGTCCGACGTGGACCGGGCCAAGGAGTTCTACCGGGACAAGGTCGGCTTCCATGTCGACCTGGACGGGGAGGTGATGGAGGGGGTGCGGATCGTGCAGCTGACACCGCCCGGGTCCGGGTGTTCGATCGCGCTCGTGGACGGGCTCGAGGTCCCGACGGGCACGCCGCGGCCGGGGACGTACCACGGGATGCAGTTGTGCGTGCAGGACGCCGCGGCGGCGTACGAGGAGCTGACCGCCCGCGGCCTCGAGGTCAGCGAGCCGGTCGCGTTCGCTCCGCGGGACGGGGCCACCTTCATGTATTTCAAGGACCCGGACGGAAACGGCTGGGCGATCCAGGAGTACCGCCGCCGGGCGAAGGAGCCCTTGCACCATGTGCTGGGCCAACTGGCCCGTGATCACTGACGGCAGCAGTTCATCCGATCTTCACCCCTCCGGTTGAGGGGCGTGGGTCGGGGGAATGTTGGCGTGCGCATGCTCTGTCCGCACCGCCACCGTCGTATCTCCCCCCACCGGAGGTCTGAAGTGTCCGGCAGAAACGTGTACACCCGCAGCCGTGCCGTCGTGGCATCCGCCCTCGCCTTCACCGCGGCCGCGGTCGGGCTGTGGACGGGCTTCGCCGGCTCGGCTCCCGCGCACGCCGCGGCCGCGGTCCCGACCCCGGACCACGTCGTCGTCGTGGTCTTCGAGAACCACGCGTACAGCCAGGTGATCGGCTCCTCCAACGCCCCGTACATCAACTCGCTCAAGACCGGCGGGGCCAACCTCTCCCAGTCGTACGCCGAGACGCACCCGAGCCAGCCCAACTACTTCGCCCTGTTCTCCGGCTCCACCCAGGGCATCACGGACGACAGCTGCTACACCCCCGGCTTCTCCTCCGCCCCGAACCTCGCCTCCGAGCTGATCGCCGCGGGCAAGACCTGGGGCAGCTACAACGAGACGCTGCCCAGCCAGGGTTCGACCACGTGCAGCAGCGGGAACTACGCCCGCAAGCACAACCCCTGGTTCGGCTTCAGCAACGTCCCGACGTCCAGCGCCAAGACCTTCACCCAGTTCCCGACGGACTACACGACGCTTCCGCAGGTCTCCTTCGTGGTCCCGAACCTGTGCAGCGACATGCACGACTGCTCGGTGTCCACCGGTGACACCTGGCTGAAGAACAAGCTGGGCGCGTACGCCACCTGGGCCAAGACCCACAACAGCCTGCTCGTCGTCACCTTCGACGAGGACAACCGGCTCGCCGGCAACAAGATCCCGACCGTGCTGTACGGCCAGCAGGTGACCGCCGGTTCCTCGTCCTCCACCACGTACAACCACTACGACCTGCTGCGCACGCTGGAGGACATGCACGGCCTCTCGCACGCCGGCAACGCCGCCTCCGCCAAGGACATCACGGGCATCTGGACGTCCTGACATGTACCTTGCGGACAGCCGCGCCGGTGCACCGGAGACAGCGGCGGCGTCCGCGGAGAGCGCCGCCCGGCCCCGCGCCGGGCGGCGCCTCACCGCGGTCGGGCCCACGGTGCTGGCGCTCGGCACGGTCAGCCTGATCACCGACGTCTCCTCGGAGATGGTGACGGCCGTGCTCCCCCTGTACCTGGTGGCGGGCCTCGGCCTGTCCCCGCTCGGCTTCGGGCTCCTCGACGGGATCTACAACGGCTTCTCGGCCCTGGTCCGCCTGGCCGGAGGACATCTCGCCGACCGGGGCGGCGGCCGCCACAAGTGGGTGGCGGGCGCCGGATACGCCCTGTCGGCCGTCTGCAAACCGCTGCTCCTGGTGGCCCAGACCCTGACCCCCATCGGCCTGGTCCTCGCCGCCGACCGCACCGGCAAGGGCCTGCGCACCGCGCCGCGCGACGCCCTGATCTCCCTGTCGAGCAGCCCCGAGACCCGCGGCCGCGCCTTCGGCGTCCATCGCGCGATGGACACGGCGGGCGCCCTGCTCGGCCCGCTCGTCGCGTTCCTGATCCTCCGGGCGACCGTCGACGGCTACGACGCGGTGTTCACGGTGAGCTTCTGCGTGGCCGTGGTGGGGGTCCTGGTCCTGGTGCTGTTCGTACCGGGCGGCCCGTCCACGCGGGCCGCGTCCGCGGCGGGGAGGCCGGCCGCGGAGACCACGCCCATGGCCGGGGCACCGGCCGCGGAGACCACGTCCACGGCTGGGACACCGGCCGGGTGGGACCTGTCCGTGGGGGAGACACCGGCCGCGCGGGCCGCGTCCGCGGCGGGGAGGTCGGCCGCGGAGGCCAAGCCCACGGCTTGGACACCGGCCGGGCGGGACCTTTCCGTGCGGGAGACACCGGCCGCGCGGGCCGCGTCCGTGCCACCGACGCCACCCGGGCGGGGGGCGTCCGTCGCGCAGCCACCTGCCGAGCCCGGCGCCGCCTTGGCCGGCGCCGCCTTGGCCGCCCCCGCCATCACCGCCTCCTCCCCCGCCGAGCGGGCCGCGCCCCGTCCCACCCTGCGCGCCGCGCTCGCGCTGCTGCGCCGGCGGGAGCTGCGCGGCATCGCGCTGTGTGCGCTCCTGCTCGGGCTCGCCACGGTCAGCGACTCGTTCATGTTCCTGCTGCTCCAGCGCAGACTCGGGGTGCCGGACCGCTGGTTCGCGCTGCTGCCCGTCGGCACCGCCGCCGCGTTCCTGCTGCTGGCCGTACCGCTGGGCCGACTCGCGGACCGGGCCGGCCGGTGGCGGGTGTTCCTGGCCGGCCACGGCGCCCTGCTCCTCGCATACGGCCTGCTGCTGACGTCCTGGCACGGTACGGCGCTGCCGTTCGCCGTCCTGTTCCTGCACGGCGGCTTCTACGCGGCGACGGACGGCGTGCTCATGGCCGCGGCCTCCGACAGCGTGCCCGAGGAACTGCGGTCGTCCGGGCTCGCCCTGGTCCAGACGGGTCAGGCACTGGCTCGCTTCGTCTGTTCGCTCGCCTTCGGCGCGGCCTGGACGGCGTGGGGGGACCGTACGGCGCTCATGGCGTCCGCCGTGGCACTGGCCCTGTGCGCGCTGTTCTCCCTGAGCCTGCGCCCCGTCCGCCGCACCTCTCCGGAAGGCCGCCTCGCATGACGCTGCGCAACCGCATCCTGGTCCTGGTCTCGGCCCTGCTCGTCCTCGCGGGCGTCGCGACGGCCTCCGTGCTGCACGCCTCGGCCCGCGCGGACCGCCGCGACCGGGCACAGCCGGGCGGCCCGCGGATCACGGCGGGGCCGGTCTCCCTGACCGACTCCCGGCGCCTGGTGTTCCGGAACATGGCGTGGGGCCCGCACCGCGACGAGCTGACGTCCGTCCCGGCGTCCGACCCGTCGGGGCCGCGCGTCGCGTCCAAGGTCAAGTGCCTGCGCTTCTACGCCGCCTCGGGCACCGGGGTGTGCCTCCAGGCGGCGCACGGCGCGGTCCAGGACACCTACCGGGCGGTGATCCTCGACGCCTCGCTGCGCGAGAGGGCCCGCTACGACGTGCCCGGCATCCCGTCCCGGGCCCGCGTCTCGCCCAGCGGCCGGTACGCCGCCTGGACGGCGTTCGTGGGCGGCGACTCGTACGCGGGCACGAACTTCTCCACCCGGGCCGCGATCGTCGACACCCGTACGGGGAGGCTGACGCCGTCCCTGGAGGAGTACCGGGTGGTGAGGGACGGCAGGACCTACCGGTCGGCCGACGTCAACTTCTGGGGCGTCACCTTCACGGCCGACGACCGCGGGTTCTACGCCACGATGGCCACGCACGGCACGACCTACCTCGTCCGCGGCGACCTGGCCGCCCGCACCGTCACCACCCTGCACACGAACGTCGAGTGCCCGTCCCTCTCCCCCGACGGCACCCGGGTCGCCTTCAAGAAGCGCGTCAAGGGCCTTCCCAAGGACGCCCCCTGGCATCTGTACGTCCTCGATCTGGGCACCGGGCACGAGACGGCGCTCGCCGAGTCCCGCAGCGTCGACGACCAGGTCGTCTGGCGCGACGATCACACCCTCGTCTACGCGCTCCCCGGCGACTACGGCGCCGACCTGTGGACGCTGCCGTCCGACGGCACGGGAAAGCCGCGACGCGTCAGCACCGCGGCCGTGTCACCCGCGTACGTGGGCTAGGGACTCCCCCCGGCCGGCAGGGAGCGTCAGGACCCGGCGCCGGCGCGGCGACGGCGGACGGCCAGCACCAGGCCGCCGCCGAGGACGGCCGTGGCCGCCGCCGCGGCGGCGAGGACCGGGGTGCCGTCGGAGCCGGTGCTCGCCAGGCTGCCGTCGACGTCACCGGTGGTGGAGCCGGCCGACGTGGAGCCCGTACCGCTCGTGCCGCCCGTGCCGCTCGTACCGCCGGAGCCGCCGGAGCCGCCGGTGGACTGGCCCTCGTGGTCGTTGCCGCCGGTGGAGGTTCCCGGGGAGGTGGCGGAGGGCGTCGGGGAGGGGTCCTCCTCGTTGTCGGTGGGGATGGCGACGTGGATCTTGGCCGTGTCGTTGGCGGCGTTCTTGTCGAAGTCCGGGTGGATGTCGTACACGGACGTCACCTTCACCGAGCCGTCGGTGGTCTTCGTGCCCTTCGCGACGTCCAGCATGAACGTGTACGTGAGGGTCTGGCCGACCTCGATGGTGTGGTCGTCGGGCGTGCAGACGTAGACGGCACGGCCCGGCGTCCCTCCGGGCGCGTTCGGGCCGTCGATCCCGAACGGCGAGCAGTCGTCGGGGACCTGGCTCGCGGTGGTCCCCTTCGGGATCCGCACCATGAGAGCCGGCTGGTCGTCGCTCGTCTGGACCCGGACCCAGCCGGGGCCGTCGTTGCGGAGCCCCACGTTGATGGACTGCTGCCCGCCCGCGAGGGCCTCGGTGTCCTCGCCGAGCGCGACGAGGTCGGCCGAGCTGTCGGCGGTCAGATCGAGCCGCCGGTAGCTCTCGCTGAATCCCTCGCCCGGAAGCGCGCCCGTGGCCGAGGTGCCGTACTCGACCTCCTCCATCAGCGCCTTGGGCAGCGCCTTGAACCGTACGGGCGTCTCGACCGAGGCGCCGGGCGCGATGACGGTGTCGAGCTCGCAGACGGCCTGCCTGACCTGGTCGGCGATGGTCGAGTAGGTGCAGCCCTGCACCTGTTCGGGGAAGTCGAGCCCGCGGGTCAGCCGGACCCGGAAGGTGAAGCCGTCCGCCGCCGCGGTGCCCTTGTTCGTGATGACGACGTTCTTGTCGTACACCTCGCCCGGCTTGGGCGACGCGGTCGCCAGGGTCGACATCTCCAAGGAGGCCTCGCCCGGATCGGCGTACGCCGGGGCCGCGACGACCGCGGGAACGGCCGCGACGAACGCGGCGGCGGCCACGAAGGCCGCCGGCTTGCGAAGCTGCGAGGTGCGGATGCGCTGGCGCACGGTGGGATCTCCTAGGACAACCGGACGGACAAAGACCGGAGCTTCTCCGTCCGGCCACGTCCTGGACACCTGAAGGGCGCCGAGGGTTGTACGGCGGTTCGACAGAGGACGGCGTGGCTGGAGCCGCGAGAGGTCGCGTTTTCGGGGGCGGACGGCCCACAGACGGCCCAGAGGTGGTGAGGACAGCCGCGGGGCCCACGGTCGATGACCGTGGGCCCCGCGTGCTGGACGGTAGAAATTACCTCTGACCTGCGCTTACAGCACCGGCAGGTTCTTCCGCAGCTCGAACGCCGTGACCTCGCTGCGGTACTCCTCCCACTCCGCCTTCTTGTTGCGCAGGAAGAAGTCGAAGACGTGCTCGCCGAGGGTCTCGGCGACGAGTTCGCTGCGTTGCATCAGGGCCAGGGCCTCGCCCAGGTTCTGCGGGAGGGGCTCGATGCCCATGGCGCGGCGTTCGCCGTCGGAGAGGGCCCAGACGTCGTCGTCGGCGCCCGGCGGGAGTTCGTAGCCCTCCTCGATGCCCTTCAGGCCCGCGGCCAGGAGCAGCGCGTAGGCGAGGTACGGGTTCGCGCCCGAGTCGATCGAGCGGACCTCGACCCGTGCCGAGCCGGTCTTGCCGGGCTTGTACATCGGGACGCGGACGAGGGCGGAGCGGTTGTTGTGGCCCCAGCAGATGTACGAGGGGGCCTCGCCGCCGGCGCCCGCGGTGCGCTCCGAGCCGCCCCAGATGCGCTTGTAGGAGTTGACCCACTGGTTGGTGACGGCGGCGATCTCCGCGGAGTGCCGGAGCAGGCCCGCGATGAAGGAGCGGCCGACCTTGGAGAGCTGGTACTCGGCGCCGGACTCGTAGAACGCGTTGCGGTCGCCCTCGAAGAGGGAGAGGTGGGTGTGCATGCCGCTGCCCGGGTACTCCGAGAACGGCTTCGGCATGAAGGTGGCCTGGACACCCTGCTCCAGCGCGACCTGCTTCATGATCAGCCGGAAGGTCATGATGTTGTCGGCCGTGGAGAGCGCGTCGGCGTAGCGCAGGTCGATCTCCTGCTGGCCGGGGGCGCCCTCGTGGTGGCTGAACTCGACCGAGATGCCCATCGACTCCAGCATCGTGATGGCCTGGCGACGGAAGTCCTGGCCGACGTTCTGCGGGGTGTGGTCGAAGTAGCCGGAGTTGTCGGCCGGGGTGGGCCGCGAGCCGTCCAGCGGGCGGTCCTTCAGCAGGAAGAACTCGATCTCGGGGTGGGTGTAGAAGGTGAAGCCCAGGTCCGAGGTCTTGGCGAGGGCGCGCTTGAGGACGTAGCGCGGGTCCGCGAAGGACGGGGAGCCCTCCGGCATGAGGATGTCGCAGAACATCCGGGCCGTGCCGGGGGCCTCGGCGCGCCAGGGCAGCACCTGGAAGGTGGACGGGTCGGGCTTGGCGATCATGTCGGACTCGTACACGCGGGCGAAGCCCTCGATGGCCGAGCCGTCGAAGCCGATGCCCTCGTCGAAGGCCTGTTCCAGCTCGGCCGGGGCCACGGCCACCGACTTCAGGAAGCCGAGTACGTCCGTGAACCACAGACGTACGAACCGGATGTCACGCTCCTCCAGCGTCCGGAGCACGAACTCCTGCTGCTTGTCCATCTTCCGCTTCCCCATCCTTGCTGGTCAGGCCGCCTGCTCCCACGCCTCGAAGACGATCGGCGCACCTGAGCATCCCACCACAACACCATTTCATGCGCGTTGCGGACCATGATCGGCCGGGCGACCTCGGCCTGAACGCCTCGCGTACGGCAGGTGTCCTGCTCTGTCGCACATACTGCCTGCTCACACCCCCACCCGTAAGGCCCGGCCGGTACCCACCCCTCCCCGGCGCTTTAATTTGCATCTCAGATGCAAGTTTTATTAGTGTGCGATCCATGCGGAGCGGCGCAACCCACCGCTCCCGCCCCGGCTTTGAGGAGTCCTGATGCTGTCCGAACAATCCGCCGTCACCGTGCGCGCGACCCTCCCCGTCGTCGGCGCCGCCATAGGCGAGATCACCGAGCGCTTCTACGGCGGGCTGTTCAGCGCCCACCCCGAACTGCTCCGCGACCTGTTCAACCGCGGCAACCAGGCCGCCGGCACTCAGCGTCAGGCCCTGGCCGGATCCATCGCCGCCTTCGCCACCCATCTGGTCGAGCACCCCGACGAGCGGCCCGACGCGATGCTGAGCCGCATCGCCCACAAGCACGCCTCCCTGGGCGTCGCGCCCGAGCAGTACAAGGTCGTGCACGAGCACCTCTTCGCCGCCATCGTCGAGGTCCTCGGCGACGCGGTCACCGCCGAGGTCGCCGCCGCCTGGGACGAGGTCTACTGGCTCATGGCGAACGCCCTCATCGCCATCGAGAAGCGCCTGTACGACGAGAACGCGGACGACGGCTCCCTGCACCCCTGGGTGGTCACCGAACGCGTCGAGGAGACCGACGACGTCGCCACCTTCCGGATCCGCCCGGCCGACGGCGCGCCCCTGCCGGACTTCCGCGCGGGCCAGTACGTCTCCGTCGGCGTCGAACTCCCGGACGGCGCCCGGCAGATCCGCCAGTACAGCCTCTCCAGCGCGCCCGGCTCCCCGGTGCGCCAGATCAGCGTCAAGCGGGTGCGCGCCGACGAGAACGGCGTGACGAGCCCCGAGGGCGAGGTCTCCGGCCATCTGCACGCCCACGTCCGCGAGGGCGACCTCCTTCAGGTCTCCGCGCCGTACGGCGACCTGGTCCTCGACGACACGGACGCCCCGCTGTTCCTCGCCTCGGCGGGCATCGGCGTCACCCCGGTGATCGCCATGCTGGAGCAGCTCGCGATCTCCGGCCACAAGGCCCCCGTCACCGTCGTGCACGCCGACCGCTCCCCCGCCGAGCACGCGCTGCGCGCCGACCACGAGGCGTTCGCGGGCAAGCTCGCCGACGCGGAGACGCACTTCTGGTACGAGCGGCCCGAGCCGGGCCACCCCGCCGAGCGGACCGGTCTGGTCGACCTCTCCGGAGTGACCGTCCGGCCGGGCACGCACGCCTACCTGTGCGGTCCGCTGCCGTTCATGCGGGCGGTACGGACCCAGCTCCTCGCCAAGGGCGTGCCCGCGTCCGACATCCACTACGAGGTGTTCGGCCCGGACCTCTGGCTGGCCCAGCGCTGACCGGATCCGAGGCAGCACGGGGTCGGCACGCCCCGGGACCACAGGCGGTCGACATGGCCCACCGGTCCGGACCGCTACGGCCTTCGGCTGATGCCCAGCAGTACGGGCCCCGTCGGCTCGGCGACGACGTCGGCGATCGTGAGCGGGTCCAGCGAGGCGTAGAAGGCCTCCTGGGCCCGCCGCAGGGCGCCCCGCAGCCGGCACGCCGAGACGAGCGGACAGGGCGTGTCACCCTCGCACTCGACGACGTCGCCCTCCCCCTCGAAGGTGCGCACGATCGCCCCCACGGACTCCCCGCGCCCCTTCTCGGTGAGCGTGAGACCGCCTCCCCTGCCGCGCCGGGCGTCGAGCAGCCCGAGGTGCTGGAGTTCGGCGACCACCTTGGCGGCGTGCGTGTAGGGGACCCGCATGCCGTCCGCGACCTCGCGCGTGGTGGGCGTCGAGCCGTCGGCGACGGCCAGTCGCATCAGGACGCGAAGGGCCAGGTCGGTGGAGCGCAGCAACCGCATACCCGCCAGGGTAGGTAATGCGCATCTCCGGTTCAAATTTTCATTCCGGGCACGTCCGGACCCGCTTCGCCATCGGCAGGACCGGTCGGCCGAGCCGCTTCGCCTCCGGCCGACCCACTTTCCCACCGGCCGACCCCGCCTCCCGGTCGTCCGGCCCCGCTCCGCCGCCCGTCGGCCCGAGCGGGTGCCGCGCACATCCCCCCGCCCGCGCACAGCTCCTCGCCCACGCACAGCTCCCCGCCCGCGTCCACCCCCTTCTTCGGCCAATCCCGTGCAGTCCCTGGGCCATTCCTGTGCCCTCCCTGCCGACGCCGCACGGGGTCCGATTACGATCGGCGCACCCGACCGCCCCATCCTCATAAGGACTCACCATGGGTTCCGCCAAGAACACCAGCACCGGATCGCGCCAGGCCCGTATCGAGGAGCTGCGCCGTGCCGAGCGCGCCCGCGAGCGGCGCAACCGGTTCCTCGTGATCGCGGCGAGCACGGTCGTCGTCGCCGGCCTCGTCGCCGGTGCTGTCGTGCTCGTCCAGTCGCAGTCCGACGACGGCAAGAAGGACACGGCGAGCGACGCGAAGCAGGCGTCGGGGCACTTCGTCACCGGCGCGGACGGGGTGAAGACCTGGAAGGGCACGCTGTCGCGCAACCACGTCACCAAGACCGTGTCGTACGCGATGGAGCCGCCGGTCGGCGGTGACCACAACCAGGTCTGGATGAACTGCAACGGCGACGTCTACGCCAAGGCCGTGAACCCCATGAACGCCGTGCACTCCCTGGAGCACGGCGCGGTGTGGGTGACGTACAACAGCAAGGCGTCCGAGGCCGACGTGAAGGCGCTCGCGGCCAAGGTCAAGAAGACCCCGTACACGCTGATGAGCCCGGTCGAGGACCAGAAGGACCCGATCATGCTGAGCGCCTGGGGCAAGCAGCGCTCGGTGACCGGCGCGAGCGACAAGAACGTCGACGCGTTCCTCTCCGAGTTCGTGCAGGGCAAGCAGACTCCCGAGCCGGGCGCCGCCTGCACCAACGGCCTGTCCCAGTGAGGCACGTCGGGTGGATCGCGGGGGCCGCGGCGGCCGTTCTCGTCGCGGCCGGGGCGATCACGTACGCGGTCGCCGACGGCGGCGGCGACTCCGGGACGCGCACGCCCGCCGCCGACTCGGCGGACGCGGGGTTCGCCCGGGACATGGCGGTCCACCACCAGCAGGCCGTCGAGATGTCCTACATCGTGCGGGACCGCACCAAGGACGTGGAGGTACGGCGTCTCGCGTACGACATCGCACAGACGCAGGCCAATCAGCGGGGCATGCTGCTCGGCTGGCTCGACCTGTGGGAGCTGCCGAAGGTGTCCGCGGACGCGCCGATGACCTGGATGGGCATGGGTGACATGTCCTCCGGCAAGGACGGCTCGCTGATGCCGGGCATGGCGACGAACGCCGAGATGAAGCGGCTCGGCACGCTCAACGGGAAGCAGGCCGAGGTCTTCTACCTCCAGCTCATGACCGACCACCACAAGGGCGGCATCCACATGGCCGAGGGCTGTGTCGCCAAGTGCACGGTCGGCGTGGAGAAGCGGTTGGCGCAGGGCATGGTCGACGCCCAGCAGTCGGAGATCAAGCTGATGGCCGACATGCTGAAGGCCCGCGACGCGAAGGCCCGCGACTAGAGCCCTCCGGGCCAGGGGACGGGCGCACGGACGGGCTCGAGGGCGGGCTCGGGGACGGGAGTTCGGAACGGTCCGGGGACGGGAGTCCGGAACGGTCCGGTGACGGGCGCACCAACCGGGTCCCGGATCAGGTGCGCGGAACGGGTCCGGTGACGGGCGCACCGACCGGGTCCCGGAACAGGCGCGCGGACCGGGTCCGGGGACGGGCACACCGACCGGGTCCGGAACAGGTGCGCGGAACGGGTCCGGGGTGGTGTCCCGGACCCGTCAGGTTCTGCCGGTGCGCTCCGCCGACGTACCGTCAGCCCTTCCAGTCCGTACCGCACTTGAGCGGAACACCGGTGGGGACGAGCCGTTCCATCGAGCCGGGCCGGCCGTGGGTGACGGCGAGCTGGGCCCGGTCCAGATAGCCGATGAAGAGCTGGGTGTGGGCGGGCATGGCCGCCGGGTCGTACACGAAGACCACGGTGCCGTCGTCGCGCCGCTCCCGCTCCACGACCCGCTCGACCCCGGCCCCCGAGCCGTGCCGGTCGACCTGCGTGTGGTCGTCCGGGCCCTTGCAGAACACCCCGGTCTTCACGAGGACGGGGAATCCGGCCTCGCGCAGCGCCTTCTGCAGTCCGGCCGGGTTCTTGAAGTACTGCTCCTTGGTCCAGGTCACGGCGACCTTGCCGTCCGCCCGCTTGGCGACGGTGAACGCGACGGCCTCGGTGTCCGCGCCCGTGGGCGGCGCGGTGGCCGGGTGGCCGTAGCCGGGTGCGCCGAGCGCGAGGCCCGCGGCCGCGGTCACTCCGACGGCGGCGACGGCCAGCCGCCTGCGCCGCCGGCGGACCGCGCGGCCCTCGGCCACGATCCGTTCGACGGGCACCGTCATCGTGATGTCGTCGAGCGAACCCCGCAGGACGTCGAGGACGTCCCTGTCGTCGTGGGTGGCGTTCATGATCCTGCCTCCGGTGTGTCGAGGGTGACGAGTTGGCCGCGGAGTGTCCCGACGGCCCGTGCGAGATGGGCGGTCACGGTCCCGGGAGCGATCCCGAGCGTCTTCGCCGTGGTCGCCGTGTCGAGGTCGAGGAAGACCCGCAGGGCCACGACCTCCCGCTGTCTGCGCGGCAGTTCGCGCAGCAGGGCCAGCAGGGCGGGATCGATTCCGGCGCCGCCCGACTCGACGGCCGCGGCCTCCCGGCCGTCGTGGTCGCCGTACCCGACCTCGCGACGGTGCCGACGCCACCACGAGACACGGGTGTTGAGCGCGGTCCGGACGATCCACGCGCGGGGCGCGGGATGGCCGCGGACCCGGGGCCAGGCCGCCCAGGCCCGTGCGAACGCCTCGGCCACGAGGTCCTCGGCCAGCGCTCGGTCGCTCACCGCGGCGAGGACCGCCCGCAGGCAGACGTCCCGTCCGCTCCGGTAGAAGTCTTCGAACTCGAGCTGCTTCACACCACTGACACGCCTCGGGGACTCGATCCGCTTACAGAATCCGGGGACCTCTTTACAGAGCCCGGAGGGGGACAGAGGGAAAACCCTCGAATCTGGGCGAGGGTGTGCGGCAAACCGACCCAAATGATCGCCAATTGCCGCCACTTGGTCTTTCCTTGGGTTGTTCATTCCCCTGGCATGAACGGTTCACCGTAAGAGTGGCCCCCATCTGTGATCCATTCCTCACGCTCCGGCAGGACGTGGGGCTTTTCGCGCGGATCACCGCAACCACTACATGCGACGAATCGCATCGCAGGGGGTTCTATGAGATCCAACCGCGCCACCGCGCGCGCCGGAGTGAGCCTGGCGGCGACCCTGCCCCTGCTCGCCGGCGCGCTGGCGCTCGGCATACCCGCGGCGTCCGCCGCGGACGGCCCGAGCCGAGTCACGCTCGCGGGCACCAAGCCCGCGTGGGCCACGGCCCACGCGGACAAGGGAGCGGCTTCCGACGCCTCCCAGGTCTCGGCCCGGGTGTACCTCGCCGGACGGGACGCCAAGGGCCTGGCGGCATACGCCAGGGCCGTGTCCGACCCGCACTCGGCTTCGTACGGGAAGTACCTCAGCGCCAAGAAGGCGCAGACGCGTTTCGGTGCCACCAAGGCCCAGGTCACCGCGGTGACCACCTGGCTGAAGTCGGCGGGCCTGAAGGTCACCGGAACGACGCAGCACTACGTCTCCGTCACCGGTGACGTCGCCGCCGCCGAGAAGGCGTTCGGCACCCAGCTCCACAACTACACCAAGGGCAAGAAGGTCTACCGGGCGCCGTCGAAGACGGCTTCCGCGCCCGCCGCCCTGAACGGCGCCGTCCTGACCGTCACCGGCCTGGACAACGCCCCGCACAAGGCGCAGCACGCCGATCAACTGCCTCCTCCGGACGCGGTGTTCAAGAACTCCGGGCCGTTCTCCTCGTACTACGGCTCGAAGACCGCGAGCACCCTGCCGGACGCGTACGGAACGAAGATCCCGTACGCCGTCCAGGGCTACACCGGCAAGCAGCTCCGCGCCGCGTACGGGGCGGGCAAGCGCACCGGCAAGAACGTGCGCGTCGCCATCACGGACGCGTACGCCTCCCCGACCATCGCCTTCGACGCGGCCACCTACGCCGCCAAGCACGGCGACGCCGCGTACTCCAGCGGTCAGCTCCGTCAGGTGCTGCCCAAGAAGTACACGAAGACCGAGGAGTGCGGGGCGGCCGGCTGGTACGGCGAGGAGACCCTCGACGTCGAGGCCGTGCACGCGGTCGCGCCGGGCGCGAGCATCACGTACGTGGGTGCCGGTTCCTGCTACGACGACGATCTGCTCGACTCGCTCAACAAGATCGTCGACGGGCACCTGGCCGACATCGTCTCCAACTCGTGGGGCGACATCGAGGCCAACCAGACCCCGGACCTGGCCGCGGCCTACGACCAGACGTTCCAGTTCGGCGCGGTCGAGGGCATCGGCTTCTACTTCTCCTCCGGCGACAACGGCGACGAGGTCGCCAACACCGGTACGAAGCAGGTCGACACCCCGGCCAACTCGGCGTGGGTGACGGCGGTCGGCGGTACCTCGCTGGCGGTCGGCAAGAACGACACGTACCTGTTCGAGACCGGCTGGGGCACCGAGAAGGCCACGCTGTCCGCGGACGGCAAGAGCTGGACCGGGTTCCCGGGCGCGTTCACCTCGGGTGCGGGCGGTGGCACCAGCAAGACCGTGGCGCAGCCCTACTACCAGAAGGGCGTCGTCCCGAACGCGCTGGCCAAGGCCAACAACGCGGCGGGCAACCGGGTCGTCCCGGACATCTCGGCGATCGCCGACCCCAACACCGGATTCAAGGTCGGCCAGACGCAGACCTTCCCGGACGGGACCGAGCAGTACAGCGAGTACCGCATCGGCGGCACCTCGCTGGCCGCTCCGGTGATCGCGGCGGTCCAGGCGCTCGCCCAGGAGGCGCGCGGCGGCAAGGCGATCGGTTTCGCCAACCCGTCGATCTACGCCAAGGCCGGTTCGAAGGCGTACCACGACGTGACCGACACGCCCGGCGGCAAGCAGTACGCCGTGGCCCGTGTCGACTTCGTCAACGGCTTCGACGCGGCCGACGGTGTGGCCACCTCGGTCCGCAGCCTCGGCCAGGACAGCTCGCTGAAGGCCGTGAAGGGCTACGACGACGTCACCGGTGTGGGTTCGCCCGCCCCGGGCTACGTCGAGTCGTTCAGCCGTCGCTGACCGGCGTTCACCGACGACGCGCCCGTCTCTCCCCGGGAGAGGCGGGCGCGTCGCTCGTTCCCGGGGCCGCCCCGGACACCCCTCGCCCCCCATCGCGTCGCTCTGACGATTACACTGACCGCGTGCCTCATCTGAACTTCCGGTCCCTTTACCAGCACGGCTTCGCGCGCGTCGCCGCCTGCACGGGTCACACCGTCATCGCGGACCCGCACGCCAACGCCGAGGCGGTCCTGCGCCAGGCGCGCGCGTGCGCCGACGAGGGCGTCGCCGTCGCCGTCTTCCCCGAGATGGGCCTGTGCGGCTACTCGATCGAGGACCTGCTGATGCAGGACGCGCTGCTCGACCAGGTCGAGGAGGCGCTCCGGGCGGTGGTCGCGGGTTCGGCGCAGCTCCTGCCGGTCCTGGTCGTCGGCGCCCCGCTGCGCCACCGCAACAGGATCTACAACTGCGCGGTCGTCGTGCACCGCGGCCGGGTCCTCGGTGTCGTGCCCAAGTCGTACCCGCCGAACTACCGCGAGTTCTACGAGCGCCGGCAGATCGCCGCGGGCGACGACGAGCGCGGC
Organism: Streptomyces sp. NPDC056738; assembly: GCF_042790435.1. NCBI lineage: Bacteria > Bacillati > Actinomycetota > Actinomycetes > Kitasatosporales > Streptomycetaceae > Streptomyces > Streptomyces sp. NPDC056738. The sequence continues at coordinate 202,345 of NZ_JBHTZF010000003.1, forward strand.
GGCACCATCCGGGTGGGCGGCGAGTCCGTGCCGTTCGGGGTGGACCTGCTGTTCGCCGCCGAGGACGTACCGGGTCTGGTGCTGCACGCGGAGATCTGCGAGGACATGTGGGTGCCGGTGCCGCCGAGCGCCGAGGCTGCCCTGGCGGGTGCCACCGTCCTGGCGAACCTCTCCGGCAGCCCGATCACCGTCGGCCGGGCCGAGGACCGCAAGCTGATGTGCCGTTCGGCGTCCTCGCGCTGCATCGCCGCGTACGTCTACGCGGCGGCCGGACTGGGCGAGTCGACCACCGACCTGTCCTGGGACGGCCAGACGATGATCTACGAGAACGGGGCGCTGCTGGCCGAGTCCGACCGCTTCCCGCTCGACGACCAGTTCGCCGTCGCGGACGTCGACCTCGACCTGCTGCGCCAGGAGCGGCTGCGGACCGGCAGTTTCGACGACAACCGGCGCACCCACACCACCCGCACCGCCGACTTCCGGACCCTGTCGTTCCGGCTCGACCCGCCGTCCGGCGACCTGGGCCTGCGCCGCCGTGTCGAGCGCTTCCCGTTCGTGCCGGCGGACCCCGAGCGGCTGGCCCAGGACTGCTACGAGGCCTACAACATCCAGGTCGCGGGCCTCCAGCAGCGGCTCGCGGCGATCGGTGGCCCGAAGGTGGTCATCGGGGTGTCCGGCGGTCTCGACTCGACGCACGCGCTGATCGTCGCCGCGCACGCGATGGACCGGGCGGGCCGCCCGCGCGGCGACATCCTCGCCTTCACGCTGCCCGGCTTCGCCACCAGCGACCACACCAAGGGCAACGCGCACGAGCTGATGCGCTCCCTCGGGGTCACCGCCGCCGAACTGGACATCACCCCGACCGCCCGGCTGATGCTGAAGGAGATGGGCCACCCCTTCGCCTCCGGCGAGCCGGTGTACGACGTCACCTTCGAGAACGTGCAGGCCGGGCTGCGCACCGACTACCTGTTCCGGCTCGCCAACCAGCGCGACGGCATCGTGCTCGGCACCGGCGACCTCTCGGAGCTGGCGCTCGGCTGGTCCACGTACGGCGTGGGCGACCAGATGAGCCACTACAACGTCAACTCGGGTGTCCCGAAGACGCTGATCCAGCATCTGATCCGCTGGGTCATCGGCACCGGACAGTTCGGCGAGGACACCGGCCGGACGCTCGCCGCGATCCTCGACACGGAGATCAGCCCCGAGCTCGTGCCGGGCGAGGAGATGCAGTCCACCGAGTCGAAGATCGGCCCGTACGCCCTGCACGACTTCACCCTCTTCCACGTGCTGCGCTACGGCTTCAGGCCGTCGAAGATCGCCTTCCTGGCCTGGCACGCGTGGCACGACCCGGACGCGGGTGCCTGGCCGCCCGGCTTCCCCGCGGCCGAGCGCCGCGCGTACGACCTGCCCGAGATCCGGCGCTGGCTCGAGGTGTTCTGCCGCCGCTTCTTCGGGTTCGCGCAGTTCAAGCGCTCGGCCATGCCGAACGGGCCGAAGGTCTCGGCCGGTGGTTCGCTCTCGCCGCGCGGCGACTGGCGCGCACCGTCCGACAGTTCGTCCCGTACGTGGCTCCGCGACCTGGCCCGCTTCGACACCCCGGACCCCGAAGACCGGCCGGAGGCCTAGGAGACGTCAGGGGGCTGGATTTCCCGGACCCCGAAGACCGGCCGGAGGCACGGGACTTGCCGAACTACGGGCCGCCCGGACATCGAAGTCCTTCCGGGGACCCGGGACCTCCCGAGAGCCCGGCACTTCCCGGAGGCCAGGGACTTCCCGGAACTCGAAGATCTGCCGGAGGCAGGGGACTTGCCGGAAGTCCGAACTCCCCCGAGGGGCCTCCCCTTCCGGGTCCCGGGGCCTCCCCGGGACCCGGGGGTCGTGCTCAGTGGTGCAGGGCCTCCTGCCGGTCGGGCACGTGTGTGGCGATCACTCGCGCGGGCCCGGCCGGCCGCTTCGCGCGGCGCCGGTCGACCGCGTACGCCGCGCCCGCCACCCCGATCCCCAGGACCGCGAGCCCGGCTCCGGCGGTCGCCGGTGCCGTCGCGCCGAAGCCCGCCGCCAGGGCGAGCCCGCCGATCCACGCGCCGCCCGCGTTGGCGAGGTTGAAGGCGGCCTGGTTGGCGGAGGACGCGAGGGAGGGCGCGGCGGCGGCCTTCTCCATGACCATGAGCTGGAGGGGCGAGCCGGTGACGAAGGCGGCCGTGCCGAGCAGCACCACCGCCAGGGCCGCGCTCCACTCGGTGCGCATCAGCAGCGGGAAGGCGGCGAGCACGGCGACCAGCGAGGCGAGGCCGCCGAAGAGGGTGCGGCGCATCGCGTGGTCGGCGAGCCGCCCGCCGAGCAGGTTGCCGGCCGTGGCGCCGACCCCGAACAGCGCCAGCAGCGGTGTGACGCTGCCCTCGGCGTATCCGGCGGCGTCGGTGAGCATCGGCGTGATGTAGCTGTACGCGGAGAACAGGGCCGCGAAGCCGGTGACCGTGGTGCCCAGCGCGAGCCAGACGGGCAGCGGGCGCAGGGCGGTGAGTTCGCCGCGCAGACCGCCGCCCGAGGTGTGGCCGGGCGTCCGCGGGATCAGCAGGTACAGCGAGGCGATGGCGGCCAGGCCGATCGCGCTCACACCGAGGAACGTGGCCCGCCAGCCCAGGTGCTGCCCCACGAGGGTGGCGGCGGGGACTCCGGCGACGTTCGCGACGGTCAGGCCGAGGAACATCAGCGAGACGGAGCGGGCCTTGCGCTCGGGGGCGACCAGCCCGGTGGCGACGACGGCGCCGACGCCGAAGAACGCGCCGTGCGGCAGACCGCTGAGGAATCGGGCGGCGAGCAGCCAGTTCTCGTCGGGGGCGAGCGCGGAGAGCGCGTTGCCCGCGACGAAGAGACCCATCAGGGCGATGAGGACCGTGCGGCGCGGCATCCGGGCGGTGGCCGCGGCGAGCAGCGGGGCGCCGATGACGACGCCGAGCGCGTAGGCGGAGACCAGGTGTCCGGCGGCCGGGATGGAGATGCCCAGGTCGCCCGCGACGTCGGGCAGCAGGCCCATCATGGCGAACTCGGTGGTGCCGATGCCGAAGGCGCCCACGGCGAGGGCGAGCAGGGCCAGTGGCATGAGATGCCTTTCGAAGGAGCTGGGGCGGAGCGGGACGCGTACGGGCGCGGCGGTCTGCGGGAGGTCGCGCGGGTACGGGCGCGTCCGCGCACGGCGATGTGCGCGGACGGTCGGTGGAGCACCGGCTATTAAGTTTAGCCGGTGAACAAAGTCTGCCGGGCCCAGTGTTCCAGGAGGTTGAAAGGCGATTCCGGGCGGGTTAAGAGGCCGTGGCGTCCATCTTGACGCGGGCCGCGATCGGGAGGTGGTCGCTGCCGGTCTCGGGCAGGGTCCAGGAGCTGACCGGTTCGACGCCCTTGACCATGATCTGGTCGATCCGGGCCATCGGGAACGAGGCCGGCCAGCTGAACCCGAAGCCGCTGCCCGCCGCACCCTGCGTGGACCGCATCTGCGAGGTGACGGCGTTCAACGCCCGGTCGTTCATCGTGCCGTTGAGGTCACCGAGCAGGACGACCTGCTGCAGCGAGTCGTCGGCGATGGCCTCGCCCAGGGCGTTGGCGCTCTTGTCGCGCTGCCGGGCGGTGAACCCGGCCTTCATCTTCACCCGCACCGAGGGCATGTGGGCCACGTACACCGCGACCCGGCCGGCCGGCGCCGTCACGGTCGCCCGCATGGCGCGCGTCCAGCCCAGCTTGATGTCCACGGGCCGCACGTCGGTGAGCGGGTACTTGCTCCACAGCCCGACGGTGCCCTGCACCGAGTGGTACTTGTACGTGGACGCGAGCGCCTCCTCGTACACCGGCACCGCCGACGCCGTCAGCTCCTCCAGGGCGAGCACGTCGGCGCCGGAGGCGGCCACGTCCCGGGCGGTGCCGGACGGGTCCGGGTTGTCGGCGTTGACGTTGTGGGTGGCGACCGTCAGATCGCCGCCCGCGCCGGTCTTGTCGGTGAGCAGTCCGCCGAAGAGGTTCAGCCAGACCGCGCCGGTCAGCACCACGGCGATCAGGGCCACGGCGGACTTCCGCACGAAGGCGAGGACCAGCAGGACCGGGATGAACACCCCGAGCCACGGCAGGAACGTCTCTGTGAGACTGCCGAGGTTGCCGATCCGGTTCGGGATCCGCGCGTGCGTCAGCATCACCAGGGCGAGCAGCAGCGCGAGGGCGGCGAGGATCAGCCCGCGCCGCCAGATGCCGCGGTCGCCGCGCCAGCCGTCGAGCAGGCGCCGGAGCCGGGAGTCTCTGCGTTCCGGCCCCCGGCCGTCGCTGCCCGTCTCCGTCATATACGCCTGCGCCATACCGTCGCCTCACAAAATGCCGTGCGCACCGTCTGCCCCTCGACTAAGACCCTAGGGGATGTCCGGTGTGGTTCTCGCCGTCCGGGACGGCCGTACAGGCAAGGGGACGTAGAAGTCGGTGCCCGGAGTTCCGCATCCTGGCACGACGTGCGGCCTCTGTGACGAAACGCGCACATTCACCCCGTCAGAAACCGTTCTTGTCACGGCCGGGCGGGGCGCAGGCCCTCCAGCAGCGTGTCGACGATCCGCTCGGCGAGGTCCTCCGGGAGTTCGGTGTCCGGGCGCATGACGGAGCGGACGAGCATGGGGCCGACGAACATGTCGTTGAGGAGCTCGATGTCGACGTCGTCGCGCAGTTCGCCGTTCTGCTGTCCGCGCCGCAGCACCTCGAAGCCCATCTGGCGGCGCGGCGCTATGACCGTGGCCTCGTACGCGGCCCACAGCTTGGGGCTGGACTTCATCTGCGCGTAGACGTTGTGCAGGATCGCCGAGGAGCGGCTGACCAGACCGCGCCGGCGCAGCGACTCCAGCAGCACGACGAGGTCGTCGCGCATGGAGACGCCGTCGAGTTCGGGGTCGGCGGGCTCGGCACCGCGCAGGACGTCGACGAAGAGTTCCTCCTTGCCGCTCCAGCGGCGGTAGATCGTCGCCTTGCCGACGCCCGCGGTGCGTGCCAGCCGCTCGATGGAGATGTCCGCGAGCGGGACGCCGTCCTCCAGGAGCTTCATCACGCCCTCGATGATGGCGCGTTCCACCGCCTCGCTGCGGGGACGTCCCCGACCGGGGCACACCTGCCTGTCTCGGCTGTCCGCGAGGCTCACGTCGAACTCCGTTCCCATCGTTGACCAGGTGTCATTCTCCCCCGTTCACGGCGGTGGCGGGCCCGCGGCGCGAGGTGCCCGCCGTGGGCACCCGGGTCGGGGGTGCCCACGGTCGCGTACGCCGGTGTCAGTCCTGTCCGAGGTCGGCCGTCACCAGCTCGGCCTCGTCGCCGCTCTCCTGCGGGGCCGCGGGGCGGCCGGGCAGGAACAGCGCGACGACCACCGCGCCGATGACCGCGACACCCGCGCCGCACAGGGCGGTGACGTGCATCGCGTGCAGGAACGCGTCGTTCGCGGGGGTGACGAGGGCCTTGCCCTGCGGGCCGAGCTTGGCTGCGACACCGAGGGTGGCCTCGATGGACTCGCCCGCGGTGTGCCGCAGCGGGGCCGGGACGAGGGAGAGCTTGTCCTCGATGCCGTTGCGGTAGGCGGTGGAGAGGACGGAGCCGAGGACCGCGATGCCGAGGGCGCCGCCGACCTGGCGGAAGGTGTTGCTCAGCGCGGACGCGGAGCCGGCCTTCTCGCGCGGCAGGGCCTGCATGATGACGACGCTGGTCGGGGTCATGATGTGCGCCATGCCGGTGCCCATCAGGAAGAAGATGACCTCGAGGAGCCAGATCGGGGTGTCGGCCTCCAGCGTGGCGAACGCGGCGAGCATCGCGGCGATGATCACCAGGCCGGCCGTGCAGGTGGCGCGGTTGCCGAAGCGGTCGACGACGAGCCGGGCGCGCGGGGCGAAGATGATCTGCGCCACGGCGAGCGGGAGCATCAGCAGACCGGTCTGCAGCGGCGAGTAGCCGCGCACGCTCTGGGTGTAGAAGACGGAGAAGAAGGTCACGCCCATGAGCGCGAAGAAGACGAGCGCGATGGCCGAGATCGCGGCCGAGAAGACCTTGTTCTTGAAGTACGTGACGTCGATGGACGGGTGGTCGCTGCGCTTCTCGAACACCACGAAGCCGACGAGGACGGCGAGACCGGCGCCGATGGTCGCGAGGACCTGCGGGTCGGTGAAGTCGGCGAGCTGGCCGCCCTTGATGATGCCGTAGACGAGCAGGACCAGGCCGATGATCGAGAGGACCACGCCGACCGGGTCCAGACGGCCCGGGTTCGGGTCGCGGGAGTCGGGGACCAGCCAGATCATCAGGCCGATCGCGAGGATCACGATGGGCACGTTGATCAGGAAGACCGAGCCCCACCAGAAGTGGTCGAGGAGCACGCCGCCGGTGATCGGGCCGATCGCGATGGCGAGGCCGACGCCGCCGGCCCAGATGCCGATGGCCTTGGGCTGCTCGTCGCGTTCGAAGACGTTCATCAGGACGGCGAGCGTGGCGGGCATCACGAAGGCGGCGCCGAGGCCCATCAGTGCACGGAACACGATGAGCTGGACCGGCGAGCCGGACTCGGCGGCCAGCGCGGAACCGATGCCGAAGACGGCGAGACCGGCGAGCAGCACCTTCTTGCGGCCGAGCCGGTCGCCGAGGAGGCCCGCGGTGAACAGGAGACCGGCGAAGACGAGCGTGTAGGCGTTGATGGCCCACTCCAGCTCACCCTGGGTGGCTCCGAGGCCGGTGGGCGCCGGGGTCGAGATCGTCTTGATCGCGACGTTCAGGATGGAGTTGTCGAGCACCACGATCAGCAGGCTCAGCATGAGCGCGCCGAGGATCGCCCAGCGGCGCCGGTGCACCGCCTCGGGTACTCGTCGTTCGAGCGGAGGAGCGGAAGTTGTCATGACGACCACATTAGAGTCATTTCGATACGGCACCGTCTCGTATCGGAAATGCTTTACGCAGACCTTACGAAGGGACCTAGGCCTTCGGACGGAGACGGGCGCTGCGGGCCTTCGGGCGGACGGGGCCGGCGGATGAGCAAGGGCCGGCGGACGGACGGGGCCGGCGGACGGACAGGTACCGGCGGACGGGCGGAAGCGCGACGCGGAGTGGCTTGGCATGGAGGGGCGTGGCATGGAGGGGCGCGGCGTGGCGTGAACGACACCGCGTCCGGCGGGCCCGGTCTAGCCGCGCGTAGCACGAGGTGCCACCATGGAGGTGATCCGGGGACGCCGTCAGGGTGCCTCGAGATGACATAAGGAGCCGTTGCGATGACGCAGCTTTCGGCTGCCCAGAAGCAGCCTGCGGAGGGTGTCCTCAAGGCCACCGGCAGCAAGGCGCTGTACGGGGGCAAGAGCACCCGCCGTATCACGGTGCGCGACATCACCGCCGCCAAGGAGCGCGGCGAGAAGTGGCCCATGCTCACCGCCTACGACGCGATGACCGCGTCCGTCTTCGACGAGGCCGGCATCCCGGTCATGCTCGTCGGCGACTCGGCCGGCAACTGCCACCTGGGCTACGAGACGACCGTCCCGGTGACCCTGGACGAGATGACCATGCTGTCCGCCGCGGTCGTCCGCGGCACCAGCCGGGCCCTGATCGTCGGCGACCTGCCCTTCGGTTCCTACCAGGAAGGCCCGGTGCAGGCGCTGCGCTCGGCGACCCGCCTGGTCAAGGAGGCCGGGGTGGGCGCGGTGAAGCTGGAGGGCGGCGAGCGCTCGCACCGCCAGATCGAGCTGCTGGTGGAGTCCGGCATCCCGGTGATGGCGCACATCGGCCTGACCCCGCAGTCCGTGAACGCCATGGGCTACCGCGTCCAGGGCCGGGGCGAGGAGGCCGCGCACCAGCTTCTGCGGGACGCCAAGGCGGTCCAGGACGCGGGCGCCTTCGCCGTCGTCCTCGAACTGGTCCCGGCGGAGCTCGCCGGCGAGGTCACGCGCACCCTGCACATCCCGACGGTCGGCATCGGCGCGGGCCCCGAGACCGACGCCCAGGTCCTGGTGTGGACCGACATGCTCGGTCTGACCGGCGGCAAGGTGCCGAAGTTCGTCAAGCAGTACGCCGACCTGCGCGCCGTCATGGGCGACGCGGCGAAGGCGTTCGCCGAGGACGTCGTCGGCGGGAACTTCCCGCTGGAGGAGCACTCCGTCCACTGACACCCCGGGTTCCGGGGCTCTGAGCCACTGCGGCACCGTAGACAACCCGCCGATCTTCCCCCGTCGGCGGGTTGTCGCCGTTCTCGCGTCCTGCCCGCGGGTTGTCGCCGTTCTCGCGTCCTGTCGGCGGGAGGCCCCCGCACCCCGCCTCCAGCCTCGTCCGCCCCGCCCGTCCTGCCGGTTCCGTCCGTCCGGTCCGTCCTGTAGGCGGGTTGTCGGCGTTGTTCGCGTTCTTGTCGGCCGACTGTCGACGACCTATCGGTAACGCTCGGATTCTGTAGGCGGCCTGTCGGTCGTTTGTCGGTGGCGGCTGGCACCTTGATGGACATGACGCGAATCGACAACACGCCCCGGCAAGCTGCGACCGGCCGCAGCGCCGTCACCGTACGGGGGCTGGTCAAGCACTACGGCGAGACCAAGGCGCTGGACGGGGTCGACCTGGAAGTGCGCGAGGGCACCGTCCTCGGCGTACTGGGACCCAACGGCGCCGGCAAGACCACCCTCGTCCGCTGCCTGTCCACCCTCATCACCCCCGACGCCGGCACGGCCACGGTCGCCGGCTTCGACGTGCTGAAGCAGCCCCGGCAGCTCCGCCGGGTGATCGGCCTCACCGGCCAGTACGCCTCCGTCGACGAGAAGCTCCCCGGCTGGGAGAACCTCTACATGATCGGGCGGCTGCTCGACCTGCCCCGCAAGGAGGCCCGCCGGCGCGCCGACGAGCTCCTGGAGCGCTTCTCCCTCACCGAGGCCGCCAAGCGCCCGGCGTCGACGTACTCCGGCGGTATGCGCCGCCGGCTCGACCTCGCCGCCTCCATGATCGGCAGCCCGGCCGTGCTGTATCTGGACGAGCCGACGACCGGCCTCGACCCGCGCACCCGCAACGAGGTGTGGCAGGAGGTCAAGCGCATGGTCGCCGACGGCGTCACCGTGCTGCTCACCACCCAGTACATGGAGGAGGCCGAGCAGCTCGCCTCCGAGCTGACGGTCATCGACCGCGGCAAGGTCATCGCCAGCGGCCGGATCGACGAGCTGAAGGCCCGCGTCGGCGGCCGGACGCTGCGGATCCGCCCGGTGGACCCGCTGCAACTGCGCCCGCTGGCCGCGATGTTCGACGAGATGGGGCTCACCGGCCTCGCCACGACGATCGTGGACGCCGAGACCGGCAGCGTCCTGGTCCCGATCCTGAGCGACGAGCAGCTCACCGCCGTCGTCGGCGCGGTCACCGCGCGCGGCATCACCATCGCCTCCATCTCCACCGAACTGCCCAGTCTGGACGAGGTGTTCCTCTCCCTCACCGGCCACAAGGCCAGTGCCCCGCAGGACGAGACCCCCGCCCGCGCCTACGAGGAGGTCTCCGCATGAGTACCGCCACCGTCGAAGCCCCCCTCACCATCGAGGCCGACCCCCGCATCTCGCTCCGCGCGCACGCCCGCCACACCGGCGCGCTGATCCGCCGCAATCTGCTGTGGATCCGCCAGGACCCGGAGTCGATGTTCGACGCGATCCTGTTCCCGGTCATCTTCACGCTGCTGTTCGTCTACGTCTTCGGCGGCTCCATCGGGCAGTCGCTCGGCGGCGGACAGGAGGCGTACGTCCAGTACGTCGTGCCCGGCCTGATGGCCATGATGGGCATGAACATGGCCCAGGGAGTGGGCACGGGCTTCAACACCGACTTCAACTCCGGTGTGATGGACCGGTTCCGGTCCCTGCCGATCGGGCGCGGCTCGGTGCTGTTCGCCAAGATCGCGGTCGAGGTGATGCGGATGCTGATCGCGACCGCGATCCTCATGATCGTCGGTGTCCTGGTCGGCTTCCACATCACCAACTGGCCCGGTCTGTTCGCCTCGGTGGGCCTGTCGGCCATCTTCGGTTCGGCCCTCATGTGGGTGTTCCTCACCCTCGGCGTGATCATGAAGAGCGCGCAGTCCGTGCAGGCGATGGGCTTCCTGGTGCTGATGCCGCTCCAGTTCGGCTCGTCGATCTTCGCGCCGACCAAGTCGATGCCGGGCTGGCTGCAGAACTTCACCGAGTACAACCCGCTGTCCTCCCTCGCGGACGCGGCACGCGGGCTGATGGTGGGCGGTCCGGTCGCGCACGGCCTGTGGGTGACGCTCGCCTGGTCGCTGGCCCTCACCCTGGTGATGGCGCCCGTCGCCATCCACAAGTTCCGCACCAAGAGCTGACGTCCGGGCACGGACCCGGCCCCGCCGACCGGGGCCGGGGAGCGCCGGTTCGCGTCCGCGCCTCAGACGAGGGCGGTGGCCTCCTCCAGGGAGAGGCCACCGCCCTCCGCGTGCGCCGCCTCGAACGCCGCGTCGCCGAGCAGGGCCCGCGCGCCCGACTCGGCCTGCTCACGCGTCTCCACCTCCATGGGACCGGGAACGTGGCCCGGCAGCAGCAGGGCGTCCGCGGCGCCGAGGAGACGGGCCGCGTCCGTCGCGCGACCGCCGCCGTCCAGACCGTTCAGGGCGATGGCGGCCGTGGTCAGATGGGCGGAGGGCATGTGCGGGGCGATCATCCGCGACAGCCGGTCCACGGCGTTCAGCGCCCGGCGCACCTTGTCCAGGGCGCTCTCGCACCGCCCGTCGATCGCGTCCAGCCAGGCCTCCACCCCGAGCATGAACCCGTCGAACAGGACGAAGGAGGCGGCCCCGAAGTCCTGGCGGAGCAGCCGTATCTGCTCGCGCGCCTCGTCGGTCCTGCCGGTGCGGCCGAGCCAGGTCGCGAGGAAGAGATGGGCCGCCGGCATGGCCTCGTTGTGGGCGCCGTGCCCGGTCGCGAGGACGCCGCGGATCATCCGCTCGCCGCGCTCGGCCTCCCCCAGCTCCATGTACATGCTGCCGAGCCGGACGCTGAGCACCGCCGTCTGGGCGCGTGCGCCGAGCCGCTCGGCGTACTCCGCTGCCTCCGCGTAGTCCGCCGCGGCGGCCCGGAAGTCGCCCTTGCGCTCATGGGCCTCCCCGCGCGCGGAGAGCGATTCGGCGGCGCCCCACGCGTCCCCGAGGCGTCCGAAGAGCTCCAGGGCCTCGTCGGCGTCCACGGTGGCGTCGCCGGCCATGTCGGCGCGGTTGGCGAGGATGTTGGCGCGCATCTGCAGGGAGGTGGCCAGCTCCCAGTCGTAGCCGAGTTCGCGGCAGGTGCTGACCGTCTTGTTGATCACCTCGGTGAACCGCTCCATCGTGCCGGTGAGCAGCACGGCGTAGAACCAGAGGTAGCCGGGGGTACGGCAGGTCTGCGGCATGCCCGGCTCGTACGTCATGCTGATCGCGCGGAGCTTCTCCTGGGCCTGCGGGGTCTGCCAGGCGCCCATGTCCATGTCCATGTAGGCGAGATGGACGAGGTGGACACCGCGCCGGGCCTCCTGGAGGACCTCCTCGCGCATGGGCGGCGGGAAGTCCGTGCAGCGCTCGTACAGCGGGGTGGCCGGCCGCACGGGCGGGGCGAAGGGGTCGGGTCCGAGGGTCATGACCTCCATGGACCAGGCCCGGGCGTCGACGCGCTGGTCGCGGATCTGCCAGTACCAGGCCAGCGAGTGGACCATGCACAGCGCCTCCTGCTCGTCGCGCTCGGCGACGGCGTGCCGCAGGGCGGTGCGCAGGTTCTCGTACTCGCGCTCGATGCGGTCGATCGCGGCGCGCTGGCCCGGGCCGCGCAGCAACGGGTCGGTGGTGCGGGCGAGTTCGCGGTAGTACGTGAGGTGGGCGCGCTCCGTGGCCTCGCGGGCGCCGGACTCGTCGAGGCGTTCGCGCGCGTACTCGGCGACCGTCTCCAGCAGCCGGTAGCGCATCTCGGTGTCCCCCTCGCCCGAAGGGGCCGCGACGACCAGGGACTTGTCGACGAGCGAGCCGAGGACGTCCAGCGCGGCCGGACCGCAGACGGACTCGGCGGCGGCCAGGTCGCAGCCGCCCGCGAACACCGACAGCCGTCCGAGGGTGTCCCGTTCGGCCTCGTCGAGCAGATCCCAGGACCAGTCGACGACGGCGCGCAGGGTCTGCTGGCGGGGCAGCACCGTACGGCTGCCCGAGGTCAGCAGCCGGAACCGGTCGTCGAGCCGGTCGGCGATCTGGCGCGGGGTGAGCATCCGCAGCCGGGCGGCGGCGAGTTCGATGGCCAGTGGGAGGCCGTCGAGACGCCGGCAGATCTCGGCCGCCGCCTCGGGGTCGTCCTCGACGCGGAAGCCGGGCCGGGCGGCTGCTCCCCGGTCGGCGAGCAGCCGCAGCGCGGAGGGCTCCGGCAGCGGGTCCACCGGGCGCAGCAACTCCCCCGGCACGCCGAGGGGTTCACGGCTGGTGGCCAGGACGGTCACGCCGGGGCAGCGTTCGAGCAGGGCCTCGGCGAGGTGTGCGGCGGCGTCGACGACGTGTTCGCAGTTGTCGAGGACGATCAGCATCCGGCGTTTGGCGCAGTGTTCGGCGAGCCGGGTGAGCGGGTCGTCGTGCCGGTCGGCCACGGCGCGCATCTCCTCGGCACCGGCGCCGCGCAGGACGGTCTCGCGGGCGCCGACGGCGGTCAGGACGGCCTCGGGGACGGCCTTCGGGTCGTCCACCGGCGCCAGCTCGGCCAACCACACGCCGTCCCGCGGCGCGGGTGCCAGGGCCTCGGCCGCCTCCTGCGACAGCCGGGTCTTGCCCGCCCCGCCGGGCCCGAGCAGGGTCACGAGCCGGGCCGTGGAGAGGTCGCCCCGGATGGCATCGATGTCTTTCTCCCGCCCCACGAAGGACGTGAGCCGGGCCCGGAGGTTGCCGGGCGGCGGCGGGACGACGGGGCGGACGTGCGGGTCCGACGCCGGGTCCGGGGCCCGCCCGGCCCGGTCCCCGGAGGGGCGGGGGACTTCCGGTACCGGGTGTCCGGCGGGACCGGTGCCCGGGGCGCCGGGGCGGGCGAACGCGCCGGAACCGCGGCCCACGGGCGGCGCGGGCGCGGTGGCGGGGTCGGCGGCCGGGGAGTGGGAGCCATGGGCTGACGCGGAGGCCGCGGCCGAGGTTCCGGAGGCCAGAACTCCGGCACCGGAACGCCCACCGTGCCCGCCTGCCCCACCGGTCTTGGCCCTACCGCCGGTCTCGACCCTCCCGCCGGACCCGGACCGTTCCCGAGACCCGGAACCCGCCCGAGGACCAAGACCGTCCCAGGCCTCAGGCCCGTTCACGGTCCCGGAACCCTCGAAGGACCCGAAGGCGCTCCGGGCCACGGAACCGTGGGCTCCGGGACGGTCCCCGGGGCCGTTCAGCAGCTCGCTGTGCAGGGAGCGCAGTTCGGGGCCCGGGTCCGAGCCCAGACGGTCGGCGAGGAGGGTGCGTACGGATTCGTAGGCGGCGAGGGCCTCGGCGGGCCGGCCCGCGTCGCGCAGCGCCCGCAGCCGCAGGACGTGCAGCGGCTCGTCGAGCGGGTGCAGATCGCAGAGGGCGGTGAGCTCGGGCAGGGCCTGCTCGGCGTCGCCGAGGGCCAGGGCCGCGGCGAGCCGGGCGCGCCGGACGTCGAGCCGGCGGGTCTCCCAGCGGGCCGACTCGGCCGTGCGGTCCGGAAGGTCGGCGAGGGCGGGGCCGTGCCACAGTGCCAGGGCGTCGTCCAGGGCGGCGGCGGCCTTGGCCGGATCGCCGTCGGCGAGGGCACGGGTTCCCTCGCCCGCCAGCCGCTCGAAACGGTGCAGGTCGACGTCCTCGGCCACCGCCGCCAGCCGGTAGCCGCCCTCGACCGACTCGACCGCGCCCGCGCCGAGCGCCCTGCGCAGCCGCCCGACGAGCGCCTGCAGCGCGCCGGGGGCGTCGGCGGGCGGGTCGCCGTCCCAGACCTCGTCGACCAGGACGGCCGCGGAGACGGTCCGTCCGGGCCGCAGGGCGAGCACGGTGAGCAGGGCGCGCAGCCGCGCCCCGCCGACCGGGACGGGCGTGCCGTCGGGGCGGAGTGCCTGGGTGGTGCCGAGGATGCGATAGCGCACGGGGTCCATTGTCTCTGGTCATGTCAGGTGCGGGGGGCGGGTACGGGGAGTTCGGGCGGGACTCCGCCCCGGGCCCCGGTCGAACCGCTCGGGACCGCTGCCCCCGTTCCCCCACCCTCCCCGGAACCGATAGCCGATGGCGAGACGTTTTCCGTGTGAGCCCGGTACGGTCGGGCAGGCCCGAGTACACCCGTCGTCAGCCCAGCCAGTCCAGGGAGCCCCATGACCACCGCCGCGACCCGCCGCAGCGACCGGAGGATCAGCCCCGTCTTCGTCGGGATCGCGGCCGTCATGGGGGTGACCGGCTGGGCGACGTGGACCGGGTTCGCCGAGCAGCCCGGTGTGGCCGTGTTCCTGTTCGTGACGGCGGCCTGGGTCGTCTCGCTGTGCCTGCACGAGTACGCGCACGCCCGCACCGCCCTGCACAGCGGTGACATCTCGATCGGCGCCAAGGGCTATCTGACCCTGAACCCGCTGAAGTACACCCACGCCCTGCTGAGCATCGTGCTGCCCGTGATCTTCGTGATCATGGGCGGGATCGGTCTGCCGGGCGGGGCGGTCTTCATCGAGCGGGGCCGCATCCACGGCCGCTGGAAGCACAGTCTGGTCTCCGCCGCGGGCCCGCTGACGAACGTGCTGTTCGCCGTCGTGTGCACGGCGCCGTTCTGGCTGCACGCCCTGGACGGCGTCCCGGACGCCTTCCGCTACGCGCTGGCGTTCCTGGCGCTGCTCCAGGTCACGGCGGCGATCCTGAACTTCCTGCCGGTCCCGGGCCTGGACGGCTACGGCGTGATCGAGCCCTGGCTGTCGTACGGCGTCCGCCGTCAGGTCGAGCCCTTCGCGCCGTTCGGACTGCTCGCGGTGTTCGCGCTGCTGTGGATCCCCTCGGTGAACCGGGAGTTCTTCCACCTGATCGACACGATCCTGGGCGGCCTCGGCATCGACGGCCGCGACAGCGACTGCGGACAGTGGCTCTACCGCTTCTGGGAGCCGAACAACGACATCTGCCTGAAGTCGTGACCGGGCGGGCCGGGACCGCCGTCCCCGCCGGTCGCTACGCCCTGCCGCGCCGCGCGTAGTACCAGGTCATGTTCGAGGACAGGCCCGCCAGCAGCACCCATACGATGCCCAGCCAGCTTCCCTGGACGAACGAGACGACGGCCGCGGCCACGGAGAGGACACAGACGGCGAGGGCGTAGAGAGCGAGGCGGGGCATGGGGTCGGCTCCTGTCGGGGGGACACTGCTTCGCATCAGTGTCCCCCACGCACCCCGCACGTCCGCCACCCACGCCCCGTACGTCGGTGGCCCGCGCCCGGTACGTCGGTCGACGGCGCCCCGTGCGTCCGGTCACCCGCACCCGCACGTCCGTGACCGCGGCCCGTGTGTCCCGCGCGGCCTATACGTCCGTGACCCGCAGGCCGGCGTGTGCCTTGTAGCGGCGGTTCACCGAGATCAGGTTGGCGACCAGGGCCTCCACCTGGTGCGCGTTGCGCAGCCGGCCGGAGAACACGCCCCGCATGCCGGGGATGCGGCCCGCGAGGGCCTGGACGATCTCGACGTCCGCCCGCTCCTCGCCGAGGACCATCACGTCGGTGTCGATCTCCTCGATCTCCGGGTCGGCGAGCAGCACGGCGGAGAGGTGGTGGAAGGCCGCGGTGACCCGGGAGCCCGGCAGCAGGGCGGCGGCCTGTTCGGCGGCACTGCCCTCCTCCGGCTTCAGCGCGTAGGCGCCCTGCTTGTCGAAGCCGAGCGGGTTGACGCAGTCGACGACGAGCTTTCCGGCCAGCTCCTCGCGCAGCGATTCGAGGGTCTTGCCGTGACCCTCCCACGGCACGGCGACGATCACGATGTCGCTGCGCCGCGCGGTCTCCGCGTTGTCGGCGCCCTCCACACCGTTGCCGAGTTCGTCGGCGGCGGCCTGCGCGCGGTCGGCGGCGCGCGAGCCGATGATCACCTTCTGGCCCGCCTTGGCGAGCCGGTAGGCGAGGCCCTTGCCCTGCGGACCGGTGCCGCCGAGCACGCCGACAACGAGCCCGGACACGTCGGGCAGGTCCCAGGGGTCCTTGGCGGGGGCCTTCTGTGCACTGTCAGTAGAGGTCATGGGCCGACTTTACGTGCGCGGGCCGCGCCGGGGCGCCCGGGGCGGCCGAGCTCCGCGGGTGAGGACGGTCACCCGAGCGCGGTCACCGGGACACGCCGGAAGGTGATCGTCTCGTACGCGCCGAAGTCGCCCGTCTCGTAGAGGAGTCCGACCGTGTCGGTGTCGACGCGGACCAGGTCGGAGTACGCGGCGGGCAGTCCGTCCACGGTGTGCGCGGACCGCCAGGTGGTGCCTCCGTCGGCCGAGACGCGGACCGTCATCAGGGCGCGGAACTCGGGGTCGGCGGGCCCGGAGTACAGGAGCAGGTCCGGGTCGCGGAGCTGGAGCAGGCTGCCCTGGACGACCGGGGTGACGAGCCCGGCCTGCGGGCGGAAGGGCTTGACCAGGGTTCTGCCGCCGTCCAGGGAGTGGGCGTCGGCGCGGTTGCCGGGCGACGGGGAGTCGTTGCGGGTGTTGAAGTAGACGCGGCCGTCGGGGAGTTCGGCGGCGGTGGTCTCGTTGGCGTTGATGTATCCGTTGGTGTTCTCGTCGATGTAGCCGAGGTACCAGGTGGCCCCGCGGTCGTCGCTGAGCAGACAGTGCCCGCTGTTGTACTTCGCCTCGGTGCCGTTGTCGGTGCCGGTGGGCGGCAGGGTGTGGTTGCCGGGGACGACCACCCGGCCGGAGCCGAGCTGGAGGGCGTGCCCGGGTGTGGTGGCGTACCAGCGCCAGCCCGCCTTCTTCACCTGTGCGGTGATCTCCTTGGGGGCGGACCAGGTGCGTCCCTCGTCGTCGCTGTGCTGCACCCAGACGCGACGGCCGTCGGCGGCCTTCACCTTGCCGCGCAGCAGGGCGTCCTCGGTGGCGGAGGCGGCGCTGCGGACGTGGACGAGCAGGACGCGGCCGGTGTCGAGGGTGACGGGCGCGGGGTTGCCGGCGAGGTCGGTGCCGTTGTTCGCGACGACCTGGAGCGGGCCCCAGGTCCGGCCGCCGTCCATGGACCGCTTGAGCACGATGTCGATGTGTCCGTGGTCCTTGGCGGAGCCGACCCGGCCCTCGCAGAACGCCAGCAGGGTGCCGCTGCGGGTGGCGACGACGGCGGGGATCCGGAAGCTGGCGTAGCCCTCGCGCCCGCCGCGGAAGGGAACGCTCACCGCCGTGTCGGCGACCGCCCCCGTGCCGGTGACCGCGCCGGCACCCGTGCCCGCGCCCGCCGCCGTGCTCGTGTCCGTACCCGCCTCCGTGCCTGTCCCGGTGCCGGTCGGTCCGTCCGTCCCGGTGCCCGTCGCTGCGCTCGGCTGTGTCATGGCCGGCTCCCTGCTGCGGTCGCTTGTGGGGTCGTCGGTGCGGACTTCTGCCCAACTTGGGCGAATTCGTGGTGAACTCCGGGTCACGAGTGGCCCGTTGCGGCAGGATGCGGCCATGGATGCCGTACGGGTCGCATTGCTGCGCGAGGTGCTTGCCGGGACCGAATGGCTGGGTGCGACACGACGGTTCGGGGGAACCCTGCGGGGGTCCGTGGTGTCGCACGGCGGCGGCCTGCTGCTGGTCGGTTCCGAGGCGTACGAGCCCTGGCACCTCGCGGCGCACCTGGTGGACGAGGCGGCCTGGTCGGGCACGCCGGAGCTGTCGCCGACCCTGGTGCGGCACGGGGCGCGGGAGTCGGACCCGGCTCACCTGGCGGTGGGCCTCGGGCGGATCGAGGCGGCCCGCCGCGGGGAGACGCTGCTCGTGGTGACGCCGCAGGCGCCCGGGGACGCGCTGCTGGAGCGGGTGCACGACGCCCGGCGGGCCGGGGCGACGGTGCTCGCCCTGTCCCAGGGCGAGGGCGAGCTGTCGGCGCTGGCCCACGAGTCGCTCGCGGTGCCGCCGGACCCCGAGCTCGACCTCGACACCGTGCAGCATCTGGTCAGCGCGGCGGCCGGGGAGAACGCGCTGCCCTCGCCCCGGGGCCGCCACCGCCTCCGCGACCGCCTGTCCCGCCTCGCGGACCAGCTCACGGCCCCGCCGACCTACCGGTGGTAGCGGGGCGCGGCCGCCTCAGTCGTCCTCGGTGCCCGGGGCCTGGTCCGACTTGTCGTGCCACTTCGGGTCTGTCTCCCATTCGAGGTTCCGCTCCCGCGCGAGGTCCATCGCGCGTTCGGCCTCTCCACGGGTGGCGTACGGGCCGAAACGGTCCTTGCCCGGGCAGTCGGGGCCCTCCTCGACCTTCTTGTGTTCGAGGCAGTAGAACCACTCGCCGGGCTTGCCGACCGTCCGCTTCTTGAACAGGGCCATCACCAGCTCCTTTCGCCAGAGACATGTTCCCCCATGCCCGCTGGTTAGACTCGCTGCCATGTCTGGCCAGTCGCTGCTCGTACCAGGGGAGCTTTCTCCCACCCGCCCCGTGCCGGGAAACATCAGGCGTCCCGAGTACGTGGGGAAGCCCGCCCCCACGCCGTACACCGGACCGGAGGTGCAGACCCCCGAGACCATCGAGGCGATGCGGGTCGCCGGGCGGATCGCCGCGCAGGCGATGGCCGAGGCCGCGAAGCTCATCGCGCCGGGCGTGACGACGGACGAGCTGGACCGGGTGGCGCACGCCTACATGTGCGACCACGGCGCCTACCCGTCGACCCTCGGCTACCGCGGCTTCCCGAAGTCGCTGTGCACGTCGGTCAACGAGGTCATCTGCCACGGCATCCCCGACTCCACGGTGCTGCGCGACGGCGACATCGTGAACCTCGACGTGACGGCGTATATCGGCGGCGTGCACGGCGACAACAACGCGACCTACCTGGTCGGCGACGTCGACGACGAGTCGCGCCTCCTCGTGGAGCGGACCCGGGAGTCGCTCGACCGCGCGATCAAGGCGGTCAGGCCGGGGCGCCAGATCAACATCATCGGGCGGGTCATCGAGTCGTACGCGAAGCGCTTCGGGTACGGGGTCGTGCGTGACTTCACCGGGCACGGGATCAATTCCTCGTTCCACTCCGGGCTGATCGTCCCGCACTACGACAACCCGCACGCGACCACCGTCATGCAGCCCGGGATGACCTTCACCATCGAGCCCATGCTCACCCTCGGTACGCACGACTACGACATGTGGGACGACGGGTGGACCGTCGTGACGAAGGACCGCAAGCGCACGGCCCAGTTCGAGCACACCCTCGTCGTCACCGCGAGCGGCGCGGAGATCCTCACCCTGCCGTGACCGCCGGGAGTTGCCGCGACCACCGAACCCGCCCTGTCCACAGGGCGGGTTTTCGCATGTGGGCCCGGCCGCCGATCGGGGTACGGTTTTACCGACAGGGCGTCGGGAAAGCTCTTGACTTAGGTAAGCCTAACCATAGAAGATTCGACTGATCCCGCAACGGCTCGCGCCCCACCTCATCGGCTCCGGAGGCCCCATGAACGCGTCGGACACGTCGCACACCGCGTCGGACACGACGAGCACGCCGGACACCACGGACCCGGCGGGCACACCCTTCTCGACCCTCATCCGCACCGCGTCGCACGAACAGCACACCGAGGCGGAGACCTCGACGTTCATGAGCGACCTGCTCGGCGGCCGGCTCGGCGTCGAGGCGTACACGCGGTACACCGAGCAGCTCTGGTTCGTGTACGAGGCGCTGGAGGCGGAGGCCGAGCGGCTGGCCGGCGATCCCGTGGCCGGGCCCTTCCTGCGGCCCGAGCTGCTGCGCCGCACCGCCCTGGAGCGCGACCTCGCCCACCTGCGGGGGCCGGACTGGCGCGAGACGCTCACCGCGCTGCCCGCCACCCGCGCGTACGCGGACCGGGTCACCGAGTGCGCCCGTGAGTGGCCGGGCGGCTATGTGGCCCACCACTACACGCGTTACCTGGGCGATCTCTCCGGCGGCCAGATCATCCGCGGCAAGGCGGAGCGGACCTGGGGCTTCAGCCGCAAGGGCGACGGGGTCCGCTTCTACGTCTTCGAGGACATCTCCAACCCGGCCGCGTTCAAGCGGAGCTACCGCGAGCTGCTGGACGGGGTCCGGGCCGACGATCTGGAGAAGCAGCGGATCGTGGCGGAGTGCAAGCGGGCGTTCGCCCTGAACACCGGGGTGTTCAGGGCCCTCGGTGAGGAGTTTCCGCTCACCGCGTGAAGGGTCGCCCCGGGCGCGGGGTAGTTACCGCGCCCGCCCTCGACCGCCGGAGTGCTCCGGGGGCTATGCCCCCGAATTCCCCCGGGGAGGGACTGGCCCCGTCCGTGCGCCTGCGGCCGGTGGGGGCTGGTCGCACAGTTCCCCGCGCCCCTGAGGGGCGCGGGTGTGGGCCCGGGATGCGACGCCGACCCGGCCCTGAGGGGCGCGGGCCCGGCGTTGCCGGCGGATCCCTGCCCCGAGGGGCGCGGGCCCGGGTCCGGTATCGGTTGGTGCCGCTTCAGCGTTCCAGGCGGACTCGGCCGCCCATCTCCACCCAGTCGCCCGGCTGTGGTGCGGTGAGGATCTGGGAACCGACGCCCTGGGTGATGTTGAGGGCCCGGCCGAGCTGCCGGGTCAGCAGCAGTGCCGCCGCCCCGGTGGCCTCGTCCTCCTCGATGCCGTCGTTGCGGCCGGGGAAGGCACGGGCCCGTACCCGGCCGGCGGCCTCGTCCTCCCAGGCCCAGGCGTAGATCCACTCCCCCGACGGCGGCACGGCCAGCGCCTCGACCTCGGCCGCGGTCCCGTGCCGCCGCAGCGTCCTCGGCGGTGCCCACTCGGCCCGTGCCTCGATCCAACTGAACTCGCCGTCCAGCCGTACGCCCACCACGCCTGCGGGCGTGACCAGTTCGGGCACGTCGAGCAGCCAGCCCACCCCGACGCACGGGTGTCCGGCGAACGGCAGCCGCAGCGAAGGGGTGTAGATGTCGATGACCCCGCGCTCGGGGTCGTCGACGAACACGGTCTCGCTGAAGCCGAGTTTCGCTGCGAACTCCTGCCGTTCGGCGCGGTCCGGCATCACCGAGCCCTCGCGCACGACACCGAGCTCATTGCCATACCCGCCGCCTGGTCCGCAGAAGACCCGCAGCACGTCGTAGTCAGTCACTCCGGCATTCAAACATTCATCCGCCTCGTCGGTGGCCCGCACAACCGGACCGCCCACCTCCGAAAGCTCCCTGATCATCGGGAACGCTGTCGGAGGCGGGCGGTCCGGGTGGGATCGGACCGGTCGGAGACGTCCTGTCCGGGTCGGGCACGTCCTGTCCGGTCCGATGGGGTCAGATCCCGTCCGGTCCGATGGGGTCAGATCCCGTCCGGTCCGGTGGGTCGGACGGTCCGCCGCCTGCGCATCGCGACCACCACACCGGCGCCCGCGGCGACGGTCACCGCGGCCGCGGCTCCGAGCGCCCCGGCCGGGAGCTCCGACCCGGTGGAGGCCAGCGCACCGCCGGCCCCGCCCGTGGTGGACCCGGTCGTGCCCGTGCCGCCCGTGGTGCCCGACGACGTACCCGAGCCGTCCGAGCCCGCCCCGGAACCGGATCCGGAGTCCGAGCCGCCGTCTGCGTCCGGGAGCTGGGCGTCGTCGCTCAGCGCCACCGAGAGGCCGACCGGGTCGAGTTCGGTGCCCTCGGTGTAGAAGCCGCCGAAGGCCTCGGCGCCGGCCTTGGTGAGCTTGGCGGTCACCCCGTCCAGAGTGATCACCTCGTCCGTCGCCTTCAGGTCGGCGGTGTTCGTGCTCAGCTCGGCGAGGACGACGTCGTCGGAGGCCTTGCCGAGGCTGTCGACGTCGGCGGTCAGCTCGCCGGAGCCGCCGTCGAGCTCCACGCCGAGGTCGCTGAGGGTGAGGTCGAGACCGTAACTGCCGTTCGCCTCATGACCCTTGAAGTTGACCGCGCCCTTGAAGGACGCCGAGAGGGTGTCGGCGTCGGTGTCGTAGGTGCCGGTGGCGTCCGGGAAGGTGAAGGCGCCGTTGCCGGCGGCCTGCGTGGCCCCGCCGGACGCGGTGATCCTGCCCTGGGCGGCACCGTCGACGACGTACGTACGGAAGGACTGCTTCACACCCCAGCCGAGGGTGCCGTCCGCTATCTCGCCCCGCGCGGCGGCGCCGGTCTCCGAGGCCGAGGCGCTCGGGCTCGCACTGCCCGAAGCCGGGCCGGAGGGCGACGCGGACGACGAGGGGGAGCCCGAGGGGGAGGTGGAGGCGGACGTGGACGACGTTGGTTCCGGGGACGCGGAGCCCGTCGCGGTCGACGACGGGGTCGCGCTCGGCGTCCCGGTCGGCGACGGCGTCTGGGTCGGGGCCGGCTTCTGCGTCACGGTGAGGGGGTCGCCCGCGGCGCCCTCGTAGCTCGCGCTGCCGAGGACGGTGGCCGCCTCCTTCGTCAGCCTGGTCTCCATGTCCGTCATCGTGCGGGTCACGGTGACGTCCGCGAGCGGGACGTCGTTCCGCGTCGTGCCGCCGCTCGTCACATCGGCGGTGATCTCGGCCGCCGCGCTGTCGAATCTCACGTCCGACAGGGTGAGTTCGAAGCCGTGCAGCGTGGAGGCGATCTTCAGACCGCCCGCGAAGCCGAGCCGTACGGCGTGGGTGTCGGAGTCGTACGTCCCGCTGCCGTCGGGGAAGGTGAACGGGCCGTTGCCGGCCGCCTGCGTCGCCCCGCCGGCCGGGGTGAAGGAACCGGCCGCCATCCCGGTCACGTACGAGCGGTAGGACTGCTTGATGCCCCAGGTCAACTCGTAGTCCTTGAGCGGCGCTTCGGCGGCCGAGGCGCTGGTCACGGCGAGGGCACCGGCCCCCAGGGCGACCGCGACGGCGGCGGCGAGTGCGAGAGGGCGGCGGCGAAGGGCGGACATGGTCGTGGGTCTCCTCGGGGTTCGGGTCAGGTCGGGTTCAGGGTGGGGAGTTCGGGTCAGGTCGGGTTCAGGGGTCCGCGGGGTCCGGGGGCGACCCCGGTTTGCGGGTGAGGGGTTGGAGGGGGCAGGAGGTGGGGGCGGCGGGTGAAGGGCGCCGGGGTCAGCCGGTGCGGGTACGGCGCCTGCGGACGAGCCCGAAGGCGGCCGCGGCCGCGAGCAGCGTCCCGGCGGCGAGGCCGATCGGCAGGGCCGATCCGCCGACCGGGCCGCCGTCGGCGGCGTTCTCGGTACGGGACGCGGCGGCGGCCTTCGCGTCAGGTGCGGTCGACGTGCTCGGCACCGGCGAGGGGGACGCGGACTCGCCGAGGTCGGGCAGGGCGGGGAGCGTCGCGTCGTCCGTGAGGGCGATGGAGAGGGTCACGGGGTCCATCGGCGTGCCCGCGCGGTACATCCCGCCGAACGCCTTGGCTCCGCTCGCGGTCAACTCGCTCGGCGCTTCGGTGACTTGAAGCAGCCCGTCCTTGGGTGCCAGATCCTTGGCGGCGAAGGTCACGAGCGGGACCTTCTTCCCGGTGAGGTCCGCGCTCGTCACGTCGGCGTAGAGCGTGCCCCTGCCGTCGGCGACGGTGACCCGCAGTCCGCCGAGCCGGAGGTCGAGTCCGTGGCGGCCGGTGAAGTGCAGGGTTCCGTCGAACCCGGCCTTCAGGGCGCGCTTCCTCCTGTCGTACGTGCCCTCGCCGTCCGGGAAGCGGAAGAGCGCGCCACCGTCCCGGGCTCCGGCGGTCAGCGTCCACCTGCCGTCGGCGACGGGCCCGGTGACGTACTCGCGGAAGGTGCGGCGCACTCCCCAGTCGACGGCTCCGTCCTCGATCGCGCCCGCCGCCTTCCCGGCCTTCTTGGCCGGGGACGTGGAGGGCGCGGCGGTGGGTGTGGCCGACGGCCGGGCCGGGGCCGGCACGTCCGCCACCAGGCTCACCGGGTCGAGCGCGGTGCCCGCCGTGTAGTAGCCGGCGAAGGACCGGGCGCCCTGTGAAGTGAGCGTGGCCGGGAGGTTGTCGAGCCGAACCGCCGTGCCGCCGCCCTTCATGTCGATGCCGCCGAGGGAGAGGGCGGCGAAGGGCACCGCCGTGGACGTCGTGACCGTCCCGGCGCCCTTCGCCTTGCTGGTGATGTCGACGTAGAGGGTGCCGCGACCGCCGGAGACGCGGACGGTGGGGCGGCTGATCGTGAGGTCGAGTTCGTAGCCGCCGTCGCTCTTGCGGTGTCCCACGAAGCGGACTCCGCCGGAGTAGGCGGCGGTGAAGGCGCCCGTGCCGCCGTCGTAGGAGCCGGTGGCGGAGTGGAAGCGGAACCGGCTCGCGCCGACCGTGGCCGCACCGCCGGTGAGGGAGTAACTCCCCTTCGCGATGGGCCCGGTGACATAGCTCTGGAAGGACGACTTGATGCCCCAGTCGAGCCGGCCGCCCCGCACCGTGCGGCTCGTCGCGTGCGCGGCGGTGGCGGTGAGCAGCGCTCCCAGCACGGCCACGCAGACCACGGCGGCCCCCAGGGCCCTCGAACGCGCGGTCATGGGTGTCCTCCGGATTCCGGGGTCGGAAGAACCCCTGGTGACTTAGGTAAGGCTAACCTAAACTATCGACCGGACGTGCTGGAAGAGGACCGAGAGGAACAACGGGACAGTGCAACGCTTGCGCACACGAACGGCGGGGGCGCTGCTGTCGGCGCTCGCCCTCACCCTCGCCCTCACCGGATGCGGGGGCTCCGGCGGCCCCGCTCCGACGGCGGCGACCGGGACGGCCGGGACGAACGGGTCGGACGCCACCGACCGCGTCGAACCCCTGGCGTCCCCCGGAACGCCCCGACTCCCAGTGACGGTGCGGTCGTTCGGCGGAAAGAGGACGACCGTCGAGAAGGCGGACCGGATCGTCCCGCTGTCCGGCAGCCTCAGCGAGATCGTCTTCACGCTCGGGCTCGGCGACCGGGTCGTGGCCCGCGACATCACGGCGACCTTCGAGCAGGCGAGGAGACTGCCCCTCGTCACCCGCAACCACGACGTCTCCGCCGAGGGCGTGCTCTCGCTCCACCCCGACCTCGTCCTCGCCGAGTCGACGACCGGACCGGACGAGGCCGTGCAGCAAATCCGCGACGCCGGTGTCCCCGTCCTCGTCGTCGCCCCGGCGCACGGCCTCGCCGACGTGGGCACGCGCATCCGGGCGGTGGCCGACGCGCTCGGTGTACCGGCGGCGGGACAGCGGCTGGCCGAGCGGTCGCGGGACCGGATCGCCGCCGTGCGCAAGGCGGTTCCGGCCCGCGCGGACCACCCGCGCGTCGCCTTCCTCTACCTCCGCGGCTCCGCCTCCGTCTATCTCATCGGCGGCCGCGGCTCGGGCGCGACCTCGCTGCTGGAGGCGGCGGGGGCGGTCGACGCGGGGGCCGAGTCGGGACTGGACAAGGACTTCACCGCCATCACCACCGAGGCGCTCGTGCGGGCCGCGCCCGACGCGATCCTCGTGATGTCCAAGGGACTGGCGTCCGTCGGCGGGACCGACGGGCTCGTCAGGATCCCCGGGGTGGCACAGACCCCGGCCGGGGCGAACCGGCGGGTGGTCTCCATCGAGGACGGGGTGCTCCTCAACTACGGGCCGCGCACGGACCAGGTACTCGAGTCGCTGGTACGGCAGTTGTACGGGGAGACCCGATGACCGCGCTCGACCGCCCGGCACCGGAAGCACCCACCGATCCGGCTCGCGGACCGGGACCCGATCCGGCTCGCGGACCGGGACCTGAACCGGCTCGCGGACCGGAGACAGATCCCGGCACCGAACCGGCCTGCGGACCCGGCACCGATTCCGGCACCGAACCGGCTCGCGGACCCGGCACCGAACCGGTCGCCGTCGCCGCTTCGGCCGCCGAACCGGATACGGATTCCGTCGCCGGCAAGGCGCCCGTCGCTCCCGGCCGCGGACGGATGCGCCGCGGCACCCCCTGGCTCCTGACCGCCGGACTGCTCGCCGCCCTGCTCGTCCTGGTCCCCGTGGCCGCGGGACTCGGCGCGTATCCGATCCCGACCGGCGACGTGCTCGCCTCCGTCGCGCATCGCGCCGGTCTCGGGGGCACCGCGCTGGACCGGGTCCCGGAGTCGGTCCTGTGGGACGTGCGCTTCCCGCGGATCGTGCTCGCGCTGCTCATCGGCGGCTCGCTGGGCTGCGCGGGCGCCCTCATGCAGGGCGTGTTCGGCAACCCGCTGGCCGAACCGGGCGTCATCGGCGTCTCGTCGGGCGCGGCCGTCGGCGCCGTCGCCGCCATCGCGCTCGGCCTCGACTTCCTCGGCACCTTCACCGTCCCGGCCGTCGCGTTCGTCACGGGTCTGGCCGCGGTCCTGCTGGTCTACGCGATGTCCCGCTCCAGCGGACGCACCGAGGTCGTCACACTGATCCTCACAGGGATCGCCCTGAACGCCTTCACCGGCGCCCTGATCGGGCTGTTCCTGTTCTTCGCGGACTCCGCCGCCGTCAGCCAGATCACCTTCTGGCAGCTCGGATCGCTGGCCCAGGCGACCTGGCCGAAGGTCCTCGCGGTCCTGCCCTGCGCCGCCATCGGCCTGACGCTGGCACCGCTGTACGCCCGCCGGCTCGACCTGCTGGCCCTAGGCGAACGCCCGGCCCGGCACCTGGGCGTCGACGTCGAACGGCTGCGGCTCGTCCTCGTGCTGGTCATCGCGCTGCTCACGGCGGCGGCCGTCAGCGTGTCCGGGATCATCGGCTTCGTCGGTCTCGTCGTACCGCATCTGCTGCGCATGGCGGCCGGACCCGGTCACCGCTTCCTGATCCCGGGCAGCGCCCTCGGCGGCGCCGCCGTACTGCTCGCGGCCGACCTCGCCGCCCGGACCCTCGCGCAGCCGGCCGAACTCCCCCTCGGTGTCCTCACCGCGCTGCTGGGCAGCCCGTTCTTCCTCTGGCTGCTGCGCAGGACCCGTCGCAAGCAAGGAGGCTGGGCATGAGACCCACTCGACGCAACGGCACCAGGCGCCCGCTGCTCCCGCGTTCGGTGCGGCCCGTGCCGCCGTCCGCGCCCGATCCCGGTGACGTCCTCGCCGAGGCCGAGGGCCTGCGGGTCCGGCTCGGCGGCCGGGAGGTGCTGCGCGGTGTCGACGTCACCGCCCGCGCGGGCGAGGTGCTCGCGCTGGTCGGGCCCAACGGGGCCGGAAAGTCGACCCTGCTGGGCGCGCTGGCGGCCGATCTGCCCGCCGCGGAAGGGGTCGTACGGGTCCACGGGCGCCCCGTGCGGGACTGGTCCGCCGCCGAACTCGCCCTGCGGCGGGCGGTGCTTCCCCAGTCGGCGACGCTCTCCTTCCCGTTCACCGTGGAGGAGGTCGTCCGGATGGGACGGGCGCCCTGGGCCCACGTCCGGCGGGACGACGACGCCGCGGTCGGCGCGGCGATGGCGGCCACCGAGGTCACCGCGTTCGCGGCCCGCCCGTTCGGCGCGCTCAGCGGCGGGGAGCGGGCGCGGGTGGCGCTCGCCCGGGTGCTCGCGCAGCGCGCTCCGCTGCTGCTGCTCGACGAGCCGACCGCCGCACTCGACCTGCGGCACCAGGAGTTGGTGCTGCGGGTGTGCCGGGACAGGGCGCGCGCCGGTGACGCGGTGGTCGTGGTGCTGCACGATCTGGGGCTGGCGGCGGCCTACGCGCACCGGGTCGCGATTCTGTGCGCCGGTCGTGTCGCGGCCCACGGCCGGCCGGTGGAGGTCTTCACCGACGGGCTGTTGACGGACGTGTACCGGCAGCCGGTCGAGGTGTTGCCGCACCCCAGGACCGGCGCCGCGCTCATCACCCCGAAACGCGACGAACCGCTCTCCTTGACCATCCCTTGACTTTTCCATGGGGTGTGTTTTGAGTCGCCGTGATCAAGCCGTTCCTGTACGGCTTCTGTGAGAGGTGAATCACCGCACGCGTGGGTATCAGTGAGGCAAGCCTCAGATAAGTTAGGCCAGCCTCACCATGCCGAACGGGCCCCGCCGTGCGGCTTGTCCGACTTCTCTTGGAGCCTGCATGCGAGCCGTCCGACTGTCCGTTGTCACCGCTGCCGCCACCGCGGCCGCTCTGGCCGCCGTCACGGGTTGCACCCAGAAGAGCGACGCGAAGAACGGCGACGCGATCCAGGTGACCGCCGCGGACTCGAAGTGCGAGACCTCCGCCAAGACCGTGCCGGCCGGACAGGTCACCCTGAAGATCGAGAACAAGGGGTCCCAGGCCACCGAGGTCGAGATCGTCTTCCCCGACGACCGGATCGTCTCGGAGAAGGAGAACATCGGCCCCGGCACCAAGTACACGCTCACCGCCGAGGTCAAGGCCGGTTCGTACGAGATCGCCTGCCGCCCGGGGATGAAGGGCCACGGTGTCCGCCAGAAGCTCACCGTGACCGGCGGCAAGGTCGCCAAGCGCGACCCGCGCCTGGACAAGGCGGTCGCCTCCTACCGCGAGTGGGCGCAGTCCGAGGCCGACGCCACGCTCCCGAAGGTGAAGACGTTCGCCGACGCGATCAAGGCCGGCGACCTCGAGGCCGCCAAGAAGGCCTACGCCCCCTCGCGCGTCGGCTGGGAGAGCACGGAGCCCATCGCCGAGTCCTTCGGCGACATCGACCCCAAGACCGACACCCGCGCCGACGGCCTGGAGAAGGGCCAGAAGTGGACCGGCTGGCACGCGCTGGAGAAGGCCCTGTGGGCGGACAAGAAGATCGGTGACGAGCAGAAGGCCCTCGCCGACCAGCTCGTCACGGACCTGACCGACTGGCAGAAGCGCGTCGGCAAGGCCGAGATCACCCCGACCTCCATGGCCAACGGCGCCAAGGAACTGCTCGACGAGGTCGCCACCGGCAAGGTCACCGGCGAGGAGGACCGCTACTCGCACACCGACCTCAGCGACTTCAAGGGCAACGTCGACGGCGCGCAGAAGGCGTACGAGCTGCTCAAGCCGGTCGCCTCGGAGAACGACGCGGCGCTGACGGCGGAGCTCGACAAGCAGTTCGCCGCGCTCAACAAGCTGCTCGACACGTACCGGACCGACAAGACCTCGGACGGCTTCGTGTCGTACGACACCGTCGGCAAGGCCGACCGCAAGCAGCTCTCGGACGCGGTCAACGCGCTCGCCGAGCCCCTGTCCAAGCTCGCCGCCGCCGTCGTGAAGTAGGAGCAGCGCCATGACGGACACCCAGGACAGCACGAACGGCACGAACGGCGCCGACGCGGCCGAGCCCGCGCCCGCCGGCTCCGCGCCGACCCGGCGTTCCCTGATCGGCTGGGGCGGTGCCGGGCTCGCGCTCGGCGCCGCCGCGGCCGGGGGTGCCGTCGCGATGACCCGCGTCGGCAACGACGTCGACCCGGCCGGCGCCGACACCGGCGCGGCCGTCCCCTTCCACGGCGCGCACCAGGCCGGCATCGCGACCGCGGTGCAGGACCGGCTGCACTTCGCCGCGTTCGACGTGAAGACCGACGACCGCGCCGAGTTCGTCCAGCTCCTCAAGGACTGGACGCAGGCGGCCGCCCGGATGACCGCCGGACACACGGTCGGCGAGGGGGCGTACGGCGGTCTGGCCGAGGCTCCGCCGGACGACACCGGTGAGGCCCTCGGGCTCAAGCCGTCCCGGCTGACACTGACCATCGGCTTCGGTCCGTCGCTGTTCGCGAAGTTCGGTCTGGCGGACCGGCGGCCGGAGGCGCTCGTCGACCTGCCCGCCTTCTCGGGCGACAACCTGGACAAGGCCCGCAGCGACGGCGACCTGTGCATCCAGGCCTGCGCGGACGACCCGCAGGTGGCGGTGCACGCCATCCGCAACCTGGCCCGTATCGGCTTCGGCAAGGTCGCCATCCGCTGGTCGCAGCTCGGCTTCGGCAAGACGTCGTCGACGACCCCGGACGCGCAGACCCCGCGCAACCTGATGGGCTTCAAGGACGGCACCCGCAACATCGCGGGCACCGAGACCGCGCGGCTCGACAAGTTCGTGTGGGCCGACGCCAAGGACAACGGCGCGAACGCGGCCTGGATGACCGGCGGTTCCTACCTCGTCGCCCGGCGCATCCGGATGAACATCGAGACCTGGGACCGGACCTCGCTGCAGGAGCAGGAGGACGTCTTCGGCCGCGACAAGGGCGAGGGCGCCCCCGTCGGCAAGGCCAAGGAGCACGACAAGCCGTTCCTGAAGGCCATGAAGCCCGACGCGCACGTCCGGCTCGCGCACCCCGACTCCAACGACGGTGTGACGATCCTGCGCCGCGGCTACTCCTTCACGGACGGCACGGACGGTCTCGGCCGCCTCGAAGCGGGCCTGTTCTTCCTCGCCTACCAGCGGGACGTGCGCAAGGGGTTCATCCCCCTGCAGCGCAGCCTGTCGCGCTCCGACGCGCTCAACGAGTACATCCAGCACGTGAGTTCGGCGGTCTTCGCCGTTCCGCCCGGCGTCCGGGACAAGGACGACTGGTGGGGCCGGGCGCTGTTCTCCAGGGAGGCGTAGCCGTGTTCAGCAACTACCTGATCGGTCTTCGCGAGGGCCTTGAGGCCAGCCTCGTCGTCTGCATCCTCATCGCCTACCTGGTGAAGACGGGGCGTACGGACGCCCTGAAGCCGATCTGGGCCGGTATCGGCGTCGCGATCACCGTGGCGCTCGGCTTCGGCTGCGCCCTGGAGTTCGGCTCCCAGGAGATGACGTTCCAGGCCCAGGAGGCGCTCGGCGGTTCGCTGTCGATCCTCGCCGTGGGCCTGGTGACGTGGATGGTCTTCTGGATGCGGCGCACCGCCCGGCACCTGAAGTCCGAGCTGCACGGCAAGCTGGACGCCGCGCTCGCCATGGGCACGGGCGCGCTGGTGGCGACCGCGTTCCTGGCGGTCGGCCGGGAGGGCCTGGAGACGGCCCTGTTCGTGTGGGCGTCGGTGCACGCGGCCAGCGACGGCACACCCCGCCCGCTGATCGGTGTGGCGCTGGGCCTGGCCACCGCGGTCCTGCTCGGCTGGCTGTTCTACCGCGGCGCGCTCAAGATCAACCTCGCCAAGTTCTTCACCTGGACCGGCGGCATGCTGGTCGTCGTCGCCGCGGGCGTGCTCGCGTACGGCGTCCACGACCTCCAGGAGGCCGACTTCGTCCCGGGTCTGACGAACCTGGCCTTCGACATCAGCGGCACGATCGACCCGACGAGCTGGTACGGCACCCTGCTGAAGGGCGTCTTCAACTTCCAGCCCGACCCGACGGTCCTTCAGGTCACGGTGTGGGCGCTGTACTTGGTCCCGACGCTCACGATCTTCTTCGCCCCGGTAGGGTTCGCCTCCGGGAAGAAGAAGGTGAAGGCACCTGATGAGCAGGCATCACACGGGTCGCAGCCCTCGAAGGCCTCGTAGTCTCGGCCGTCTCGCCCTGGGGGCGACGACGGTGACCGCGCTGTTGGGGGCGGCGAGCGGCTGTGTGGTGGTGCACGGCGAGCGGGAGGTGGTCCCGGCCACGAGCCGCGCCGAAGCCGCCCGTGCGCTGCGGGAGTTCACCGCCGCGTACAACAAGGCGGACGCGACGTACGACCGTTCGAAGGACGCGGACCGGGTGACCGGTCCGCTCGCGGACATCGACGGCGCCAAGCTCAAGGCCGGGCACCTCACCAAGCCGGGCGGCAATCCCACGCATTCGGCGCTGACGTTCGACGACGCCGAGTTCTCGATCCCCGCCAAGGCCGGCTGGCCCCGCTGGTTCGTGGCGAACGCGACCGCGAACAAGGGCCTGGCGGGCAGTCGCTGGCTGCTCGTCTTCACCCGGGACAACGCCCGTGAGAAGTGGCAGGCCTCGTACCTGACAGTCCTCGGGGCCGGTGACGTACCGAAGTTCGCGACGGACGAGGGCGGCTGGGCGCAGCCCGTCGCCGCCGACGACGCGGCGCTGGCGGTCGCGCCGCGACAGCTCGGCCGGTCGTACGCGACGTATCTGAAGGACGGTGGCGACACCTTCGCCGCGGGCGTGCACACCTCGCAGTGGCGGGCCCAGCGGGAGAAGTTCGCGACCCGGCCCGGCCTCGCCCGGCAGTACATCGACGAGCCGCTGACCTCGGGCGACTACGCGCCGGTCGGGCTGCGCACGGCGGACGGCGGGGCGCTCGTGTTCTTCGCCACGCACCGCTTCGAGAAGGAGACCGCCGCCGCGGGCACCGAGATCCCCTCGCCCACCCCGGACGTGCAGGCCCTGACGACCGGTGAGGTCAACCAGTCGCTGACCCTGGAGTTCGTCTCCAACCAGGTCGTCCTCGACCCGCCGCAGGGCGCGGGCCGGGGGCAGGTGTCCGTCCTCGGACGGGTGGAGGGGCTGACGGGCGCCAAGGGCGAGTAGGCCCCGCCCCACGCCGCGCCACGCCACGCCACGCCACGGACGGCTCCCCGCGCGGCGGCTCAGCCCCGGTGGGGCCAGGCGGCGAGCTGGTCCGCGCCGTTCTCCCCGGCGTAGCGGGCGCACGCGTCGGTGAGGGTCTC
The DNA here is from genome assembly GCF_042790435.1 of Streptomyces sp. NPDC056738. Taxonomy (NCBI): domain Bacteria; kingdom Bacillati; phylum Actinomycetota; class Actinomycetes; order Kitasatosporales; family Streptomycetaceae; genus Streptomyces; species Streptomyces sp. NPDC056738. Next base: position 234,777 of record NZ_JBHTZF010000003.1, read on the forward strand.
CAGGAGCGTGAGCGGGTCCGGCAGCGGATGCTCGGGGCCGCGCACCCAGTCGACGCTCAGACCGCCGGGGAGCTGGGCCGGCGGTACGAGGACGTACGAGCCGCGGCAGTGCCAGCGGAAGCCGGGGTGTTCGTCCATCGTCTCCGGGTGGCAGTCCAGCTCGCACGGCCACCACTCGTCCTCGTCCTCGGGCGTACCGCGGGTGAGGGTGAAGAACAGCATGCGGCCGTCGCCGGTCTCCGCGACGGGGCCGACCTCGATGTCGGAGGCGAGCAGGCGCTCCAAGGCCTCGCGGCCCGCGTCCAGGGGGACGTCCAGGACGTCGTGCACCATGCCGGTCGCGGTGATGAAGTTCGCCTTCGGCTGGTGCCGGGCCCAGCGCTCGATCTGGGCGCGGTCGGTCGTCGACTGTGTCTGCCAGGCGAAGGAGACGGGGTGGCGCGCGGGCGTGGGACAGCCGACGCGGTCGCAGGAACAGCGGTAGCCGGCGGGGTACGCGGCCTGCGCGAGCGGCAGCCCCGCGGCGGCGGCGGCGAGCAGCAGGGCCTCACGGCCGTCGGCGGTCGTCTCCGCCGGGGCTTTGGGCCGGTCTCCGCGCAGCCACTTCGAGAACCTGTCCCACGCGCCGGAGCGGCTGCCGAACTCTGCGCTCATCTATCCCCTCGCCTGCCTCGCCGTAGGGCGACTCGTCCTCGCCCCATCGTCCCACCATCCTGGGCTCCGGGTGGCCGGAGCCGACAACCGGGGTAGGTGGGGCGATGCGCCCGCCAGACCCTGATCAGGTGTTATTGCATGATTAGGGGTGATTTCACGGGTGCCGGGCCGAGGCCTGACCGGTGCGGGGAGTAGTCGTCCGGCGCGTCCGCGTAGCCGCACGAGACCGACGCCACTCCGGCGGGGAGGGCGGTCCCGGCGGACGGGACGGGGCGGTCCCGGCGGACGGGGTGGGCCGTGCCGGTGGACGGGACGGGGCGGTCCCGGCGGACGGGGTGGGCCGTGCCGGTGGACGGGACGGACCGTCTCCGGTGCACGGGCGGGCGGTCCCGGTGGACGGCGGTGGGCCGTGCCGGTGGGCGGCGTGGGAGCCGTTCCTGCGGACACCACCCGCACGCCTCCCGCTCCCGGGGCCGGGCGCACCGCACCATGAGCATCAACTGCCCCTGCGGTTGCGTAAGGAGCCTTCCTTGCACCCTGTCCGCCGCGCCACGCCCCGGCGCTACCTCATGTGCCCACCGGTGCACTTCGACGTCACGTACGCGATCAATCCGTGGATGAACCCCGCCAAACCCGTCGACGTGCCGCTCGCGCTGGCCCAGTGGGAGGACCTGCGCGACCGCTACCGCTCCCTCGGCCACTCGGTCGAGGAGCTCGCCCCGCGTCCCGGCCTGCCGGACATGGTCTTCGCGGCGAACGGCGCGACGGTCGTGGACGGCCTGGTGCTGGGCGCGCGGTTCGCCTACCCGCAGCGCGAGGCGGAGGCGGTGGCGCATCTGGAGTGGTTCCGCGCCCGCGGCTTCGGGCAGGTCCGCGAACCGGAGCACGTCAACGAGGGCGAGGGCGACTTCGTCGTCACGGGGTCGTACCTGCTCGCGGGCCGGGGCTTTCGCGCGAGCCCGCTCTCGCACGGGGAGGCACAGGAGTTCTTCGGCCGCCCGGTGATCGGCCTGGACCTCGTCGACCCGCGCTACTACCACCTGGACACGGCACTGGCCGTCCTCGACGACCGCGCCGACGAGATCATGTACTACCCGCCCGCGTTCTCCCCCGGCAGCCGCGAGGTCCTGCGCCGGTTGTTCCCGGACGCGCTGACCGCCTCGCCGGAGGACGCCGCCGCGCTGGGGCTCAACGCCGTCTCGGACGGTCTGCACGTGCTGCTGCCGCAGGAGGCGGCGGGCCTGTTCGAGCCGCTCCGGGAACGCGGCTTCGTTCCCGTCGGCGTCGACCTCGGCGAACTCCTCAAGGGCGGCGGAAGCGTGAAGTGCTGCACGCAGGAGCTGCGGCCCTGATTCAGGAGGCGTCCTCGGGCGGCGGCCAGGCGTCGCCCCACTCGGCGTCGCGGGCCGCCTTGTACAGCGGCCCGTGGCGCTTGGTGACCGTCTGCCGGCGCAGCGCCTCGTCCGGCTCGCACAGGTCGAGCAGGACCTGGCCCTTGCGGATCTGCGGTTTGCGCACGACGCGGGAGGGCGCCGGCTCGGGCGGGAAGCGGGTCGCGGCGACGTAGCTGAACTTCTCGTCCTCGTAGGGCAGGGAGCCGCCCTTGACCTGGCGGTGCAGCGAGGAACGGGCGACCCGCGCGGAGAAGTGGCACCAGTCCTGGCCGGGGACGATCGGGCAGGACGCGCTGTGCGGGCAGGGCGCGGCCACGTGGAAGCCTGCGCCGATCAGGCGTTCGCGGGCGGCGAGGACCCGGGTGTAGCCGTCCGGGGTGCCGGGCTCGATGATCACCACCGCCCCGGCGGCGCGCGCGGCCGCGTCCACGACCGAGGCGCGGTCGTCCTCGGTGAGCTCGCCGAGGACGTACGAGACGGTGACGAGATCAGTGCTCTCGATGGTGAGCGCCGCTCCGATACGAGAGCGCTGCCACGCGGCGCCGCGCAGCTCCGGGTTGGCGTCGGCGATCTCCCGGCCGAGCGCGAGGGCCGGCTCGGCCCAGTCGAGCACGGTCACCGGGCGGACACCCTCCCAGGTCGCGTTGACCGCCCAGGTCGCCGCGCCGGTGCCGCCGCCGACGTCCACATGGCTCCCCGGCGCCCAGCCGGGCACCGTGTCCGCGAACGCCTCCAGCGCCGCGGACACCGCCTCGAACGTCGCGGGCATCCGGTACGCGGCGTACGCGGCCACGTCCGAGCGGTCCCGCAGGATCGGCGTGTGGGTCGGGGTGGTCCCCCGGTAGTTCGCGATCAGCCGCTCGACCGCCTGCGCGGCGGCCTTCGGCGGCAGGCCGTCGAGCAGTCCAGCGAGGGCACCGCGCAGGAGGTCGGCGGAGGGTACGGGGGCGTTCACGGCCCGATTCTCTCAGGTGCCGCGCATCCCCCCGAACCGGCCGGCGGTCCCCCGGAGGCGCCACCCCCCGCCGGCCGGCGCCCTCCCCCGTACCGGCCGGGCGCCCGCTCAGGTGCCGCGCACCGCCCGCCGCAGCCGGGTGGCCGCCGCCGCGCGGGGCGCGTTGTCCGCCGGACGGCGCCGGGGATGGACCGTGTTGGCCAGCAGGACCAGGAACGTGTCCGTCGCCGGGTCCAGGACCAGCGAGGTACCGGTGAACCCGGTGTGGCCGGCCGCTCCGTGGCCCGAGAGGGTGCCCATGAACCAGGGCTGGTCGATGGCGAACCCGAGGCCGGGCGGGGTGAGGAGGAGTTCGACGAAGTCGGGACCGAGGATGCGCGCGGGGCCGTACGAGCCGCCCGCGAGCAGGGTGCGGCAGAAGACCGCCAGATCCCGCGCGGTGGAGAACAGCCCGGCGTGCCCGGCCACCCCGCCGAGCGCCCAGGCGTTCTCGTCGTGCACGACGCCCCGCAGCATGCCCCGGTCCGCCTTGGCCCACGGCCGCCGCTGGTCCTCGGTGGCCGCCGCGCCGGGGCAGGGTCCGAAGGTGGTGGCGTTCATCCCGAGCGGGCGGGTGATGCCGTCCCTGACAAGGATGTCGAGCCCCCGGCCGGTGACGCGTTCCAGCACGTACTGCAGGAGGAGCAGGTTGACGTCGGAGTAGCGGTACTCGCCCGGCTTCGACGAGGGGGCCTCGGCCCGCAGCAGCGCCAGCCGGGCCGTGTCGTCGGGGCAGTCGTACAGCGGGAGCTCGGGGCGCAGCCCGGAGGTGTGGGTGAGGAGCTGCCGTACGGTGATGCCGTGTTCGCGGGCCGCGCGGAACTCCGGCAGGTACGCGCCGACGCGCGCCTCGATGCCCAGCGTGCCGCGCTCCAGTTGCTGCACCGCGGCGACCGCCGTGAACAGCTTGGTGAGCGAGGCCAGGTCGAAGGGCGTGTGCACGGTCATCGGCACGCGCGCGTGCGGCGGCAGCTCGACGCCGGTGCCCTTGGCCTCGTCGTGCGCCGCGTACCGCACCGCCCAGCCGGCCGCCTCCTCGACGGCGATGACCGGGCCCCGCCCCGCGACGACCACCACGCCCGCCGTCCACGGGTCGGGCCCGCCGGTGAGGGAACGGACCTCCTGGACGAGCCCGCGCAGTTCACCGGCGTCGAGTCCGGCGCGTTCCGGCGTACCGTTCCGCAGTCTTGGTGCGCTCAGTTCCCCGCCCCTTTTCCGTTCGAAGTGCGTCCCGTCCGCCGGGGACGGCACAGTCCCACGAAGCAGGCGACGGCCACCGACGCGGCCACCAGTTGGACGACGGCCATCGGGACGGCGGTGTGCTCGCCCGCGATGCCGACGAGCGGTGAGGCGACCGCGCCGACGAGGAAGGAGGTGGTGCCGAGCAGCGCGGAGGCGGATCCGGCCGTGTGCCGTACGCGCATGAGGGCGAGGGCCTGGGTGTTGGGCAGGGCGAGGCCCATGGCCGACATCAGCACGAACAGCGCGGCGGCGACCGGGGCGAGCCCGACCGGGCCGAGGACACCGGTGGACATGAGCAGCAGCGCGGTCGCGGCGAGGACGACGAGGGCGAGGCCGGTGGCGAGGACCTTTTCGAGGGCGACCCGGCCGACCAGCAGTTTGCCGTTGATCTGCCCGGCGGCCACGAGGCCCACGGAGTTCACGCCGAACAGCAGGCTGAAGGTCTGCGGGGAGGCGCCGTACAGGTCCTGGATCACGAACGGGGAGGCCGAGATGTAGGCGAAGAGGGCCGCGAAGGTGAAGCCGCCCGCGAGCATGTACCCGGTGAACACACGGTCGGCGAGCAGCCGGCGCATGGCGTGCAGGGCCTCGCCGACACCGCCGCCGTGCCGGTCGGCGGGTTCGAGGGTCTCGGGCAGTTTCGCCCAGACGAGGGCCGACAGCGCGATGCCGACGGCGGTGAGGACGACGAACACGCCCCGCCAGTCGGTGAAGCGCAGGATCTGTCCGCCGATGAGCGGGGCGACGACCGGGGCGACGCCGGAGATCAGCATCAGGGTGGAGAAGAAGCGGGCCATCGCGACGCCGTCGTACAGGTCGCGCACGACCGCGCGGGCGATCACGATCCCGGCCGCGCCGGCGAGTCCCTGGACGAGGCGGAAGGCGACGAGGAGGCCGATGCCGGGCGCGAGGGCGCACAGGGCGGTGGCGAGGACGTAGACGGCGAGACCGGCGAGCAGCGGGCGCTTGCGGCCCCACCGGTCGCTCATCGGCCCGACGACGAGCTGTCCGAGCGCCATGCCCGCCAGGCACGCGGTGAGCGTGAGCTGCACGGTGGCGGCCGGGGCGTGCAGGGAGCCGGTGACCTCCGGCAGCGAGGGAAGGTACATGTCCATCGCCAGCGGGGGCGTGGCGGTGAGGCCGCCGAGAACGAGGGTGACGAGGAGCCCGGTGCGGTGCGGGCCGCCGGGTCCGGCGTGCGCCCGCGCCTCGGCGCCGGCCTTCGCCCCGGCGGACGGGGTGCCGGCGGCCGGAGCCGATGCCTCGGCGGCCGCCGGCGCTGTGCCCGCGGTCGCTGCCTCCGGTATATGCCCTCGCGGGCCTTCCTGGTCCCGCGCGGTGCGGCCACGCTCGGGCATGTGCCCCCCTCTCGGAAAGATGCGGCCCCTATGCTCTCAGTTCGAACAGCGGGTTCGGAGTCACGGATCAAGGGGCGGGCATGACGGGCGAGCGTGAACGCGTGCGGTGGGGGATTCTGGCGACCGGCGGGATCGCCGCGGCGTTCACGGCGGACCTGGTGGACATGCCGGACGCCGAGGTGGTGGCCGTCGCCTCACGCTCGGACTCCTCGGCGCGGGCGTTCGCGGAGCGGTTCGGGATTCCCCGGGCGTACGGGGACTGGGCCTCGCTCGCCGCGGACGAGGACGTCGACGTCGTGTACGTCGCCACTCCGCACTCGGCGCACCGGGTGGCCGCCGGGATGTGTCTGGAGGCGGGGCGCCATGTGCTGTGCGAGAAGGCGTTCACGCTGAACGCGCGGGAGGCCGGGGAACTGGTCGCCCTCGCCCGCGGGAGCGGCCGCTTCCTGATGGAGGCCATGTGGATGTACTGCAATCCGCTGGTCGTGCGGCTGAAGGCGCTGGTCGACGACGGGGTGATCGGCGAGGTGCGCACGGTGCAGGCGGACTTCGGTCTGGCCGGGCCGTTCCCGCCCTCGCACCGGCTGCGGGATCCCGCTCAGGGCGGTGGCGCGCTGCTGGACCTGGGCGTGTACCCGGTGTCGTTCGCGCAGTTGCTGCTCGGGGAGCCCTCGGACATCGCCGCGAGAGCGGTGCTCTCCGAGGAGGGCGTCGATCTCCAGACGGGTGCGCTGCTCTCCTTCGAGAGCGGTGCTCTGGCTTCGGTGCACTGCTCCATCAACGGCGGCACTCCCGTCGCCGCCTCCGTCACCGGCTCGGCGGGCCGCATCGACATCCCGGGCGGCTTCTTCTTCCCGGACCACTTCGTGCTGCACCGCGACGGCCGCGAGCCCGAGACCTTCCGCGCCGACCCCGCCTCCGGTCCCCGCACCAGCCTCAAGCACGAGGCGGCCGAGGTGATGCGCGCCCTGCGCGCCGGCGAGACCGAGTCCCCCCTCGTCCCCCTCGACGGCACGCTCGCCGTGATGCGGACGCTCGACACGATCCGCGAGCACATCGGCGTCCGCTACCCCGGCGAGGCGAAGGCGTAGCGGCCCGCACCCGGCCGGCGGCGGACCGGTCCCGACCGGCGGCGAACCGGACGCGACCGGCGCGCACGTACGCCGGAGCCCGGCGGTTCACCACGGAATGGCAAACGCCGCAATCCACACATACGGAAGCTGACTCTCCGGACCATATAAGCCGTTGGTGCGCTTATGCTCGTCATCTCCCCATCAGGGCTTCACAGTTGGAGCACACGGCTTCGGTAGACCACGGTCCACTCCGAGGGGGAGGTGGCAGCCGCTCCGCCGCCCGGGTGGGGGCCGACCTCGCGCGGGACCGCGAGGCGCGCACCGGACCGCGGAGCGGCTGCCCCCGTCGTCAGCCCCGGCCGCCGCCGTCCGCCTCGGCCGACTCCACGGCCGGATCCGCAGCCGTCTCCACGACCGCAGCCGCACCCGTCTCCCGCGCCGGACCCCCGGCCGTCTCCCGGGCCGGCTCCGCCGCCCGCTCCCCGGCCGACCGGCGCGCGCGGGCGCGCAGCGCGAGCGCGCCGCCCGCGAGGAGCGCCACCGCCGCCCCGGCCCCGCCGATCAGCCCCCACGGCGCGCCGCCGTCCTGCCCGGAGGCGGCCGCAGCCGGAGCGCCCGCCGCCGCCTTCGCCGCCTTGCGCGTGGGCTTCGCGCTCGCGCCGCCCGCGCTGAGCGGATCGACCAGCGTCCCGACCGGCTCGGCGTTCGCTCCCTTGCCGAACCCCCAGTCGAGGAGCCGCGCCGTCTCCTCGTAGACACCGTTGCCGCCGCTCTTGGGGTGCATCACCGTGACGAGCAGCGTCCGTCCGTCGCGGGTCGCCGCGCCGGTGAAGGTGTTGCCGGCGTGACTGGTGTAGCCGTTCTTCACCCCGATCAGACCCTCGTACGGCTTCATGCCCCACGCGCCCGTCAGCAGGCGGTCGGTGTTCTGTATCTGGAAGGTCTTCTTGCCGCCGGCGGGGAAGTCGGCGGTCCTCGTCGAGCAGTAGCCGCGGAAGTCGGCGTCCGCGAGCCCGTGCCGGGCGAAGAGTGTCAGGTCGTACGCGGAGGAGAGCTGGCCCTTGTGGTCGAAGCCGTCGGGGCTGACCACGTGGGTGTCGAGGGCCTGGAGGTCCTGCGCGAGCGCCTGCATCTCGGCGACGGTGGCCTCGATGCCGCCGTTCATGTGGCTGAGCACGTGCACCGCGTCGTTGCCGGAGCGCAGGAACACGCCCTGCCACAACTGCTCGACGGTGTAGGTGATGCCGGGCTTGATCCCGACGAGGCTGGAGCCCGCGGGGACGTCGGCTATGTCGGCGTCGACCACCTTGTACGTCCGGGCGCGCTCGAACTTCTTCAGGACCGTGTCCGCGAACAGCATCTTCAGGGTGGAGGCGGGCGCGAGACGCCGGTGGGCGTTGCACGCGGCGAGCACCTCGCCCGTGGTGAGGTCGGCGACCAGCCAGGAGCGGGCCGTGAGGTGCTCGGGCAGCCCCGACGCGCCGCTCACCTGTATCCCGGCACGGGCCAGCCGCTCCCCGCCGATCGTCGTCGTGGCGTACGCGGTCGCGGCCGTCGCGGCGGCGAGGGGGACGGCTGCGGCGAGGCCGAGAGCGGCACGGCGGGAGAGCCCGGAAGAATCACGCATCCCGGGACCGTACAAAGTCCGTCCGGGAAGCCCGACAGCGGGGTGACAAAGAAAAGCACCGGCGCTTCCAAAGCGGCGGTAAACAAGCCACGCGAGAACACGGCCGCCCGCCGGCACCCGCGGGCGCTCCCCTCCCCCGACGCGCGCGGGCGGGCGCCCGAAAGCCCGTCTCCGGGCCAGTCAACAGGCGTTTCCTGGCAAAGAGCCCTCGAAAGCCTGGGAATGGACTGTCTGACCCAATATTGATTCCCGCGTGCCGATTCTCAGGCCTCACACATCCCTCGCTCAGCCCGGCGCAAAGGTTCCTCCCTAGCTTGTGACTGCGCCCACAGGGGGGCGCCAAGAACCTTTGAGGAACGGGATGTTTGGCATCTATCTCAAGCGTGAGCTGAGCCGGCGCAAGAAGGCGGCGCTGGTGATCGCCATGGGTCTGGCGCTCGGTATCGCGCTGGTCATCACCGTCAACTCGGTGTCGGCCGGCATGCAGCAGGCTCAGGAGAAAGTCCTGAAGTCGCTGTACGGGCTCGGCACGGACATGACCGTCACCAAGGCGCAGGCGGCGCCGTCCGCCAACTCCTCCGGCCGCCCGAAGTTCAACTTCGACGCCAAGTCGGACAGCTCCACGTCGCAGAGCTCGGACCGGGTGATGACTCAGGGCGGACAGACGCTGAAGTCCTCGCTGGTCACCGAAGTGGCCGCGCAGAAGGGCGTGTCGAGCGCGGTCGGCTCGCTCAGCCTGAACGTCGTCAAGGTCGACGGCTCGTTCACCCAGGGCAAGGCGAAGTCCTCGACGTCGAACCAGGGCGGCCCCGGCGGTCAGGGCGGCAGCACCGGTATGCCTCAGGTCCAGGGCGGCGGCGCCTCCTTCGACGTGAACTCCTACTCGGTCGCCGGCGTCGACGTGAGCCACCAGGCACTCGGCCCGCTGGCCACCTCGAAGATCACCACGGGCAGCACGTTCACGGCCGAGCAGAGCTCCGCGAAGGTCGCGGTGATCAGCAAGTCGTACGCCAAGGAGAACAAGTACAAGGTCGGCTCGACCCTCAAGATCTCCGGCAAGAAGTACAAGGTCATCGGCATCGCGACGCCCGACAGCAGCGAGTCGACCACCGACGTCTACCTGCCGCTGAAGCAGGCCCAGACGCTCGGCGACGCCAAGAACAAGGTCACCACGATCTACGTCAAGGCGACCGACTCGAAGCAGATCGCCACGGTCAAGTCGACCATCCAGAAGAACATCGCCGGGACGACGGTCACCACCTCCGCCGACCTCGCGGACACCGTCTCCGGCTCGCTGTCCACCGCCTCGAACCTCGCCACGAGCGTCGGCAAGTGGCTGTCCATCGCGGTCCTGGTCGCCGCGTTCCTGGTCGCCGCGCTCCTCACCTCCTCCGCCGTCTCCCGCCGGGTGCGTGAGTTCGGCACGCTGAAGGCGCTCGGCTGGCCGTCCCGCAAGGTCACCCGCCAGGTCGTCGGCGAGTCGATCGTGAACGGCCTGCTCGGCGGCGCCCTCGGTATCGCCCTCGGCCTCGCCGCGGCCTACACCGTGACCGCGATCAGCCCGAAGCTGACGGCCGAACTCGGCTCGACCGGCTCCACCGGCGGCCCGGGCGGCCCCGGCGGCGGCGGTCCCGGCGCGGCGGCCTCCGCGGCCAAGAACACCGTCGACATCGCGCTGTCCGCGCCGGTGTCGGTGACCACCATCGCGCTCGCCGTGGGCCTCGCCGTCACCGGCGGTCTGATCGCCGGCGCGATGGGCGGCTGGCGCGCCTCCCGGATGCGCCCGGCGGACGCGCTCCGCAGCGTCTCCTGACCCACCCCCGGGCACACCCCACGAGTCGGGGCGCCGCGTCCACTCCCCCCGGGCCGCGGCGCCCCACCCCCTTCATCCTCGGAGAACCCTCATGTACAAGCTCACCGGCGTCACCAAGCGCTACACACGGGGCAAGGACACGGTCGAGGCGCTGCGAGGCGTCGACCTCACCATCGAGGACGGCGACCAGCTCGTCATCCAGGGCCCCACGGGCGGCGGCAAGTCGACGCTGCTCCAGATGATCGGCGGGCTCGACCGGCCGACGTCCGGTTCGGTCGAGCTGGACGGCGTGGACCTCGGCGGCATCAGCGAGGCGAAGCTGACCCGGCTGCGGGCCGAGAAGATCGGCATCATCTTCCAGTCCTTCAACCTCATCCCGACGCTGACCGCGCAGGAGAACGTCGAGACCGCCCTCGTACCCCTCGGGGTCAAGCCCGCCGAGCGGCGCGAGCGTGCCGCGGAGGCGCTGCGCTCGGTCGGTCTCGGCGAACGGCTCACGCACGTCCCCACCGAGCTGTCGGGCGGTCAGCAGCAGCGCGTGGCCATCGCCCGGGCCCTGGTCAAGAAGCCGAAGGTGCTGCTCGCCGACGAGCCGACCGGCAACCTCGACGAGGGCACCCGCGACGACATCATGGGCCTGCTCGAAGGGCTGTGGCACGAGTACGGGCTGACGTTCGTCATGGTCACCCACGACTCGTCGATCGCCCGCCGCGCGCCACGCCTCGCGACCATCAAGGCGGGGCAGATCACGCTGACCGAGCAGGGTGCCCGCCGGGCCGTCACCGAGCGGGCCGGACACCCGGCCCCGCAGCGGCAGTTCACGCCGCAGGAGTACGCCCAGGCGCAGTACGCGCCGGAACAGTACGGGGCCGCCCAGGGCCACTGAGCCGCGCGGCGGCCACTCCCCGCTCCACGCTCCCCGCGCCGAACGGGCCGCGCACCGGACCTCGGTGCGCGGCCCGTCGGCGTTCACGCCTGGCCGGTCTCGAAGCGGCTGATCCTGCCGCCGTCGACGGTGAAGCTCCACCTGGTCTTCATCTCGCCCCAGGTGTCGTTGCGGTACCGCACGAGGAGGGAACGGCCCGCGTCGGACTCGTTGTCGACCTCCATGTGGCCGCGCGAGGAGAAGATCTCCCGGTCGGTCCAGTCGGCGAGGTCGCGGTCGGAGCCGTCGTCCGACATGGTGGCGCCCGGTGCGAGAAGGGCCTCGAACGCGTCCCGGTCATGGGCGTTCACGGCGGTGACGAACGCCCGGACGACCGGGTCGCTGAGGCGCGTCGGCTGAATGGTCATGGGAGTCACCCTCACACCGGCTCCCCGCACCCGCCACCCGAACGGCCGCCCGGGGCCGCCGGGCCGCGCCGATCGGTGCGACGGTGGACACCCGGGCAAACCGCTGCCGCCGTCTGGACTGGGAGTCACCGTGACCTGTATCGACCGGCGTGATCTGGGGCTGCTGCTGATCCGTCTGAGCACCGGCGGCGTACTGGCCGCGCACGGAGCGCAGAAGCTGTTCGGCTGGTTCGGCGGCGGCGGCATCGAGGGCACCGGGCAGGCCATGGAGGCCATGGGGTACGCGCCCGGAGAGGCGAGCGCCAGGGCCGCCGGCCTCGCGGAGGCGGGCGGCGGCACCCTGCTGATGCTGGGCCTCGCCACGCCCGCGGCCGGTGCCGCGGCGGCCGGCGCGATGGCGGGCGCGGCGGCCGTGCACGTACCGAACGGGTTCTTCGCGCAGAGCGGCGGCTACGAGTACACGGCCTCGCTCGGCCTCGCGGCGGCGGGCCTGGCGGTGGCGGGCCCGGGCCGGCTGTCGCTCGACCATCTGATGGGCCACACGGTGAACCGGGGCTGGATGGTGCCGGTCGCCCTGGGCACGACGGCCGCGGTCACCGCGGTCGTCGTGGGCGTCCGGAACAGGCGGGTGCGCGTGGCACGGGAGGGCAAGCAGGAGGCCCTGTTCGAGGAGTAGGGGCAGGTGAGACGGCCGTGTCAGGACAGGGCCGCGTCGCCCAGGCCGCCGTAGAAGTAGCTTGCCGACTCCTCTCCGGACTTGGTCATCACGCAGGTGATGCGGATCTGGTCCTGTCCGGAGATGTCCACCGAGAGGTCCTGGGCATCGCTGGAGCGGAAGGACAGCGGCTTGCCGATCGGGTTGCCCGCCGCGTTGCTGACCTGGATCGAACCCAGTGATCCGATCGCGTTGGGCGAGTCGGCCAGGATTCCCACCTTCGCGCTCAGCCGCTTGTAGCCGCTGGTGCTGTAGACGGCGCTCCCGCCGGCGCTGGTGCATCCGAGCCGGACACTCTTCGCGTAGTGCGCTCCGCCCATGGTCACGGGCTCGACCGTCGCGCCACCGTCACCGTCGATCACGTCCCGCTCCGCGAGGTAGACGGAGGAACCGGGCGCGGGTGACTCCGCGCCCGACGACTGCTGCCCGGTGTCCCCGGGCTCCGGGGTGGCCTCCGCGGTCGGGTCGGACGCGGGCGTCGCGGTGACCGTCGCCGTCGCCGTGACGGTCACCTCCGGCTTCGGGGTGTCCGCCTGGACGACCGTCTGCCGCCCGCCGAAGAACCCCGCCGCGACGGTGGCGGCACAGATGCACAGCAGCTCGAACCACTTCGGAATGACGCCGAACCGGCGCCGAGCACGCCGTTCCTGTTTGGTGAGATCCATTCCCGCCCCCTGTGTGTCGATCGTTCCGGCCGGGCCGGGAGCCGACGTCGTCGCGTCCCCTCAGACCTTGTTCGAGGTACGCGGAGGGAGAACGACGGAGGACGCCGGCCGTGTGCGATGGGTATGGAGGCGTCCTCGGCCCACCGAGTTCACGTGTCCCCCTGGCAGCACAGCGCGCTCGGCAGTTCCTCGACCTCACAACCGCAACCACAGTAGGGAGCGCGCGGGCAGATATGCCTCAAGTACGCAGTTCCTGTTGTCGGCACGGAAGCGCGAGGCATTCGGAGGGCACCCGGTTCGAGCACGCGCCCTCGTCGCGCGCCCGCCGGCGCCCCCCTTTCGGGCACCGCGGGTCACGGCATCGCCTTCGGGAACGCGGGGCACGGCACCAACGCACCGCGGTCGGGGGAACCTCGACACCAAAAGGCCCCGGCCAGGTCGTTCACCTGGTCAGGGCTGGAACGGCAGACGAGTCGGGCTGTACGCCGGGTTCTGTCGCCCGGTCGCCTCACGGCGGCCGGGGAGACGGCCATCCATCTAGGGCCGGCGTTGCCGCCGGCCTCGTGCGGTCTACCCGCGGACTCGGGCGGGCAGCCCTCGAACGTCCGCGCAGAGCCGCCTTCCCTCGCGGGAGAGCGGCTCCTCTTGACCTTGCTCCGGGTGGGGTTTACCTAGCCGCCTGAGTCGCCTCAGGCGCTGGTGGTCTCTTACACCACCGTTTCACCCTTACCGCGAACCGGAGTTCGCGGCGGTCTGCTTTCTGTGGCACTGTCCCGCGGGTCACCCCGGGTGGCCGTTAGCCACCACCCTGCCCTGTGGAGCCCGGACGTTCCTCGGGAAGGTCCGCAAGGACCTCCACGCGGCCGTCCGCCCGGCTCGTCTGCCGTGCCGACCATGGTACCGGGCGGACGGGGCGCCGGGGACCGGCGGTCGCGGTGGCCAGGACGGAGCCCGCCAGGATGAGGGCGAAGGCGGCGAGGATCCCGGCGGTCAGGTGTTCGTGCAGGAAGAGGGCGCCCGCCGCGACCGCGACCGCCGGATTGACGTACGTGATCACCGTCGCCCGGGTCGGGCCCGCCTCCTTGATCAGTTCCAGGAAGGCCACGAAGGCGACGGCCGTGCAGATGACACCGAGGCCCGCGAGGGCGGCCAGGACCTGTCCGGAAGGTATCGCCTCGGGCCGGGTGAAGGCCGCCGCGGGCGCGTAGACCAGCGCCGCCAAGGCCAGGCAGGGGGCCGTCAGATGCAGCGAGGGCACGTCCTTGAGGCGGCGGGCGACGATGAGCGGCGCGGTGGCGTAGCCGACGACCGTGAGCAGCACCTCGACGAGGGACCGGGCGTCGCCGCCGGTCAGATGCGGTGCGGTGAGGACCGCGACGCCGGCGAGGCCGAGGGCGAGGCCCGTGACGCGGCGGGCGCCGAGCCGTTCCGTGTCGCCGAAGGAGCGGGCCGCGACGACGCCGACGATCGGCACTCCGGCGATCAGCAGGCCCGCGGTGGAGCTGGACAGATGGCGTTCGGCGTCCGTGAGCGTCCACCAGGGGACCATGATCTCGATGACCGCGAAGGCCAGCACGGGGCGCCAGTGGGCCCGTACGGTGCCGGCCAGGCCGCCCTGCCGGATCGCGAAGGGGAGCAGCAGCGCGGCGCCGACCGCGCAGCGCGTGAACACCACCACCGACGGGGACACCTCGTCCACCGCCACCTTGATCATCAGATAGGGGATGCCCCAGATCACTCCCATCAGGGAGAACAGAAACCAGCCGCGTGCAGTCATACGGGCAGTCTCGGTCACCGCCCCGCGGCGGGTCTTGAACGCTGTTGCGCCGCGGCCGGGGGCGTGAGGACGCTCGCCCGGTACGCCGCCGGGGTCACGCCCAGCACGCGGCGGAACCAGCGGGTCAGATGCGCCTGGTCGGCGAAGCCCACGAGGGCGGCGACCTCGGCGGGGCGCAGTCCGGACTCCAGGAGCCGGCGGGCCCGGTTCACCCGGTACTGGGCCAGCCAGGCGTACGGCGGTATGCCCGTCGTCGTACGGAAGGCGCGCAGGAGCTGGTAGCGGGACAGGCCCAGGTCGCCGGCGAGGGAGGCGAGGGAGGGCGGGGCCTGGAGTTCGCCGGCCAGGCGGTCCCGTACGGCGTCGGCTATGCGCGCCGCGCCGGGTATCTCGTCGCGTTCGGGGCGGGCCGTGGAGTGCCGCCGGGTCAGTGCGGCGAGCAGCCACGGCAGGCGGGACTCGGCCTCCAACGGGTCCGGGCAGGCGCTCAGTTCGGCGTGCGCGGCGCGCAGGGCTGCGGCGAGTTCGGGGTCGTCGAGCAGCGGTTCCCGGAAGTGCGGGAGGCCGCCGACGGCGCCCTCGGTGAGCAGGGACGGCTCCGCGTACAGGGCCCGGTAGGCGTAGCCGTCGCAGGCGGCGGGGCCGCCGGTGTGGGTCTCGCCGGGGGCCAGCACGACGATGGACCCCGGTCCGGTCCTGATGTGGCCGCCGCGGTAGCCGATGAGCTCCGAGCCGCCGACGCTGACGCCGATGGTGAACTCGTCGTGGGTGTGCGGGGCGTAGCGGTGCCGGTCGAAGCGCGCGGTGAGCAGGTCCAGGGGCCGGCCGTCCCGGCCGAGGGTGGCCCGGGTCCAGCGGGCCTCCTCTTTCACGGGGTGCCGCGGAGACCGCGGTGCCTGTGTGGTCGTCCCCCGGGCCGCGGCGGTCGCCGCCACGGCCGTCGGCGGGCGCCGCGTGGTCCCGGTGGTCGCCGCTGCCGCCGTCGGCGGGCGTCGCGCGGCCCCGGTCGTCGCCGCCTGTCCCCGTGCGGTCATGTCCGTCCCTCCCCCTCGCGACCGTGACCGGTCGCGTTCCACCGCCTTCGCTCTACGGAGGCAACGCCCGCGTCCCCCGTTTCCATGCCGGGGCCGCCTCCGGGATCAGGCGGGTTCGAACCGCGCCTTCGCCGTCCCGGGGTCCGCCTCGGCGAGCCGGACCCGCAGGCGTTCGCCCAGCGGCAGTTCCGTCGTGCCGCCGGAGATCCGGGCGAAGACCGCCGGGGACTCCAGTTGCACGGTCCCGACCGTGGGGTCGTGATCCTGTACGTCCACCACACAGGCTTCGAACAGGTCGCCGACGCGGTCCTTGAGGAGCGCGGCCTCCACGATGTCGACGCACTCGCGCTCGACGGTCCCGGCGCGTCTGCTGCCCTCGGCCATCTCCTTGGGCAGGGCGTCGAGTGCCGCGAGGACCCACTCCGGGGTCGGCAGACCGGCGGCCGCCGCGAGGCAGATCTCCGAGGCGTAGCGGTCGACGAGCCGGCGCAGCGGGGCCGTGCAGTGGGCGTAGGGCGCGGCGACGGCGGCGTGCGCGGTGACCTCGGGCAGCGCCCCGTCCCGGAAGACGGTGTACCCGGCGCCGCGCAGCAGGGTCGTGCACTCCTGGAGGAAGGCGGCGTGGTGCGGCAGGTGCGGGTCCAGGGAGCGGACGAGCTGCGCGTACGAGACGTGGTGCGGCCAGTCGATGCGCAGGGCGCGCGCGGTCCGGCGCAGCCGTCCGACCGCCCCGTCGGGCGCGGCGGGCAGGGTCCGCAGCACTCCGGTGCCGTGGTCGAGCATCAGCTCGGCCGCCGCCATCCCGGTGAGCAGGGAGATCTGCGCGTTCCAGGCGTCGGCGGGCAGCGGGGCGCGGTAGGCGAGTTCGTAGGTCCCGTCCTTCTCGACGATCTCCTGCTCGGGCACGTTGAGCGAGATGCCGCCGCGCTCGGTCTCCAGCGCCTCGCGCAGCTCGCCGACCTCCTTGAGCAGGGCGAGGGGTTCCTCCGCCGTGCCCTCGTCGATCCGGTGCTGCACGGTCGCGTAGTCGAGCTTGGCGCGGCTGCGGACCAGGGCGCGGCGGACGTCGACGATCTCCGTACGGCCGTCCGGGCCGAGGTCGATCGTCCACAGGACGGCCGGGCAGGTCTGGTTCGGGAGGAGGCTCGCGACGCCCTCGAAGAGGGCGGGCGGGTGGAGGGGGATCTTTCCGTCGGGGAAGTAGAGCGTCATCACGCGCCGGTGCGCCTCGGCGTCCAGGGCTCCGCCGGGCGCCACGAAGGCGCCGACGTCGGCGATGGCGTACTGGACGCGGTAGCCGCCCCGCTCGCGGCGCGAGAGGTGCATCGCCTGGTCGAGGTCCTCGGAGGACGGCGGGTCGATGGTGAAGAGGGGGATGTCCGTCGCGTCGTACGCGGGCAGGCGGGCCGGCCGGCCCGCCTCCGCGAGGACGTCGGCCGGGAAACTCCCGGGAACGCCGAGCTCGGTCCGCAGCGCGCGGAGAGCGGCTCGCAGCGGGGCCTGCGGGGCACCGGTGACACGGACGTGACGGCGGGGCATGGGTCGAGCCTAGGCCGGGGGCGGGGGTTGAGCACGCGGGGCGCCCTCCGGGCGAGGGGGACCGGTGGACTGGCGGGAAGGGGGGTCGGGGCTACGCCGTAGGCTGGCGGAGGTCTGTTTTCAGTGTGAGGAGAACCAAGCGTGCTCGTGCTGCTGCCGCCCTCCGAGGGCAAGGCACCCTCCGGCCGGGGAACCGCGCTCAAGCCGGAGTCGCTGTCCCTGCCGGCGCTCGCGGAGGCACGTCGGGCGGTCCTCGACGAGCTGGTCGAGCTGTGCGTGGCCGACGAGGACAAGGCCCGCGAGGTGCTCGGGCTGAGCGAGGGCCTGCGGGGCGAGATCGCGAAGAACACGGAGCTGCGGACCGCGGGCACCCGCCCGGCCGGGGAGATCTACACGGGGGTCCTGTACGACGCCCTGGACCTGGCCTCGCTGGACACGGCCGCCAAGCGGCGCGCGGGCCGTTCGCTGCTCGTCTTCTCCGGACTGTGGGGCGCGGTACGGGTCACCGACCGCATCCCCTCGTACCGCTGCTCGATGGGAGTGAAGCTGCCGGGCCTCGGAGCGCTGGGCACGCACTGGCGTACGGCGATGGCCGCCGCGCTCCCCGAAGCCGCGGGCGACGGACTCGTGCTGGACCTGCGGTCCTCGGCGTACGCCACGGCGTGGAAGCCCCAGGGCGAGGTGGCCGGGCGGACGGCGACCGTGCGGGTGCTGCACGCGCACCTGGTGAACGGCGTCGAGAAGCGTTCCGTCGTCAGCCACTTCAACAAGGCGACCAAGGGCCGGATCGTCCGCAGCCTGCTGACCGCGAACGCCGCGCCGAAGAACCCGGCGGAGCTGGTGGAGGCCCTGCGCGACCTCGGCCACACGGTGGAGGCGGAGGCTCCCGGCAGGGCGGGCCGGTCGTGGGCCCTCGACGTGGTGGTGCGGGAGATCCACTGACAGGGCTCCGCTGATCGGGCTCCTATGACCGGGCTCCGCTGATCGAGGTGCGCTGATCGGCATTCGCTGAGGGGTGCCCCCCGTCGAGAGGTCCCCGTCTAGGGGTGCCCGGTGAGGAGTGCCCGGCGAGGGCCTCCGCACCAGCGTTGCAGCATGTGCAACGACCTTTGCGCATGCTGCACACCCCGGGCAGGATGAGGGCATGACTTCGTCGTCGCCCTCTCCTTCGCACGCCTCCGTCCTGGATCTCGCGCCCGTCGTCCCCGTCGTCGTGGTCGCGGACGTCTCCGACGCGGTGCCGCTGGCACGGGCGCTGGTCGCGGGCGGGCTGCCCGCCATCGAGGTGACCCTGCGGACCCCGGCGGCGCTCGACGCGATCCGGGCCATCGCGGCCGAGGTGCCCGACGCGGTGGTGGGCGCGGGCACGGTCCTGACGCCGGAGCACGTGACCGAGTCCGTGGCGGCCGGCGCCCGCTTCCTGGTCAGCCCCGGCTGGACGGACGGGCTGCTGGACGCGATGAAGGCGTCCGGGCTGCCCTTCCTGCCCGGGGTGTCCACGACCACCGAGGTGGTGGCGCTGCTGGAGCGGGGGGTGCGCGAGATGAAGTTCTTCCCCGCGCAGGCCGCGGGCGGCACGGCCTACCTGAAGTCACTGGCGGGACCGCTCCCCCAGGCCCGGTTCTGCCCGACGGGCGGCATCGGCGCTGACAGCGCGCCGGACTACCTGGCGCTCTCCAACGTCGGCTGCGTGGGCGGCAGTTGGATGCTCCCCGCCGACGCGGTCGCCGCGCGGGACTGGCGCCGGGTGGAGGACCTGGCCCGGGCGGCCTCGGCGCTGCGCCGGTAGTCGCCGCCCGAGGGCGCCGGCGCTCGCACCCCGGGTGCCGGTGGTCGCGCCGAACGCCCCGCCCGGCTCAGCTCACGCGGATCACCACCTTGCCGAAGGCCGTGCCGCTCTCGTAGTAGCGGAACGCCTCCCCCACCTCGTCGAAGCCGAGGACCCGGTCCACGACCGGGCGGATGCCGTGCAGTTCCAGGGCCCTGTTCATCGACTCGAAGTGCGCGCGGCTGCCGACGAAGACCCGGCGGATCGTGGCCAGACTCGCCGCGTACGCGGCGTTGGAGATCCCGATCCCGGACCCGCGCCCGTTGCCGGTGGCCAGCAGCACGATCTGGCCGTAGAGCGCGGCGGCGCGCATCGACTGCTCGATGGTGTCGGGCCCGTTGGTCTCCACGATGAGGTCGGCGCCGCGACCACCGGTCAACTCCCTCACCGCGCGCCCCCATTCGGGGTTCCGTACGTAGTCGACGACGTGGTCCGCGCCGAGTGCCTTGAGGCGGTCCGCCCTGGCCCCGCTCGATGTCGTCGCGATCACCTCGGCGCCCAGCGTCTTGGCGAACTGCACGACGAACAGGGACAGCGCGCCGGTGCCGAGGGTGAGTACGGTCTGGCCGGGGGTGACGGGCTCGCCGCCGGTCAGGCTGTGCCAGGCGGTCACCCCGGCACAGGGCAGACAGGCCGCTTCCTCCCAGGTCAGATGGCCGGGAACGCGTACGGCGGCCGCCTGGTCCAGGCGGGCGTACTCGGTCAGCATGCCGTCGAGGGTGGCGCCGGGCTGGTCGAACCGGTCCGGGGTGATCCGGCCGTCCGGCCAGTTCGGGAAGTACGTGCCGGCCACCCGGTCGCCCACCGCGAACCGGGTCACCTCCGCCCCGACCGCGACGACCTCCCCGGCGCCGTCGCTCAGCGGGATCACGTCCGGCACGGCCTTCAGCGGGTAGGCCCCCTTCAGGAGCAGCAGGTCGCGCTTGTTGAGGGAGACGGCACGCACCCGGACGAGGATGTCCCGGGGCCCCGGTTCGGGGCGGGGCGACTCCCGCGGCACGATCCCGTCGACGGTGCCGAGCGTTTCGAGGTGGTAGGCGCGCATGTCCGCTCCCTGGGTGGGCTCCTGCGTGGATGCGTCCATGCTGTTCGCACCGGGGATCCCGCTCAATTCCCGGCAAGGTATGACGAGGCGTTCCGGGCGCGGCACGACGAGTGCCGCCGTGCCGCTGTCGTGGCGGTGACGTACAACTGATCGCATGACGACCGGTATCTCCACCGAGCCCCCGCCCTTCGCCCGGGAACTGCTGCGCTGGCGGCACGCGCGCAGGGTGAGCCAACTGGAGCTCGCCTCCCGGGCGGGCACGACCCAGCGGTACGTCAGTTTCATCGAGCGCGGGCGATCGGTCCCCGGCAGGGAGATCGTGATCCGGCTCGCCGAGTCGCTGGGCCTGACCCTGCGGGAGCGCAACGCGCTGCTCCTGGCGGCCGGTTACGCTCCCGCGTTCGCCGAGTCGCCGCTGGACGCGGCCGCGCTCAAGCCCGTACGCGAGGCGCTGGACAGCATCCTCGAAGGGCACCTGCCGTATCCGGCGGTGGTGGCGGGGCCGCGGGGTGAACTCGTCGCCGCCAACGCCGCGTTCGACGTCCTGTCGGAAGGTGCCGATCCCGTGCTGCTGGAACCGCCGGTGAACGTCCTGCGGTTGGCCCTTCATCCGCGCGGGATGGCGGCACGGGTGGTGAACCTGGACGCGTGGGGGCGGCACATCGTGGAGAACCTTCGGGCCCGCGCCCTGCGCAGCCCCGACCCCCGTCTCGACGCGCTGGTCGGGGAGTTGGCGGCGTACGTGCCGGAGAGCGAGCCGGGGGCGGACTATCTCGGCTTCGCCGTACCGCTGCGACTGCGGTGCCCGGAGGGCGAGTTGAGGCTGCTCACGACGCTGACGTCGTTCGCCACCGCGGTGGACGTCACGCTCGCCGAACTCCACCTGGAGGCGTTCCTCCCGGCGGACCCGGAGACGGCGGGGATCCTCCGCGACCGTGCCGCGCGGCGGGGATGAGACCGCCGTGCGGCGCCGGGGGCGGCGCGGTGGTCAGCGCAGGTGCGAGGTGTCGTTGAACAGGCGGACGCTCGCGTTGCCGTCCCCGTAGTACGCCACCGCCGACAGCGACGCCGCCGACAGTTCCATCCGGAACAGGGACTCCGGCGGGGCGCCGAGGGCCAGTCGTACGAGGGTCTTGATCGGGGTGACGTGCGTGACGAGCAGGACCGTGCGGCCGGCGTAGGCGGCGATCAGCTTGTCGCGGGTGGCCGCCATGCGCAGCGCCGTCGCGGCGAAGCTCTCGCCGCCGCCGGTCGGTTCGGCCTCCGGGGAGGCGAGCCAGGCGTTCAGGTCGTCCGGGTGGCGTTCGCGCACCTCGCCGAAGGTCAGCCCCTCCCAGGCGCCGAAGTCCGTCTCGCGCAGGCCGTCCTCGATGACGACGTCGAGGCCGAGCCGGGCGGCGACGGCGGCCGCGGTCTCGCGGGTGCGGGCCAGCGGGGAGGCCACGACGGCCTGGATGGTGCCGCGTGCCGCCAGTGCCGCGGCGACGCGCTCCGCCTGTTCGCGGCCCGCGGCGGACAGGGACGGGTCGGTGCCGCCGCTGCCCGAGAACCGCTTCTGCGGGGTCAGGGGGGTCTCGCCGTGGCGGAGCAGGACGAAGGTGGCGGGGGCGCCCATGTCCGGCGGGGCGCTCCAGCCTGCGGTGGGCGTGGTGGCGGCCACGTTTCTCGCGGCGCGCTCGTCGTCACCGGGCTTTCCGGCTCGGCCGGGGGCTCCCGGCCCGGCGGGCGTCTTGCCGGCTTCGCCGCCGGACGACGGGGTGCCGCCTGTGGCCGTCGGCCGGGTGCCGCCCGACGGGGGCTGGTCGCGCAGTTCCTCGCGCCCCTCACGGGGCACGTGCGTGCCACCTGGCGCCGTCGCCCGGCCGTCGCCCGACGCGGGCTGGGCGCGCAGTTCCTCGCGCCCCTCAAGGGGCGCTGCCCCCGCCGCCGGGATCGCGGCTTCGCCGCCGGACGACGGGGTGCCGCCCGTGGCCGTCGGCCGGGTGCCGCCCGACGGGGGCTGGTCGCGCAGTTCCTCGCGCCCCTCACGGGGCACGTGCGTGCCACCCGGCGTCGTCGGCCGGGTGCCGCCCGTCGCGGGCTGGGTGCGCAGTTCCTCGCGGGGTGCTGCCCCCGTCGCCTTGTGGGGTGTTTCTCCTTCGCGGGATTCCTTCAGGGCCGCTCGGGCCCTTGCCGCGCCCGCTGTCGCGTCGCCGGGTGGGCCCGTCGGGTCGGGTGCCGCGGCGCGGGCCGCGCGGGCGTTCAGTTCGGCGGTCGACGCGGACGGGGACCAGGCCTCGCCGCGCTTGCCGGCGTCCATCGCCTCGTTGGCCAGACGGTCCGCGTGCTTGTTGCGTTCGCGCGGCATCCACTCGTACGTGACCTGGGAGCCCGGGAGGACCGCGGCCGCCCGTGCCGCGAGCGGCTTCATGTCCGGGTGCTTGATCTTCCAGCGCCCGGACATCTGCTCCACGACGAGCTTGGAGTCCATCCGGACCCTGACCCGCGCGGTCGCGTCGAGGTCGCGGGCCGCCTCCAGACCCGCGACGAGGCCCCGGTACTCGGCGACGTTGTTGGTGGCGACGCCGATGTACTCGGCGCGCTCCGCCAGCGTCTCCCCGGTGGCCGCGTCGATCACCACGGAGCCGTAGCCCGCGGGCCCCGGGTTGCCCCGGGAACCTCCGTCGGCCTCGACGATGAACTCCCGCACGGACGAGCTCCCTACAGGCCGGACTCGGACGTACGCACCAGGATGCGCTGGCAGTTCTCGCAGCGCAGGACGGCGTCGGGAGCGGCCGCCTTCACCTCGTTGACCTCGGTGATGTTGAGCTCCAGGCGGCAGCCCTCGCAGCGGCGCTGGTAGAGCCGGGCGGCGCCGACGCCACCCTGCTGGAGGCGCAGCTTGTCGTAGAGCTTGAGGAGATCGGCGGGCACGGAGGCCGAGATGACCTCGCGCTCCTTGGTGACCGAGGCGGCCTCACCGTCGAACTGCTCGAAAGCGGCGTCCCGGCGCGCGGTCGCGTCGTCGATCTTGGCCTGGACGGAGGAGACCCGCTCGGTCAGCTCGGCGACCCGCTCCTGGGCGGACTCGCGGCGCTCCATGACCTCGAGGACGACGTCCTCCAGGTCGCCCTGGCGCTTGGCGAGGGAGACGATCTCGCGCTGGAGGTTCTCCAGGTCCTTGGGGGAGGTGACGGCGCCCGAGTCGAGACGCTGCTGGTCGCGGACGGCACGCTGGCGCACCTGGTCGACGTCCTGCTCGGCCTTGGTCTGCTCGCGGGCGCAGTCGCTCTCCTCGGTCTGCGCGGCGACGAGCAGGTCGCGGAGCTGGGTGAGGTCCTTGTTCAGCGACTCGATCTCGGCGTGCTCGGGCAGCGACTTCCGCTTGTGCGCGAGCTGCTGCAGCCGCGAGTCGAGGGACTGGACGTCGAGAAGTCGGATCTGGTCGGCGGGCGCGGCGTTCAGTTGGGGGCTCCTGATGTGTCGTTGTGTGAGGCCGCGTGGGCGGTCCAGGGGTCGGTGACCGTCCGGGAGACGTGGACGCGCAGTCCCCATCCCTTCCGGTCGGAGATCTCGTCGAGCTGGGCGGCGGCCAGCTCGCACCAGGGCCACTCGGTGGCCCAGTGCGCCGCGTCGAGCAGCGCGAGAGGACTGTGGGCGCGGGCCTCGGACACCGGGTGGTGCCGCAGGTCCGCGGTGAGGAAGGCGTCCACGCCGGCGGCGCGCACGTCCTCGAAGAGGCTGTCGCCGGAGCCGCCGCTGACGGCGACGGTCCGCACCAGCGCCTCGGGGTCGCCCGCGACGCGGATGCCCTGCGCGGTGGCGGGCAGCCGCTCGGCGGCGCGGGCGGCGAGTTCGCGCACGGTCAGCGGATGGTCGAGCTCGCAGACGCGGCCGAGGCCACGGCGTCCCTCGGGGTCGGTGGTGTCCGGTACGAGGGGCCGTACGACCCTGAGGTCCAGCGCCCCGGCCAGCGCGTCGCTGACTCCCGGGTCGGCACGGTCGGCGTTGGTGTGGGCGACGTGCAGCGCGATGTCGTTCTTGATCAGCGTGTGCACGACCCGGCCCTTGAAGGTGCCGGCCGCCACCGTCGTCGTACCGCGCAGATAGAGCGGGTGGTGGGTGACGAGCAGGTCGGCTTCCAGCTTCACCGCCTCGTCGACGATGTCCTGGACCGGGTCGACGGCGAACAGGACGCGCGTGACGTCCTGGTCGGGGTCGCCGCAGACGGTGCCGACCGCGTCCCATCCCTCGGCCCGCTCGGGGGGCCAGAGGGCGTCGAGCTCGGCGATGACTTCAGACAGACGGGGCACGGGGAAAGGCTACCTGGCTCACGTCCCTGTCCGACCGGTCGTGGGCCACCGGCCCGTACCGGGGGCGGGCGCGGGACGAGCGGGTCCGCGCCGGGGCCGGGCCGGGGCCGGGGCGGGACGCGGTTTCCGCCGGTTTCCGGCGTACGTCTTCGCGCCATCGTTCAGCACATCCGCCCCGTTCCCTCAGGAGAATCCCGACAGGGCCACCCTTATGTGTGAAGCAACAGCCCGTCGCTCCCCCGCGTGTGCGTGCGAAAACTACCTTCGTCGCCGGAGGTGACCGAACGATGACGGCCGGTGCGAGAGAACCCGAGGTGCGCAGCGAGCGTGCGAACGGCGGCGAGTACGGTGACGCCACGAGCCGGTGGGCCGCTCCTCCCGGCTGCGTGATCACCGCCGACGGCGCCTACGGGGCACGGCTCGCCCGCGACGGCGACTCCTGGTATCCGGAGCGCTGGACCCTGGACGGCCCCGAGCCGTACGCCGTACCGCTGCCCGGTCCGCAGCCGGAGCAGCCCGGCAGCGAGGTGCTGCCGCTGACCGACGGCAGGGTGCTGATCCACCGGGTGCACGACGGGCGCCACACCTTCTCCCTGCTGTATCCGACCGGTCCGGGCACCGGCGAGCTCCCGCTGGGCGCGGTGGAGTGTCCCGACGCGGGCACCGTGCTGCGGCTGCTGCCGCCCGCGCCGGACGGGGAGCGCGCGTACGCCCTGGCGGTGGGCCGGGGGTCGACGGCGGTGTGGCTGGTGGCGGGCGGCACGTTCGGCCCGGAACATCTGGCGGAGGTCCCGGGCCACTGCTCGGGAGGGGTGTGGCTGGACCGTACGGGACGCCTGCTCGCGCTGGACCGCTTCCATGACGGCCGTACGAAGAGCGTGGTCGTCGACCTGGAGCGCGGCGGAGAGGTGTCACCGCTCCTCCAGATCTCCGAGCACAGCAACGACCGGCTGCTCCTCGCGGACGCGGACAGCGGGCTCCTGCTCATCCGGTCCGACGCGCCGTCGCCCGGCCGGGACCGGCTCGGCTGGGGCGTGCTCGGCAGCACCCTGCCCGTCCGCTTCCCGGACTGTCTGAGCGCGACGGGCTGCTCGATCAGCCCGTTCGCGATCCAGCCGGGACAGGTGCTGACCCCGGAGTCCTGCGCGGTCGCCCTACGCATGGACGGGCCGGGCGGCACCTGGGTGGGCGTGTGGCGTCCGACCGAGCGCCGGATCGACCATCGGCCCGCGCCGGAGGGCTGGTTGCCCGGCACCGGGCTGTGGACCGCGGAGGGGGTGCTCCACCTGCCGTACGTGACGGGGGGCGTCCCCTGCGGTGTCGCGCGGCTGGCGGCGACCGGGCGGGCGGAGGAGCCGGACACGGGGGATCCGGCGCTCCGCGGGCTCCCGGCACCGCGGCCCGTCCCTCTCCAGCAGGCGCCGCTGCGGACCGCGCCGGCGGCCGCATCACCGCACCGGGCCCAAGCCCCGGCCCCGACTCCGGCTCCGGCCCCGGGAACCGAGCAGCCTCGGGCGCTCCCGGTCCACCTGACCCTCGGCGGCGGCACCGCCCGCGCGCCGAGGGAGGAGGCGGTCCACGCCGTCGACGCAGCGGCCCGCGCCGTCCACGCCGTCCACGGAGGGGAGGCCTCGTCCGCCGGTACGGATTCCGCGCCGGACGGCACGGGTTCCGTGCCCGGGGGCCAGGAGCCGCTGTCGACGGTGACGAGCCTCACCCCGAGGACCTCGCCCGGCGAAGTGCGACGGGCGGACACGCACCCCGGCCTCGCGACGGGCGCGGCGCTCCCGCCCGCCGTGCGGCCGGATGACGAACGGACCGAACCGGTCCCGCCGGTCGCGCGACGCGCCCCCGAACCCGCCCGGCCCGCCGCCCCACGGCAACATCAGCCCCAACCCCGGACCCAACCCCAGCCGAGCCGCTGGACCAGGGTTCCCCTGCCCCTCGCACCGGACCGGAGACCCCGGGCGGAGGCCGCCGGACCACCCGCACAGGAACAGGGCATCTGGACCGAGCACCCCGGAACACCGGCACAGGACCAGGGACATCCGGCCGAAGCGGTCGGAACGTCCGTACCGGAGCGGGCACATCCGACCGGAGGCCCCGCAACACCGGCGCCCGAGCAGAGACGCCGGGCCGAAGCCGCCGCAAGTGCCGCGGCCCAGGCGGACCTCTGGACCAAGGTCGCCGAGACTCCCCCGCCCGGTATGAGCCTCAGGACCCGGGCCGACGGGACACTCCCGGGCGGCATGACCGTCACCGTCGAACCGGCCGGGCCGCTCCCGCCGGCCACGACCGTCGCCCCCGCCCAGGCCACAGCCGTCGTTCCCGTCATCCCCGCCACGGCCGCCACCGAGGCCGCCGCTGAGGCCGCAAGGGAGGCCGGGGCCGCCGCGCGGACCAAGGCGGCCTCCGAGGCGGCCTCCGAGGCCGAAGCCCGCAGCGCGGACACCGCCGTCGCCGGAACGGGCCGCCCCACCGAACCCGCCCCCACGACCACCGAAGCCGACGGCACCCGGCCCCACCGCAAGCCGACCCCCCGCACCGACCCGGGTCTGTGGACCAAGGTCGCCGAGACTCCCCCGCCCGGCATGAACCTCGGTGCCCTGACCGGCGCGACACCCGCGGGCGGGACCGTCTCCGGGGACGGGAACACCGACGCGGTGCCGGCCACCGGTGAGTTCAGGGGGCAGGTCGCCCTGAGGTCCCTCGCCGCCGTGGCGCACCTCCCCGCGGAGTCCGGGGTTCCGAGTGTGACGGCCCACACGGACGAGGAGAAAAGGGGCAGCAGGGGCGAAGAAACGTCACCCTCCGACTCCCGCGCGATGACCGCACGTTAGACTCCCCCGGCTGTAAAGAAGGATCTTGCATACGGGGTGAACACTTCAATGAACGACTCGAGCACCATGGAAGCGCCGGGCGCGGACGTCCACGAGACGTCGGCGGCCCGGTCCGAAGGCCACGGCAGACACCGCGGCCCGGTCTCCGGCCACGACGACGAGGCGACCCCTCAGGGCCGCCACCGCAAGCCGTCCGGCCAGTCGGCCACGACGGCCTGACGGACCTCACGGCAGCCGGAACCGGCGTACGGCCCCGCTCGCACCTTGGCGAGCGGGGCCGTGTCCGTTCGGGGCGTCCCGGCCGACGGGCGCGATCCGCCGACGGCCGTCCGTTCGGCGAGAGGGCTCCTCGGCGAAGAGCCTCAGCGGGGCGCGTCCTCCCGTTTGAGCCCCAGCACCTCCATCGCCGCGAACGTCTCGCCGCTCGGCCGGTCCGCGTAGTACGGGGTGAGCAGCGCGTCGAGCTCGTCGTGGCTGAAGGTGTCCTGCTTGCTGTCGAACTTCGCCGCCACCCGCGGCCGTTCGACGACCGCGACCATTCCTCCGTGCACGACGAGGAGTTGCCCGTTGACGTGCGCGGCGGCGGGTGAGGCCAAGTAGCCGACGAGCGGGGCGACATGCTCGGGGGCGAGCGGGTCGAGGCCCTCGTCCGGCTGCCCGAATCCGGCGAAGACGTCCTCCGTCATCCGGGTCCGGGCGCGCGGGCAGATGACGTTGGCCGTGACGCCGTACTTGGCGAGTGCCAGCGCCGTCGAGGTGGTCAGCCCGACGATTCCGCCTTTCGCCGCCGCGTAGTTGGGCTGTCCGGCGGAGCCGGCGAGGAACGCCTCGGACGAGGTGTTCACGATCCGTCCGTAGACGGGCCCGTCGGCCGCCTTGGAGCGGGCCCGCCAGTGCGCGGAGGCGAAGTGGGTGGTGTTGAAATGGCCTTTGAGGTGGACCCTGATGACCGAGTCCCACTCGTCCTCGGTCATCGAGAAGACCATCCGGTCGCGCAGGATGCCCGCGTTGTTGACGAGGATGTCCAGCTTCCCGAACGTGGTGACGGCCGACTCGACCAGTTCGCGGGCCTGTTCGTGGTCGGCGACGTCCCCGGTGTGGGCGAGGGCCCGGCCGCCGCCGTCGCGGATCTCGGCGGCGACCTCTTCGGCGGGGGTGGCCGAGGCCGCGCCCGATCCGTCCCGTCCGGGCTGTCCGTAGTCGTTGACGACGACGGCGGCGCCCAGCCGGCCGAGTTCCAGCGCCTCGGCCCGGCCGAGCCCGCGCCCCGCGCCGGTGACGATCGCGGTGAGCCCTTCAAGTGGCAGTGACATCAGGGTCCTTAGCGATTGGGGTGGAGGTCCGCGCCCGGGTCAGATCTCGATGCACGTCCGCAGGGCGGTGCCCGAACGCATCTGGTCGAGCGCCTCGTTGATCCCGGCCAGCGGAACCCGGTGGGTGATCAGGCCTTCGAGGTCGATGCGGCCCGCGCGCCACAGGGCGATCGTGCGCTCGTAGGAGGCGAGGACGTCCCCGCCGCCGTACATGGAGGGCAGGATGCGCTTCTCGTCGAAGAACAGCTCGAACATGTTGAGCTGGAGGAAGTCGTCCATGGCGCCGGCGCCGACGACCACGAGGGTGCCGCCGCGGCGGGTGTGGTCGTAGGCGGTGCGGGCGGTGGCCGACCTGCCGACGACCTCGAAGACGTAGTCGAAGCCCTCGCCCGCGGTCACCGACTGCTTGGCGTCGGCGAGTTCGTCGGGCGAGACGGCCCGGGTGGCGCCGAAGCCGAGGGCGGCCTCGCGGCGGGAGGCGACCGGGTCGACGGCGACGATCTCCGCGGCCCCCTTGAGCCGGGCGCCCTGGATCGCGGAGATGCCGACGCCGCCGCAGCCGATGACGGCGACCGACGAACCGGCCTCCACGTCGGCGGTGTTGAGGGCCGCGCCGAGTCCGGTGGTGACGCCGCAGCCGATCAGGGCGGCGATGTCGAAGGGCACGTCGTCGGGGATGGGGACCGCGCAGCCGGCGGAGACGACGACCTCCTCGGTGAAGGTGCCGGTGCCGGCGAAGCCGAAGACGTCGCCGCCGGGGCGCTTGAAGTTGGGGGTGCCCGCGTTCATGAAACCGGCCAGGCACAGTTCGGTCTGGCCCCGCTTGCAGGCGGGACAGGCGCCGCAGGCGGGCAGCCAGCAGATGACGACGCGGTCGCCGGGCTTCACGTGGGTGACGCCCTCGCCGACCTCGGTGATCTCGCCGGCGCCCTCGTGTCCGGGCACGAACGGCGCGGGCTGCGGCAGGACGCCGTTCATCGCGGACAGGTCCGAGTGGCACAGTCCCGTGGCCCGCACCCGGATGCGCACCTTGCCGGGTCCGAAGCCCACCGCCTCGACGTCGTCGAGGACCTCGAGTTTGTCCTGGCCTATCTCGTGCAGTACGGCTGCGCGCATGGTGCGGCTCCCCTCGGGACGGTTCGTACGGGTGTCAGAGGTGTTCGACGACGGTGTCGGCGAGGACCAGCGCGTCGTCCCGCTCGACCGCGCTCACCGCGACCCGGACCGCGCCGTCGCCCCGCCACATCCGGATGCGCAGGGTCTCGCCGGGGAAGACGACTCCGGCGAAGCGGGTGGTGTACGCGCGGACGCGGGTCACATCGCCGCCGAGCAGGGTGTCGACGACGGCCTTGAGCGTCATGCCGTACGTGCACAGCCCGTGCAGGATGGGCCGGTCGAAGCCGGCGAGCTTGGCGAACTCGGGGTCGGCGTGCAGCGGGTTCCAGTCCCCGGAGAGCCGGTAGAGCAGGGCCTGTTCCTCGCGGATCGGGCGTTCGACGGTGCGGTCCGGTGGGCCGGAGGGGGCTTCGAGGCGGGCACTGGGCCCACGGTCGCCGCCCCAGCCGCCTTCGCCGCGTACGAAGATCTGGGCGTCGTTGGTCCACAACGGGCCCTCGGCGTCGGTCACTTCGGTGCGCATGACGAGGACGGCGGCGGTGCCCTTGTCGTAGACGGCGGCGATGCGGCCGGTGGCGGTGGCCGTGCCCTCGGCGGGGATCGGCCGGTGCAGCCGGACGCTCTGGCCGCCGTGCAGGACGCGGGCGAGGTCGACGTCGATGCCGGGCATGGACAGTGAGCTGATCACGCCCGGTGAGCCGGCGCCCGCGACGGTGGCGAAGCTCGGCAGGACGTGCAGCCGGGATTCGAGGGTGTAGCGCAGTTCGTCGGGGTCGGTCGCGGGGACGCCCGCGCCGAGGCCGAGGTGGTAGAGCTGGACGTCCTTGTGACTCCAGGCGATCTCGCCGGTCCGCGGTTCCGCTGCGACGGCCTTGGCGGCGTCAATGGGCATGGGGCTCCTTGCTCGACTGCGCGAAAGACCTCGGTGCGGCCGTCCGCACCGTCGGCCGCACCGAGGTCGCCACTGGGCCGCGGAACCCGCTCGTTCTAGAACGCGTTCCAGTACGGCGAACCCTTGTATAGCCGAGCGCCCAGCACTTGTGAAGACTACTGACGCCATGTCAGATCGAGGCGCGTCGCGGCCGGCGGCGGGTCGTGGTGCGGCCCCCGGCGGGTCGTGGGGCGGGCTGCGGGGAGTCGTGGTGCGGGCTGCGGGGAGTCGTGGTGCGGCCGTCGGCCGTGACATTTGTCCCGGCCGATCGCCGACAACTGCATCTGCCGGGGCACCGCCCCGGACCCCTAGCGTCGTCCTCATGACACGGACGACGGGGACGACGGCAGGAAAGCCGGAGGGAACGTGCGCGCCGCCGGTGACGGGGACGACACCGGCGGTGCGGTTCAGGGGCGCGGTCAAGGCCTTCGGCGACGTGCGCGCCGTGGACGGTCTCGACCTGGACGTGGCGAGCGGCGAGACGGTGGCGCTGCTGGGACGCAACGGAGCGGGGAAGTCGACGGCGATCTCGCTGCTCCTCGGCCTGGACGAGCCGGACGAGGGCTCGGTCGCGCTCTTCGGCGGCCGCCCGCAGGACTCGGTGCGCGCCGGACGGGTCGGCGCGATGCTCCAGGACAGCCGGCCGGTGCCGCGGGTCACCGTCCGGGAGCTGGTCTCCTTCGTGGCGGGACGCTATCCGGCGCCCCTGCCGGTGGCCGAGGCGCTGCGGCTGGCGGGCGTCACGGAGCTGGCCGGGCGGCGCGTCGACCGGCTGTCGGGAGGGCAGACGCAGCGGGTGCGCTTCGCCGTGGCGCTGGCCGGGAATCCCGCGCTGATCGTGCTGGACGAGCCCACCGCGGCGCTCGACGTGGAGGCACGGCACGCGTTCTGGGAGTCGATGCGGGCCTACGCCCGGCGCGGCCACACCGTGCTGTTCTCCACGCACTACCTGGATGAGGCCGACGCGCACGCCGACCGGATCGTCGTCGTGGACCGGGGGCGGCTCGTCGCGAACGGGACCGGGGAGGAGCTCCGGCGGTCGGTGGGCGGCAACCTGGTCTCCTTCGACCTGGCGGGGCTCGCCGCGGACGCTCTGGCGCTGCTGCCGGGGGTGGTGTCCGTGGAGGTGCGCGGGGAGCGGGCCCGGCTGCGCACGGACGACTCCGACGCGACGGTGGTCGCGCTGGCCGAACGGGGGGCGATCCGCGGTCTGGAGGTCGTCCCGGCGTCCCTGGACGACGCTTTCTTGGCCCTCACCTCACGCGACCGGGAGACGGTGTGATGTTCGACTATCTGCGGCTCGAAGTGCGGCGGACGCTGCGCGACACCGGCTTCGTGATCGGCGGCGTCGCGATGCCGGTGATGATGTATCTGCTGTTCACCAACCTCGGCGGGGGCGACGACGGGGCGTGGAGGACCGCGTCGATGGTCGGCATGGCGGCCTACGGGGCGGTCGGCTCGGCGCTGAACACCGGCGGCGGGGTCGCCGAGGACAAGGTGACCGGCTGGCTGCGGCAGCTCCGGGTGACCCCGATGACCTCGCGCGAGGTGGTGCTCGGCCGGGCGCTGACCGGTTCGGTGACGGTGCTGCCCGCGATCGTCTCGGTGCTCGCGGCCGGCGGCCTGGTCAACGGCGTGCGGCTGGACGTGTGGCAGTGGGCCGCGACGGCGCTGCTGCTGTGGCTCGGCTCGATCCCGTTCACCCTGCTGGGCCTCGGCAACGGCTACCGGATGACCGCGCAGACGACGGGCGTCGTGAACATGGTGTGCAATCTGGGGCTGGCGGTGGTGGGCGGGCTGTGGTTCCCGCTCGCCCTCTTCCCCGGCTGGCTGCGCTCGGTCTCCGCGTACACGCCCACGAACCGGTTCGCGCAGCTCGGCGTGTCGGTCACCGAGGGCCGGGCGCCCGGCGTCACGGCGGTGGCGGTGCTGGTCGCCTGGCTGCTGGTGTTCGGTTCGTACGCCGTGGTCTCGTACCGTCGATCAGCACGAACCGTCTGAACGGGGAGCGGGACATGTCCTGGATGAAAGGCATCGGCTGCCAGGTCCGCGCGCTGCGGGCCGAACGGAGGCGCTGGAAGGCCGACATGGAGCGGTTCAAGGAGGAACAGCGGGCCGCGCGCCGGAGCGGCGGCGCGATGCCGGAGAACCCGGGGCCGCCGCCGACGGGCTTCGCGCTGCTGCCGTGGCTGCTGCTGGGGATGGGCGCGTTCTCCAACCTCTTCCAGGGCAGGACCCCGCAGCCCTGGGTCGGCGCGGTGGGCCTGCTGGCCTTCAACTCGCTGTACATCTACGTGACGTTCCGCGCGTTCACGAAGGCGACGAGGCAGTCCCGGTCGACCCGGGTCGCGCTCGTCCTGATGGGCGTGGTCACCTGCGCGCTGGCCATCGGGTACGGCGGAACCTGGCTGTACTTCTTCCCGCTGCTCGGGCTGGCCACCGGGGCGGTGGTGCGCGGGCCCTGGCTCGGGAAGATCGGCCTCGGTCTGACGGTGCTCGCCGCGTCGGTGTCCGTCTTCCGGGCGGGCTGGGACGCGGTGAACGTCGCCTACGGCACCTTCCTGTCCACGATGGTGACGGCCGCGATCCTCTCCCTCTCCGAGGCGGTACGGGAACTGCGGGCGGCCCGCGAGGAACTGGCGCGCCGGGCCGTGGAGAAGGAGCGGATGCGCTTCTCGCGCGACCTGCACGACCTGCTCGGGCACACGCTGTCCGTCATCGTGGTGAAGTCGGAGGCGGCCCGCAGGCTGGCTCCCCGGGATCTGGACGCGGCGCTCACGCAGGTCACGGACATCGAGTCGGTCGGCCGGCAGGCGCTGACGGAGATCCGTGAGGCGGTCACCGGCTATCGCGAGGGCAGCCTCGCCACAGAGCTGGACCGGGCCCGCTCGGCGCTGTCGGCGGCGCGGGTGGAGCCGGTGGTACGGCAGTCGGGGCCGCCGCTGGTCCCGCAGACGGAGGCCCTGCTCGGCTGGGTGCTGCGCGAGGCCGTCACCAACGTCGTGCGCCACAGCGACGCGACGCGCTGCGAGATCACCGTCGACGGGACCGCTGACGTCGTCCGGCTGACCGTCTCGGACAACGGCACCGACGCCTCCCCGGCACAGCCCGAACCGGGGGTCGGCGGCACCGGCCTCAAGGGCCTCACCGAACGTCTCGCGACGGCCGGCGGCTCCCTGCGGGCGGGCCGGACCGCGCGCGGCGGGTTCGAGGTGAGGGCCGAACTGCCGGTGGAGGCGGTGGACTTGACGGAGGCGTCGGTCTGAGGGCGGAACTCCGCCCGGCGGCGGGGCCGTAGGGGCCGGTCCGTCGCCGGGCGGCCGGGGCTACGGAGCCCAGGGAGCCGTCACGGCCCAGCTCACGTCGTCCGTCCACGAGGTGGCGCTGTCGAAGGCGTTCGAGCCTCCGTCGCTCGCGATGTAGAGGGTGTGGTTGTAGTGCCGGAGGTAGCGCGTCGGGTAGTTGTACGACGCGAACGAGGTCCCCGTACCGCTCTTGCCGCTCTGGGCGCAGAACGTGGCGTCCTGTCTGAACTGCGTGGTGCCGGTCATGGGCTGCCGGTAGAGCTGGTAGTTGAAGTGGCGCAGGAAGTCGCCCGGGTAGTTCCGTGACTCGAACGAGAAGCAGGAGCTGTCGGCGAGCCCCCGGCGGACGATCCAGGTGGCGTCGCTCTTGTCGAGTGCCGCACTGCCCGAGGTGATCGTCGAGACGACCGCCGCGTCGTTCTGGTGGCGGACGTAGCCGGTCGTGCAGCACGCGGTGGTGGCGCGCAGCGAGATCTCGGACCCGGCCGTGAGCGAGCCCGTGCTGCCGGTCGGGCCGCCGTAGCCGACGGAGACGATGTTCGACTGCACCTGGTCGTCGGCGGCGTCCGTCGGGATGCCCGCGGTCATGACGCCCTCGAAGAAGGAGCCGATGGAGCCGTTGCTGTTGTCGCCTCCGGTGCCGAGGACGATCGCGCCTTCCTGGTGCATGGGCGAGTAGCCTCCGGCGGTGGGTTCACCGCCGGAATAGGTGGTCGTGAGAGCACCCGATCGGGCGTTGCCGTATTTCAGCGCGAAATGGTCCTGACCGTTGTTCTTCAGCAAAGCGGTCACGAACGGCATCGCGCCGGTTCCGGTGTTCGACGTGTTCCTGCTGTATCCGGCGTCCGACTGGAAGAGCCCGTTCTCCAGGTCGGCCTGCACCCAGGGGCCCTGGCCGTAGCAGGGCGAGAACCAGCACTCGGTGCCGAAGTTGATGGCGTCCATGTGGCCGTTGCCGGTGTCGAGGTTGTTGGTCTCGGCGTTGCCGTAGTCGAAACAGCAGCTCCCGTTGACGTGGGTGCCGGAGGTCACCATGTACATCCCCTCGGCGGCGCCGTTCGTGGCGACTCCCGAGGTGGAGTTGTCGCGGTAGCCCATGCCGGCGGAGATCTCCAGGCCGTAGACCTGATGGCCGCCGGCGGTCACCGGCAGCGCGTCCGCGGGCGCCCCTACGTCGGCGGCCCCCGCCCCGCCCGCGCCCTCGACCGTGAGGTCGTTGTGGCGCGAGGACTGGTCGTAGATCTTCGTGACGATGCAGGTGGTGCCGCCGCAGAAGGAGTCCTGCGCCGCCGCGTTCGCGTACCCGCCGGCCGCGAGGAGCCCGATGTTCGCGGTGGCGCCGTCGGAGGCGCGCTGCACCTGGTAGAGCGAGCCGTTGTACGAGGAGTAGAGCGCCCTGACGAGGCTGTGCGCGGCGACACAGGGGGTGCCGGCGGTGGCGTAGACGTCGCACGGGAGCGAGCTCGCGGCGGTGGCCTGCGGCGCGCCGACGGCGAACGCGACGACGGCCGCCGTCACCGACAGCGCGGCCAGGACTGTGTTTCTGAGGCGCTGTAAGCGCACGAAGGCTGACAACACGGTGCACCTCTTCCGTTCCTGGTAGGACAGTGCGGGTGCCCGGTCGAAATACCGGACATCGTTCGATCGATATGCCGAACCCCTTCACGGTCGAAATTCCGAACGTTTGCGGAAAACGGTCCGGCCCGGGAAAAACCAAGGGGAGCGCTGAATTCCGAGGCGATTATTTGCCCGCGGCCTGGGGTCGTCAAGACGCGCGGACACGGACGAGGACGATTTCCCGGAATCCGCCGGAACGCGCGGGGCGGGCCGCGGGACGCCCGTCTCGTCCTACCCTTGGCCGCGTGAACGAGATGCCCCGGGACCACCGGCCCGCCAAGTCCGTCCGTGTCCTGCTCGCCGAGGACCAGAAGATGATGCGCGGGGCACTCGCCCTGCTGCTCGGGATGGAACCGGACATCGAGGTGGTCGCGCAGGTGTCCGCGGGCGACGAGATCGTGGACGCGGTGCTCACGAGCCGGCCCGATGTGGCCCTGCTGGACATCGAGTTGCCGGGGATGAGCGGACTGGACGCCGCCGCCGAACTGCGGGAGCAGGCGCCCGACTGCCGGGTGCTGATCCTCACCACCTTCGGCCGCCCCGGCTATCTGCGCCGGGCCATGGAGGCGGGGGCCGCCGGATTCCTGGTCAAGGACGGGCCCGTGGAGGAACTGGCCGAGGCGATCCGGCGGGTGCTGACCGGGGAGACCGTCATCGATCCCGCGCTCGCCGCCGCGGCGCTGAGCGCGGGACCCAGTCCGCTCACGGCCCGCGAGTGCGACGTCCTGAAGGCCTCGGTGGACGGCGCCACCGTCGCCGACATCGCCGGCAAGCTGCACCTCTCCGAGTCGACCGTCCGCAACTACCTCTCGTCCGCCATCGGCAAGACGGGCACCCGCAACCGCATGGAGGCGATGCGGGAGGCCCGCCAACAGGGGTGGCTGTAGCCCCGGGAGATCCTCAGGGCTTCGTCACCACCGCGTCCGCCGACCCGCTGCCCTTGCCCTCCGGTGCCACGCACACGAACCAGTCGGGCAGGGAACCGTCCACCCGCCAGATCAGGTTCGGAACGCCGTAGGGAAGCATGGTGCCCCGGTGGGCGACCCTCCGGGCCTTGACCGTCGTGCCGTCGTCCCAGGTGCAGGTGACCTCCTTGGCGGTCTGGGCGACCTTGCCGATCACGAGCCCCTGAGGAGGCTTCTTCTTCTCCTTGGCCGCCTCGGCGTCCAGCGGCAGCGAGAAGGCCTCGATGTCCTTGCCCGAGAACGGATCCTTCTTCTGGGCTCCGTCGATCGTGTCCCTCGAGTGCCCTACTCCGACCCGGACAACGCTGACGAAGGCCCACTTCTTGTCCGCGACGTCCGGAGCGTCCCTGGCACCCGTCGGCGTGACGCCGTACTGGGTCATCATCGTGCGCTGCTTCCGGGCCTCCGCCTCGTCCTTCGGCGCCGGCCACATGTCCACGAGGACCGACCATGTCGTGTGGTCGGGGTTGGTCCACTGCGACACGAAGGTTCCCCGTGGCCCGAGGGTCCGCCACTCCTCCGGAAGGCCGCCCGGTCCGGTCCCGGGGCTGATCGACGGGCGAACGGGGCCGGCCGGCACGACCCCCTTGGCGTCGTCGCCGCTGCCGCCGGTCAGCGCCAGTGTCCCCGTGGACCCGGCGACGACCAGGGCGACCGCAGCCGCCGTCGCCCAGCGGCGCGCCCTGCGGCGCCGGCCGCCGCGCAGCACCGCCTGGTAGGGGGCCGTACCGATATCGACCCCGTCCGCCGCCTCGGCCAGCAGGAAGGAGATGTCCGCGTCCGTCGCCGCCATGTCGTGATTCGTCTCCCGGTTCGCGCTCATCGGATCCGCCCTCCCTGCGCCATCGTGTCCGCCAGCTCCGGTACGGCACGGAGTTTCGCGATGCCCTTGGCCGCGTTGCTCTTCACCGCGCCCACCGAGCAGCCCATCGCCTCGGCCGCCTGGCTCTCGCTCAGGTCCTCCCAGTAGCGCAGGACCACCGCCTCGCGCTGGCGCGGGGGCAGTTGGGACAGCGCGGCGATCAGGGTGCCGCGGTCGTCGGCGCGCGCGATCGCGTCGGCGCCGTCGGGGACCTCGTGTCCGATCCCCGAGTCGTCCCTCGGCGCGAGGAACTCCTTCAGTTTTCTGCGGTGTCTTCGAGCGTGCGCGTTGATCATCATGCGCCGCACGTACGCGTCCGGTTCGTCGGCCGAGCCGACCCGGCGCCAGGCCACGTACACCTGCTCCAGCGTCGTCTGGACCAGGTCCTCGGCGGCGTGCTGCTCCCCCGTCAGGAGAAACGCCGTACGCATCAGCCGCGGCCAGCGACCGACCACGAAGCCCTGGAACTCCTCGTCCCGAGCCTGCTTCCGAACCCCCATGGGCACCTCCTAGTGACCCAAGGAGTCCACAGGCACCTGAATTCGTTGCCTCACCGCCGTGACATCGTCCGGGGCAGCCACAAGAACATCAGGACGGCCCCGGCGAGCAGCATCACGCCGCTGACGCGGAACGCCAGCGCGTACCCGGCGGTCAGCGCCTCCCCCGCGAGGCTTCCCCCGGTACGGGCTGCCGCGATCGTGGACATGACCGCGAGTCCCAGGGAACCGCCCATCACCCGCGAGGTGTTGACCAGGCCCGAGACCACCCCCGCGTCCTCCGGCACCGCGCCCGAGGTCGCGATCGCGGCCAGCGGTGTCGCGGCCAGACCGGCGCCCGCCATCATCAGGACGCCGGGGAGCATGATGGCCGTGAGGTACGGGCCGTCCGCCGTCATCGTCGACTGCCAGCCGAACCCGGCCGCGGCCAGGAGCGTGCCGAGCACCGCCACGTTGCGCGCGCCGACGACCGGCATCAGGCGGGGCGCCGACTTCGAGCCGACGACCACGGCGAGCGAGCTCGGCACCAGGGCGAGGCCCGCGCCGAGCGGCGAGTAGCCGAGCACGTTCTGCGCGTACAGCGTCATGAAGAACCACATGCAGAACATCGCCGAGCCGGAGACGAACATGGCCGCGTTCGCGGACGCCACCGAGCGCAGCCGCAGCAGCTTCAGCGGCATCAACGGCGCTCCGGTCCGGGCCTCGACGGCCAGGAAGGCCCCGATGAGCGCCGCTCCCGCGCCGAGCGGTACGAGTGTCTCCGCCGCGGTCCAGCCCTCGGCCTCCGTCTGCACGATCCCGTACGCGAGGGTCGCGAGTCCCGCCGTCACCAGGAGCGCGCCCGGCAGGTCGAGCCGCCGCCCGTCCCCGGCCCGGCTCTCCCTCAGCCGGTACGCCGCGCCGGCCAGCACGAGCGCGCCGACGGGCACGTTGATGAGGAGCACCCAGCGCCACGACAGCCCGTCGACCAGTAGTCCGCCGACGAGTCCGCCCGCCGCGCCGCCACCGGCTCCCACGGCGGTCCAGGTTGCGATGGCCCGCGCCCGTGCGGGGCCCTCGGGGACGGCGGACGTCAGGATCGTCAGGGTCGAGGGCGCGAGCACCGCCGCCCCCAGGCCCTGCGCGGCGCGCGCGACGAGCAGTTGGGTGCCCTCCTGGGCGAGGCCTCCGGCGGCCGAGGCCAGCGTGAACAGCGCCAGACCCACCAGGAACATCCGCTTGCGCCCGTACAGGTCACCGGCCCGCCCGCCCAGGAGCATGAATCCGGCGAAGGCGATGGAGTAGGCGTTCACCACCCACTGGAGTCCGGGGGCGCTCAGCCCCAGGTCGGCGCGCATGGAGGGCAGGGCCACGTTGACGACGGACACGTCCAGGACGACCAGGAACTGTCCGGCGCACGCGAGCGCGATCACCACCCAGGTGGGCGGGGCGGTACGGGCGGTCGTCCTGGTGTCTTCAGCGGCTCGGAGCATGACTGTCATGCTCTCAACCCGCTGACGCTCCTTGCATCGGTATTTCGGCGCAGCCGGACGTGGGACACCGGACCTAGGCCCTGTCCGCGAGGTCGCCCCCGTGACTCCCCCTGTGACTCCCGGTGCCCTAGGACCTGCGCAGCAGGGTGACCACCGCAGCGCCGCCCAGTCCGATGTTGTGCGCGAGCCCGACGCGTGCGCCCTGGACCTGCCGGGCCTCGGCCTGTCCCCGCAACTGCCAGACCAGTTCGGCCACTTGCGCGATCCCGGTGGCCCCCAGGGGGTGCCCCTTGGAGATGAGCCCGCCGGAGGGGTTGACCACCCAGCGTCCGCCGTACGTCGTCGCCCCGGACTCCACGAGTGCGCCCGACTCTCCTTCCGCGCACATGCCGAGGGCCTCGTAGGTCAGCAGTTCGTTGACGGAGAAGCAGTCGTGGAGCTCCACGACGTCCACGTCCTCGATGCCGAGCCCGGAGCGCTCGTACACCCGGCGCGCGGCATCCCGCGACATCGGCCGGCCGACGACGTCGATGCAGGAGCCGGAGGCGAAGGACTCCTCGGTGTCGGTGGCCATCGCCTGCGCGACGATCTCGACCGCCCTGTCCTCCAGCGCGTGCCGCTCGGCGAACCGTTCGGACACGACGACGGCCGCGGCGGCTCCGTCGGAGGTGGGCGAGCACTGGAGTCGGGTGAGCGGCCGGTGCACGGCCTTGGCGGCGAGGATCTCGTCGACGGAGTACACGTCCTGGAACTGGGCGTAGGGGTTGTGCGCCGAGTGGCGGTGGTTCTTGGCGCCGACGGCGGCGAGCTGGGCCTCGGTCGTGCCGTACCGCTCCATGTGCTCACGGGCCGCGTCGCCGAAGATCTGCGCGGTGGGCGGTGACATCTCGAAACCGTGCCGGGCGGCCATGATCCCGTAGTGGCGGGCGACCGGTGACGTGGCGAAGTCCCCGCCGTCGGCTCCCGACCCGAGCGATCCCCGCTTCATCTTCTCGAAGCCCAGCGCGAGGACGCAGTCGCTGACGCCGCCCTCCACGAACTGCCGGGCCAGCATCAACGCGCTCGCCCCGGTGGCGCAGTTGTTGTTCACGTTGTAGACGGGCACGCCGGTCAGGCCCAGTTCGTAGGCGGCGCGCTGACCGGCGGTGGACGGCTGGAAGCAGTGGCCGACGGGGACCTGTTCCACGTCCGTGTAGGAGATCCCCGCGTCGGCCAGGGCGTTGGTGCCGGCCTCGCGGACCATGTCCCAGTACTGCCACTCCCGGGTCTCGGGCTTCTCGAACCTGGTCATGCCGACACCGACGACGTACGTCCTCATGGCGCGCTCCTAGTCCCGTGGCAGGCCGAGCAGGCGCTCGGCGACGACGTTGAGCTGGACCTGGGTGGTGCCGCCCGCGATGGTCAGGCACCGGGAGAGCAGGAATCCGTGCACCGCCCGTTTGCCGGGGCCCTCGCACGACGCGCCTTCGGGGCCGAGGAGTTCGAGCGCGAGTTCGGCGACCTTCTGCTGGTGCGCGGTCTGCACCAGTTTGCGGACGGAGGCGCCCGCGCCGGGCTCCACGCCGGAGACCCGGCGCAGGGTGGTGCGCAGCGTGACGCAGGCCAGGGCGTGGGCCTCGGCCAGCAGCGCCCCCAGCCGTGGGGCGTCGACGTCGGCCGGTATCAGCGCCTCCAGGCCGGTGTCGAAGGTCAACTGGTCGGCCATGTGGACGCGTTCGTTGCCGAGCGTGTTGCGGGCGACCCGCCAGCCGTCGTCGACCTCGCCGACGACCGCGTCCGCGGGCAGCAGCACGTCGTCGAACCAGACCTCGTTGAAGAGGGAGTCCCCGGTGATCTCCTTCAGGGGGCGGATGTCGATGCCGTCCGTGGTCTTCATGTCGACGACGAAATAGGTGAGCCCCTTGTGCTTGGGCGCGGCCGGGTTCGTCCGGGCGAGGAGGATCCCGTGGTCGGCCCACTGCGCCGCGCTCGTCCACACCTTCTGGCCGTTGATCCGCCAGCGTCCGTCGGCGGTGCGCTCGGCGC
The DNA here is from genome assembly GCF_042790435.1 of Streptomyces sp. NPDC056738. NCBI lineage: Bacteria > Bacillati > Actinomycetota > Actinomycetes > Kitasatosporales > Streptomycetaceae > Streptomyces > Streptomyces sp. NPDC056738. The sequence continues at coordinate 276,063 of NZ_JBHTZF010000003.1, forward strand.
TGGTGCGCAGCGAGGCGAGGTCGGATCCGGCGCCGGGCTCGGAGAAGAGCTGGCACCACAGGACGTCGCCGCGCAGGGTGGGCAGCAGATAGCGCTCCTGCTGCCGCGGGGTCCCGTGCGCGATGAGGGACGGCACGACCCAGGTCGCGATCCCCAGGTCGCTGATCCGCACTCCGGCCGCGGTCAGCTCCTGCTGCACGGCGAGCTGCTGGACCGGGCCCGCGCCGAGGCCGTGGGGCGGGGGCAGGTGCGGGGCGGCGTAGCCGGTGGGCGCCAGCGTCCGGCGGGCCTCCGCGGGGCCGAGCCCGCGCACCCGGTCGGCCACCGCACGGGCCTCGGCCCGGTACGCGGACGCCTCCGGGGGCAGCTCCAGGCGCAGTTCCCGCCGTACGCCGGCGCGCGCGAGCCGTACGGCCCGCCGCAGGTGTCCGCTCCCGGCGCCGAGCAACTGCCGTGCCACCAGGGCCCGGCGCAGATACAGATGGGCGTCGTGCTCCCAGGTGAACCCGATGCCGCCGAGGATCTGGACGCAGTCCTTGGCGCAGGAGGCGGCGGCGTCGAGGGCGGTGCCGGCGGCGAGCGCGGCCACCAGCCCCCGCACACCGGGCGGCTCCTGGGCCGCGCGGGCCGCGTCCCAGGTGAGCGCTCTCGCCTGTTCCAGCCGCAGGAGCATGTCGGCGCACAGGTGCTTGACGCCCTGGAAGTGCCCGATGGGGCGGCCGAACTGCTCGCGGACCCTGGCGTGCGCGGCGGCCGTCTCCAGCGACCAGGCCGCGGTGCCGCAGGCGTCGGCGGCGAGGACGACGGCGGCGAGGTCCGTGACCAGCGACGGGTCGACCGCGAGGACGCGGCCGGCGGGGACCCGTACCCGTTCGGCCCGGACCTCGGCGGTCCCCCGGGTCGGATCGGCGCTCTCGTGCGGCCGGACGACCAGGTCGGCGGCGTCCACCACCAGCCGGATCACGCCGTCGGCCGCGGCGCCCGTCCCGGCGGCGGCATCCGTGCCGGAGCCGCGTTCGGGCCCGGCGAGTGTCGCCGCCAGCACGAGCACGTCCGCGTCGGCGCCCGACAGCACGGGCGGCGCCGTCCCGTCCAGCACGTATCCGCCGTCCACCGCCAGAGCCGTCAGGGAGCCGGCGCCGAACGCGACGGCACCGATGCGCTCCCCGCACCCCAGGGCCCGTACGAGATCGGCGCGCCCCGAAGCCCGTACGGAATCATCCGATAAGCCCGGTTCACCCGCGAGTTCCGCCGCCAGCACCGCCGACGCCAGGACGTTCGCGACGAAGGGCCCCGGCAGTGCCGCCCGAGCGGCCTCCTCCACGACGACGGCCAGGTCGGCCAGGTCACCGCCGCCACCCCCGTACGCCTCGGGCAGGTGCACGGCGAGCAGCCCCTGCCCGGCCAGCGCGTCCCAGAACGAGGGCCTGCCGCCACCGGGCGCGTCCAGGAGTTTGCGGACCTCCTCGGGCGGCACGGCGCGGGCGATCCAGCCGCGCACGGCCTCGGCCAGCTCCCCCTGCTCCGGCGTCACCGCGATGCCCATGCATGCCTCCCCGAAGGCCCAAGGTGCGTGGATCCGCGCCAGACTAGAACACGTTTCATTCTGACGATAGGTCAGATACCCATGGATCGGTCAAGAATTCGTTAGTACGCCGAAGCATCGGAATAGTTGCCCGGGCACACCGGGTTCCCCCTGCACGTACCTCGCGTGGACCACCCGACCGACGCCCCCGCATCCCCCTGGATCACCCGGCCGACCGTCTCCCCGGCATCCGCACGGAACCCCTCGCTCCGCTCCCGAGAGCTCCCTTCGCTATGGCCTGGAGGCCCCCCTCAATGACGCACACGACGACCGACCGACCCGCGCGGAGGCCCGGCGGCGCGACCGTGCCGGTGCTCGCCTTCGCGGGCATCGTTGTCGCGGTGATGCAGACCCTGCTCGTCCCGGTCATCAAGGACCTGCCGACGCTGCTGGACACCGCGCCCAGCAACGCCACCTGGGTCCTGACCTCGACCCTGCTCGCGGGTGCCGTGGCCACCCCGATCATGGGCCGCCTCGGCGACCTCTTCGGCAAGCGGCGCATGCTGCTGACCAGCCTGTCCATCATGGTGATCGGCGCCCTGATCAGCGCGCTGACCAGCACCCTGCTGCCGATGATCGTGGGCCGCTCGCTCCAGGGCTTCGCGATGGGCGCGATCCCGCTCGGCATCGGCCTGATGCGCGACCTGCTCCCCCGCGAGAAGCTCGGCTCCGCCATGGCCCTGATGAGCTCCTCGATCGGCGTCGGCGGCGGACTCGCGCTGCCCGCCGCGGCCCTCGTCGCCCAGCACGCCGACTGGCACGCCCTCTTCTACGGCGCCGCCGGACTCGGCGTCGTCTCGATCGTCCTCACCCTCCTCGTCGTGCCGGAGTCCCCGATGCGGGCCAAGGGCACCTTCGACGTGCTCGGCGCGATCGGCCTGTCCATCGGACTCGTTCTCTTCCTGCTGCCGATCACCAAGGGCAGCGACTGGGGCTGGACCGCGCCCACCACGCTCGGCCTGTTCGGCGCGTCCGTCGCCGTCCTGCTGCTGTGGGGCGTCATGGAGCTGCGCCTGAAGGCCCCCCTGGTCGACCTGCGCACCACGGCCCGCCCCGCGGTCCTCTTCACCAACCTCGCCTCGATCATGGTCGGCGTCTCCTTCTACGTCGTCTCCCTCGTCCTGCCGCAACTGCTCCAGCTCCCGAAGTCCACCGGCTACGGCCTCGGCCAGTCGATGGTGAGCGCGGGCCTGCTCGTCATGCCGCTGGGCCTGACGATGATGGTCACGGCGCCCGTGTACGCGCGGCTGTCGGCGAAGTACGGCCCCAAGGTCACCCTGATCATCGGCATGGTGATCATCGGCATCGGCTACGGCGCCGGCCTCGGCCTGATGAGCGCCGCCTGGCAGTCCCTGGTCATCGCCGTGATCCTCGGCGCGGGCATCGGCCTCGCCTACTCCTCGCTCCCCGCCCTGATCATCGGTTCCGTCCCGGCCTCGGAGACCGGCGCGGCCAACGGTCTGAACACCCTCATGCGTTCCATCGGCACGTCGGTGTCGAGCGCCGTCATCGGCATGGTGCTCGCCAACACCGCGCACCACGTCGGCGGGGTCGCGATCCCCACCATGCACGGCTTCCGCGTGTCCTTCCTGATCGCGACGGGCGCGGTCGCGGTCGGCCTGCTGATGGCCCTGTTCCTGCCCGGCCGACGCCCGGCGACCAAGCCCTCGCTGCTGGCGAGCAGCGAGGAGGAGGCGGCCCTGGAGCGGGCGCACGAGATCCTCGGCGGCTTCCGCGGCCGGGTGCTGGACGCCGAGGGCGGCCCCGTCGCCCGCGCCAAGGTCACCCTGATCGACCGGCGCGGCCGCCAGGCGGGCGCCACCCTCTCCGCCGAGGACGGCAGCTACGCGCTCGCCGTGCCGGCCCAGGGCGCGTACGTGCTCGCCGCGCGGGCGGCCGGCCACGGCCCGCTCGCCTCCTCGGCCACCCACGCGGGCGACGACTCCCCGGTCGCCCTCGACCTCTCGCTGCCGGGCGAGAACGCCGACGTCACGGCCTGACGCACCGGCCCTCGCGAGTGATCATCGCCACCCCCGCCGCCCACGCGGCGGGGGTGTGGTGCACGATGCTGCGCGTACCCGTTGTCCGCACCGCTGGAGTTCGCACCGATGGAGGAAAACCCCATGTCCTCGGCACCCAAGCCCGAGATCCTCGCCGCCTTCGAGGCCGCGAAGGGGTTCATGCCGCGCGGTGAGGGACTCGCGCTCCACGCCGCCGCGGTCGAGGCCGGACGGCTCGGGCTGCCGCTCCTGGAGGTCGGCACCTACTGCGGCCGTTCCACGATCCTGCTCGCGGACGCGGCCCGCGAGGCCGGGGTGACCGCCATCACGGTCGACCACCACCGGGGCAGCGAGGAGCAGCAGCCGGGCTGGGAGTACCACGACCCGACCACGGTCGACCCTGAGCTCGGCCTGATGGACACGCTCCCCACCTTCCGCCGCACCCTGCACCGGGCGGGCCTGGAGGAGCACGTGGTCGCGCTGGTCGGCCGCTCGCCGCAGATCGCCGCGTTCTGGGGCACGCCCCTCGGTCTCGTCTTCATCGACGGCGGCCACACCGACGAGCACGCGAGCGGCGACTACGAGGGCTGGGCGCCGCACGTCGCCGAGGGCGGCCTCCTCGTCATCCACGACGTGTTCCCCGACCCCGTCGACGAGTTCACCGGCCAGGCCCCCTACCGCGTCTACCTCAGGGCCCTGGAATCGGGCGCGTTCACCGAGACCGCGGTGAGCGGCTCCCTGCGCGTACTGCGGCGAACCGGAGCGGGGATCTGAGCACCCGGTTAGAGTCGCTGACGTGCTCTACCGATGCCTATTCCCCTGCTGGTCAGAGGCAGTTTCGGGCGCTGCCGGATCACGGGTATCTCACTTTCTCTCACATCGCGGGCTCTGACGGGCCCTCGGAGATGCCGAGAAGGTCGTTCAGGTGAGTTACGGCCGCGCCCATGTCTGCGGCCGTCGGGTGGACGTACTTCCGCTTGGTGAAGGCGGCGTTCGTGTGGCCGGCCCACGCGGCGAGGACGACGTCCGGGACGCCGTTCACTGCGAGGAACGTCAGGCAGGAGTGCCGAGCGTCGTAGAGGCGGACGCGCCGTAGGTCGAGGTCCGCCATGAGTCGGTACGCGGCCTCGCGCAGGTGCCTGGTCGTGAGCGGCTGACCGATCTCGTCCACGAACACGTAGCCCGAGTCGACGTAGTCCTCGCCCATCGTGGCGCGCTCCGCCTCCTGGAGGACTCGGAAGTTCATCAGGGCGAGACGCACCGGTTCGGGAAGCGGGAGTGTCCGCTCCCCCGCCTCGCTCTTGGTGTCCTTCTCGATGACCTTGGCGTTCCGCAGCATGGTCCGCGTGTTGGCGACGTCCAGCGTGGCCGCGTCGAAGTCGACGTCCTCGGCCCACCGGAGGCCAGCCACCTCGGCGGGGCGCATGCCCATGAGGCTGAGCAGGTGCGGAGCGAAGAGCCTGTCCTCGCGGGCGCCCACGACGAACTCCTTGACCTCCACGACGTTCCACGGGTCGGCGCGCCGGTTGTCCCTGCGGTCTGCCTTGCGAGCCTTGCGGGGGACGTCGATGTATTCGGCGACGTTCCGGGCCACGTACCGCTTGCGCACGGCATAACGCAGGGCCGCCCGAAAGCGACCGAGCACGCCGTCCACGGTCGGCGTCCGCAGGCCTGTCCCTTTCGGTCCGCCGCGGCGCCGTGCGGACACCAGGAGCCACGCGACCCACCGTTCGACGTCGTCCTCGGTGAGCGCCTGGAGGCGGACCTCGCCGAGGTAGTCGCGGGCATGCAGGAGGCGGTTGCGGTAGCCGTCGAGCGTGGTCTCCTCGAGGTCCTCAACCTTGCTCGCGAGGTACGCCTCGATCAGTTCGGCCACGGTCATCTTGCTGGGCAGGATGAGCTGGCCGGTGCGGCGTTCGTTGCGGAGGCGGGCGTACTCGTCGCCCGCCTCCTTCTTGGTGTCGCACGTGACGGTGAGCTGCTTTCGCTTCCCGTCGGCATCGCGGCCGGCGTCGATGACGAAACGCCATCGGGTCTTACCGTTGGCCAGCGTGATCTTCTTGATCTCGGCCATGTCCTCCCCTATTCAAATCGCGCAGCAGTTTCGGGAGCCCTGGCGGCGTGAGCGCGGCATGGCTTGCACTGCTTCACTCCTGTCCGTCTCCCTTTCCGTCCGCATCGTCACCGGTCGAACCCTCCGCATCCCCGTCGGACGTCTCTTCCTGCTGCCTGCGCTCCCATTCGAGAGACGCGCGGTTGTGCTCGATCTGCCGCTCGCGCGTGAACCACGCGGCCGAGGCTGCCTTCTGACGTTCCGGCGACATTGAGCTGAAGCCTGCCGCGAGTTCGGCAAGGTTTCCTGGGGGGCTGTCGTATCCCTCGGTGAAGATCCGGCCGAACTCCTCCGGAGTCAGGTCACGCAGCAACGGGCCGGGTTCGGCGCCGGCACGACCCTTGACGCTCGGGCCGAGCCATCCCGCCTTCCTGGCGCGCGAAATCCATGAGCGCACGGTCTCTTCTGGCCGATCGAACTCCTGGGCCATCCGCTTCACGGCACCCGATGGGCGTCCGGGCGCGGTCTCGGCCAGGTAGGAGACAGCCACGCTGCGCAGGAGTTCGTCGCTCAGGGCGCCACGCCCGCCAGGACGTGGCCGGTTCGGTGGGTAGCCGATCAACTTCGACGGCTCGGAAGACTGCGCGGCGCGGGCTGTAGTGGCGCGGGCCAGGTGCAGGATGTCGCCGACTTGGATGCGCCGCAGGAGACTGCCCGTGATGCCGCTGCCTGTCGGGTCAACGGCCTGCAGCTCCACCCGGGAGATCACCAGGCCCTGAGAGCCTCGGGTGATGTCGCCCTTGGCGAGCCACTCGCCCGAGGCGGGGCGTGCCTCGAACGTGGCCACGACCTTCCCTTCGGCCTGGTCGGCGGCGGCTTCACGGTCGGCGATGGCGCTGATGTAGACCTCGTCGGGCCCATCGGCGGTGGGGGGCGTGGGTGTAGTCACCTCACGAGCATGGCAAGAAACGCAACGATAGGTCAACACACCAGCCCGGCAGACGTGGCTCACCATGTCGGCAGACATGGTTGACCTGAAGCCACCAGGTCTGCCAAGCTGGCCACATGACAGCCACAGCGCTACGCGTTAGGGCTCGCCTGCTCCTGCACCAGGACCTTCCGGCCCCGGAGGAGCGGCGGGCGATCCGCCTGGCAGCGGGACTCTCGCAGGGGGAACTGGCCGAGGCCATCGGCGTAACCCGGCAGGCCATCAGCAACTGGGAGAGCGGGATCCGCACGCCGAAGGGCGGGCACCTCGAGCGGTACGTCACCGCGATCCGCACGCTCCGGAGCGCCGCCTGATGGCCGCTACAAAGGCCGAGTCGCCGACGCTCGCCGAGGTGAAGAAGTGGCCCGCGACGGTCAACGTCCCGCGTGCTGCGCTCGCTCTCGGCTGTAGCCGGTCGCAGCTCTACGAACTGATCAAGCGTGGCGAGGCACCTGTCCGAACCCTCTCGTTCGGTAGCCGCCACGTGGTGATCACCAATTCTCTGGTGGCCCTTCTCGAAGCCACCTGAGACGCAAGACGGCCCGACCGTCGGTGTCATCACCACCAACGACCGGGCCTCAGCAACAGACCCACACAGCGAAGCCCCGGGCTCATTGCTTGGACAGCCGGGCCAGGGGCTACGCGGAACAGAACGGATCCATCGCCATGGACCAGCTTACGACCAGCCCGGCCGCACCCGCCATCAACACGGAGCCGCGCGTCAGCCTCATTGCTGCCGGCCTCTACGTCGCCGCCGCCGCATACGACGAGGCGCTCCGGATGCCGAACCCGGTAACCACGCTCGACCGGATGCTCGCCACCCTCGACGAGATCATGCCGAGCCTGGCCGCAGTCATCACCAGCACGGAAGCGGCCGACTTCGCCGAAGCCCTCCGCGACGCCACGGCCGGTCCCCTCCAGGCGTTCGCCGCCATCGAGCACGCCCGCGCGGAGATCGAGCCCGACTACTACTACCTCCTCGACTACCTCGTCGAGAACCTGCGCGCAGGGGGCGACCCGGACGCCGTCCGACAGGCGGCCGAGGACGCGCCCCAGCGGCTCCGCGACCAGCGGGCTGCCGCGCTGGCCTACGAGCAGGCGCAGGCATGACCACCCGCACCGGCTACGGCCGTCCTCGCCTGGTCGCTTCGGCGGCCGGGCGGGGCCCCGCCGTAAGCGCGCGCTTCCGGGTCCGGCCCCGCGTTGAGAAGGACGGACGCGTCCTGGCCCGAGACCTCAACGGCTACGGGCTGCCCACCTACCCGGCAGGCAGCGAAGTCGAGATCGATCTCCGCCACGGCACATGGCTCATCGACTACGACGCGGCGCTCATCGCCGAGTCCGTGCGTGCCTGTTCCGTCGTGCTCTTGGTCAGCGACAAGGCGGACGGCAGTAGCGCGCGCTGCGAGCAGGGGACCGCTTACAACGCGGACGGCGTGCTCGTGGTGCTGAGAGCCGCCATCGAACGGTGCGCCGCCCGAGCGAGTGCGGCTACGTGCTGAGCAACTTCCCTCGCCGCAGCGCCCGCCATCGCGCGGGCGCCACGGCATGCACCATGGAGAGCAGCGAGTGAACGACGAGCAGCAGCCGCTCACCGCAGACCCTCAGGTCGTGCGGGACTGGCTGACGCACCTGTACGGCGGATGCCCCGGGTTCATCAGCATCTGCTCGGACAAGGACGGGTGGGTCGGCCGACGCTTCACCACCGACGACACCGGCATCGAGGCGGCGGTCCAGTACGCCCTGGAGCTGGACCGGCGGAAAGCGAAGGGCGTGTACGCGCAGAGCACCACCCTGCGCGAGCGCCCCGCAGAAGGGCGCGGCGGCGAGGAACTCGCCTACGGCCTCACCCATCTGTGGGCAGACGGGGACTACGGCACCTTCGGCCACAGCCCCAGCCCCGACGATCTCCCCGCTCCGCCCGACCCGGACGCCGTCGCGAAGGTCGTCACCGAGTCGGGACTGCCCACGCCTTCAGGCTGGGCGTACTCCGGCGGCGGCTACAACCCCGTGTGGCTGCTCGCCGACAACCACCTGATCGAGGACGCCGACGGCCACGCCCGCGTGAAGGAGATCACCACCGGAGTTCAGGCGATCCTCGCAGCCCAGGCCTACCGGCACGGCTGGTCATGGGACGTCGGGGTCGGCAACCTCGACCGGCTCATGAAGATCCCCGGAACGGTCAACAGAAAGAAGGGCCTTGACCGGCCGACATCGATCGGCCCCGGTACGGGCGAAGTGTTCGAGCTGGCCGGTCTCGCCACGCTCGTGGCCGGCCTCGCCCCTGCAGCGAGGGAGCTTCTCGAGCAGGCTGCCGTGGAGAGGCAGGCGCGCAAGGCTCAGCGCACGGGCGCGGCCGTCCCGCCCCCGCGGCGTGAGCGCCCCACCGGGCTGGCAAGTGGCAACGGGCCGCTCGACGTCCTTGCTGACGTGCTGACGTTCCGGGATCTCCTCGAACCTGAGGGCTGGAAGTACGTTGGGCAGGCCGGAGGACGCGAGAAGTGGCTGCGCCCCACCGCCGGGGGCGAGGGACCGAGCAGCGAGCACAGCCTCGTCTGCGACGACCACGTCGCCGTCAACTGGTCCGAGCGCTCAGACCTCCCCGTCGGTGCGCTCCCGGCCGGGCAGAAGCTCACCATCGGCACCCTGTACGCGCACCTGCACTACGCGGGGGACACGTCCGGCGCGGCCTCGGACATCATGCGCGCGGCGGCCGGGCGGCCAACTCGCGGTGCCGCGGGCCGACTGCCCGCACCGGTCCTGGCCGAGGTGATGCGGCGATGCATGCCGGACGGTCCGCTCGGCCGCGACGACGAGACGAGCCTCCGCGCGCTGATCGCTGATGATCCGTGGGACGGGCCGCAGGACGAACCTCCCGAGCCTCCTGAGGACGACAGCGCGCCCGCCAGGATCCCGGGCCTGATCCCCGAAGCATTCTGGGCGGCCCGGCCTGAGCTGCGGCACATCCGTCAGGCTGGCCACTCCCGCAGCCGCTCCGGCGATGTCGCCCTGCTCGCGGTACTCACCCGGCTTTCGGCCCTGGTCTCACACCGGATCCGGGCGGACACCGGCATCGCAGACCTCGCTTCCCTGAACCTGTTCGGTGCCATCGTCGGCCCGTCCGGCGTCGGCAAGTCGTCCGGAGTCGGCGTGGCCAGCCGGCTCCTGGTTGCCCCGCCCGGGCTGGACATCCGTGACGGCCTTCCGATCGGCTCCGGCGAGGGCCTGGCCGAGGTGTTCATGGGCATGGTCGAAGAGGCCACCGGAGAGATCCGCAAGGGGCGCGGCGGAACCGAGACACCCGTCACGATCCAGGTTCGTAAGCAAGTCAGGCACCATGCGTTCTTCTACGTCGACGAGGGCGCATCGCTCACGCGCCTGATGAAGGAACGGTCGGGCTCCACTCTCGGAGAGACCCTCCGCAGCGCGGCCGTTGGCCAGACTCTCGGGCAGACCAACGCCAGCAAGGACACCAGCCGGTACATCCCCAGTGGTTCGTACAGCATGGGCATGCTCGTCGGGTTCCAGCCGGAGACCGCGGCTCCACTGTTCGAGGAGGTCGCGGAAGGGACTCCGCAGCGGTTCGTGTGGTTCCAGGTCCTCGACCCGGCCGTGCCAGACATCCAGCCCGGGTGGCCTGGAGAACTGGGGTTGTGGCGGAACGCGGCGATCGTGGCGCCCGGCGACGAGGCGAGCGGATCCGTCCTGATCACGTTCGACGAGGCGATCAAAGCCGAGATGCGCGCGGCAGACCTGGCGAAGCAGCGCGGCCAGGTGAGCCCTGCTCTTGAGAATCCTTACGACTCTCAGGCGCCCGTGATGAAGGTGAAGCTGGCCTCTCTCCTGGCGATTCTCGCCGGGCGGCGGCACGTGACCGCGGATGACTGGCGGCTCGCCAACACGCTCTGGACTGCCTCTTGCGAGACCCGAGACGCGGTCATTGCCTCCGCCGAAGCCAAGAGGCGCGCCGAGCAGGAGAAGCGCACGATCGCCCGCATCGAGGAAGAGGTGCGCGTCGACGGCGCGAAGCAGGCCGCGGAGCAGGCGCGGGCCGAACGGGCCGTAGAGCGGCTCGCGAGGCGGCTCGCTCTGCTGACGCGGGAGAACGGACCCCAGACCCGCAAGGAAGTGCGGGGCCACACGGCCGGCCGGGACAAGCGGCATCTGCCCGATGCCTTCGCCTACGCGGTGCTTCGCCAGTGGGTCGTAGAGGAGGACGGCAAGTTCGCCCCCGGTCCTGTCCCCCCGTCATGAGGGGGGACACCAGGGGGGGGACAGGGGGGACGGGGGGACAGCGTTTGTCCCCCTCCTCTCCCTCTCGGAGACAAAAACAAGTTCCGAACCGAAACTATTGCATGCGCAACCAAGCCCCTGACCTGCATAAATAAAAATCAAGATCAAAAACTATTCGACTCGCGTACCGCGCGAGGGAAGGGGGGACAACCGGCGTCCCCCCTGTCCCCCCCAGTCCCCCCGAACGGAGTGTCATGACCCGCAAGCAACGACTGTCCCCTCGGCAGCACACCGACATGGGCCGCTCCCTCGCTGCCATCCGCGACGAACTCGCCCACCGCTTCACCCAACTCGCCAACGCCTACCCCCAGGCCGGCGCCGAGGCGCTTCCCGCCCGAAAGCTCCGCATCGCGGCTCGCGCGGTTGACGACGCCCGCAGCGCCCTCGACAGCACCCTGTTCCGCGAGCACCCGGACCAGGCCGAGACCGCGACCTACTACCCGTACCCCGAAGACCGCGAAGCCTCGGCCATCGCGTTCCACCCCCGCGGCAGCATGCGGGCGACCGTGGCCGCGACCGTGCCGTGCCCGGTCTGCTCGGGGGACTCCTCGTACTTCCGTGAGCTGGACCGGTACGTGCACCGCGACGGCAGCGGCAACTCCCGGTGCTGGCTGGTCATCGGGCGGGGGGAGCCCTCGTGACCGAGTCCCACGTCGAGCAGCAGGTACAGGCCCGCATTGCCGCGGCCCGCGTCCGCATCCAGGCAGCGAAGGAACGCCGTGACTCCCTCGCCCAAGCCCGTCAGCGCGGCCTCGCCCACCGGCACGCCCGCAAGCTCCGCAACCTCGCCGAAGCCGAGCAGCGCCGCCAGGCCGCCGAGGTCGACGACCAGTAGCACGAGAGGAGTTCGGCCCCATGTCCCAGCAGTCGTCGCCGCCGGAGTCTGGCGATTCACGTTTCACCTTCTCCGTGTGTCGGGTGCCTGGCCCACGTGGTCCTCGGCGGGGTGGTCCGTATCCGCGGCTTCGGCTGGATTTCGGGGTGAAGGCGAGAGAGGGGTTGGCGGTGGCGGAGCTGGTGTTGGGGCGGGGGTTCACGTTCCGGGCGGCGGGGGCGGAGTTGGGGTTGTCGGCGACGACGGCGTGGCGCCGGTACTGGTGGCTGATGGATTACACGCTGCCGGAGCGGTGGGGGGTGACGGCGGGGCGGTTGCCGCCGATGCGGGGGACGCGGGCGTGTCCGCGGGGGCGGCCGTTCATCAAGGAGCTGGATGGCCCGAGTGGGCCGCTGCATCGAGGAGGCGACGTATGACGAGGCGTGATCCGCGGAAGAGGGTGGCGGCGCTGTGGCCGTTGGCTGCGGGTAAGTCGCAGCGGGCGGCGGCGGATGAGGTGGGTGTGCATCCGGGCACGGTGCGTTCGTGGTTGAGGGATCCGGTGTTCGTGGCGGAGTTGGAGCGGGTGCGTGCTGCGGTGGCGGTGAAGCCGCTGGATGTCGAGCGGGTGATGGCGGCGGTGGATGAGGCGGAGGCTCGGCTGGGTGGTCGGGGTCCGGTGACGGTGGTGATTCCGGTGGGTGCGTCTGCTCGGCAGCGTCGGCGGTTGCTGGCGGATGGGATTGCTCGGGTGCTGGAGCGGAGCGAGGAGGGCCGGCGGTGACGGGCGAGGGTGAGGCGGCGTCGTGGGCGCGCGAGGAGATCGCTGGGCTGTTGACGGTTCCGGAGTACGGGTCGGAGGCGTGGCATGGGTTGGAGCCCGGGGATCCGCGGCGGCAGGCGGCGTTGGTGTTGGCGGCTGAGCGGTGGCGGGAGGCGCAGCGGTGAGCGGGCGTGTGGAGCGGCTGGTGCGGTCGGTGCGGGCGGCTCGGTCGGTTCTGTTGGACGCGGTGGGGCTCGGGCTGCTGTCGGCGTCGGCGTTCTTGTGGTCGTCGATCGCGGGGTTCGCGGCGGCCGGGCTCGCCACGCTGGCACTGAACTGGCACATCGAGAGCCGCGGGTGAGTGGGGCGCCAGGGGCCCGTCCGGCTGTGCGGCTGGGGGTGCCGGAGTTCGTGGCGGCGGGCGGGCCGGAGGCCCCGTGTCGGGTGGATCCGGAGGCGTACTTCGCGGATGGGGTGCGGCCGGTGGGGGCGCGTGCTCTGTGTGCGGGGTGCGGCTACCTCGAGGCCTGCCGCTCATACGCGCTCGACCGGCCGGCGTTGTGGGGGGTGTGGGGCGGTACGACGCGGTTGGAGCGGGCGTCGTTGCGGCGCCGAGCTGCTGCCGCAGCGCCCGGGTAGCGGCGGGCCCCCGGGTGGTGGAGGACTTCCGGGCGGACGTATGTCCACCCGGTTACTGGTAGATCGAGGCAGAAGGTAACGGAGGCGTCATGAAGATCACGGCACGGCAGGTGGAGAAGGCGGAGGAGCGGGCGGCCGAGCAGGAGCAGGCGCGTGAGGCAGCGGCGACCCGGTTGGAGTCGGCGCCCTACAGCGAGGTGGCGGCGCTGGAGTTGACGGAGGCTTCCCAGCTAGCGGCCCGGCTGCGGGCCAGCGCACGGGAGCTGCGCGAGAAGTACGAGGAGCAGGTCGCGGCGGATAAGGCGGCGGCGACGCGGGAGGAGCGGGAGAAGGCGGCGGCGAAGGAGATCACGGCGGCGGGGAAGGAGATGGCCGCAGCCCGGAAGGAGTTGGAGCAGTCGGCCGAGGTGGCACAGCGGGCGCTCGTGGCTCTGATGACGGCCGCGGAGGCGTATGACGGGCTCGTTGGCCGGCACGCGGACGCGCTGGCGGCGGCCGGGCTCGGGTTGGACGGAACGACGGGCGGGGGCCGCGGGCTGTTCACCACCGCGGTCCGGGTGCGGGGCACGTCGTATGAGGGTCTCGCGCCGGCGGGGGCTTTGCTGTGGGTGGCGGACCGGGTGGCGGAGGCGAGGCTGCCGCATACGAGTCCGGTGCGGGCGTCGCTGGCGGGTCTGCTCGGCTATCGGGCGTGGGAGCAGCGGGGGGACGGCCTGATGTCGGGGGTGCCCGCGGTGCCGGTCGTGAAGCACCCCGAGCTGCCGCGTGTGGTCAACGCGTATCAGGCACTGCAGGCGTCGAAGTGACCAGTCGGGCAGACGAACTGATGAGGAGGAGCGCCGTGATCGCGGTGACGACGGAGCAGTTGGAGCAGGCCGAGCGGGATGCCTTGCAGCCGCGGCATCCGCTGGCCCGGTTCTCTGCGCCTCCCTGCGGGGGTGTGACGGCGGCGCGGGGCCGGGATGAGGTGCTCGCGCTGGTGCGGGCGGAGAGGGGCCGCTGAGCGGCTTCGCGCGGGTGCGGCGCCCGGTCTTCCTGAAGGGGAGGGCCGGGCGCCGCCGTTTTGTGAGAACCCGCCAATGTCGAGCGCTGACTTACGCATGAAGAGATGCATTCAGCCGTACTCTCCTTGTAGGAGGTGGACAACAATGGACGCTGTTGGACAGATGGAGTTGCCCCCGCGGCTGCGGGCGGCGGTGCTGCTGGCGATGGGCCGGCCGACGGAGGAGATCGGGCCGGAGATCGGGGTGTCCGGGCGGACGGTGCGCCGTTGGAGCGCGCGGCCGGAGATGCGGGCGGACGTAACCCGGGTGCGGATGCGGCTCCTTGACGGTGCGACGGACGTGCTCACGAGCGGGGGACGTTCGTGAGCCGGCGGAAGGCGAGGCGGCAGAAGCGGCCTCGGGGTGCCGCTCCCGTGGAGGCGACGCCGAGCACGATCATCGAGGTCAACGGGCTGCCCGACGTTCACATGACCCTGGAGATCCTCGGCATGACCGACGAGGACGTGGCCGAGGCGCGGCGGCAGGCCGCGGTGTGCAACGTCGAGCATCCGCTGGTGATGCGGATGTTCTCCGCCTTCACTGAGGGGTTCGGGCTGGAGCCGGACGGGCCGGAGTGGTCAGTGGGCGAGGTGGCCACGCTGCTGCAGGCGTTGCGCCTGCTCCCCTCGTGGGCGGCGCCTGACGACATCGAGCTGGCCCACCTGCTGATGTCGGCCCCCGAGTCGCAAGGGGGTGGAGGTCGTGTCGGATGACGTGACGATCACAGTCCGGGTCAACAACCAGACGGCGCAGGGCTTCCGGGATGTGAACGGGAACCTGCGGGATATGCAGGGCCGGTTCGCGTCGGCGAGCAACGACGTGCAGCGGTCGGGCTCGCTGATGTCGAAGTCGATGGTGGACATCCGGGCGTCCATGCTGAGCCTGGCTCCGGCCGCGGTCCCGGTCGCGGCGTCGCTCGCCCCGATTGCCGTGCAGGCGGGTGCGGCGGGGCTGGCGGTGGCCGCGTTCGGGGCGGCGTTGAAGCCGCAGATCGGCAACCTGTCCGACGCGGCGAAGGCGCAGGACACGTACAGCAGCGCAGTCCAGAAGGCTGGGCGAGGGTCGAAGCAGGCGGCGGATGCGCAGCTTGAAGTAGCGAGGACGCTGGCCGGGATGCCGGCGGCGACGCAGCGGGCCTCGATGGCGTGGCAAGGGCTGCGCGAGCAGACCTCGGCCTGGTCGGACTCGATGGCGAAGTTCACGATGGCACCGGTAGAGAAGAGCTTCGCCGTTCTCGGGCAGGTGCTCCCGAAGCTCTCGCCTATGGTCAAGGGCGCTTCCACCCAGTTGGATCGGCTCGTCACCGTGGCAGGTGGCGCGGTCAACACGGCCGCGTTCGACGGGTTGTCGAAGCGGGTCAACGACTTCGCGAATCAGACGCTCAAGGGTGCGACCGACCGGGCGATCCACTTCATGCGGGTCCTCTCCGAGGGCGACGCGTCGGGGCCGATGGCGAGCTTCTTCGAGTACGCGCGGGCGCAGGGCCCGGCGGTGAAGGAACTCCTCTCCAATGTCAGCCAGGCAGTGGCGACGCTCGCGGAGGGCGCGGCGCAGGCCGGGCCGGGAATGCTGACGCTCGTCAACGCTCTGGCCAAGATCGCTGCTGCGGTCCCCCCGGAATTGGTCGGCACGCTGATGTCGGTGTACGCCGCGTTCAAGCTGATCAAGCTGGGCGGGGCGGGGATCGCGGCAGTGAGCGGCGGCGTGCAGACGCTGGCCACCCGGATCGGCACGCTGTCGGCTGTGTCGACCGCTGCGGGTGGCGGGCTGGCCGGGTTGCGTGCTGCGTTCATGTCCCTGGGCACGGCGGCGAAGGCGTCCATTGTCGTGGCGGGTATCGCTGCGCTGGCTGTCGTCTTGACGAAGCTGTCGAACATTGGCAGGGAGGCCCCGCCGGACGTCGACAAGATGTCCACAGCGATCGGGCGGCTCGGCCAGTCCGGCAAGGTATCCGGTGAGGCGCTGCGCGTCTACGGCAAGGATCTTGGCGGTCTCAGCGACGCAATCCACAACCTGTCCCACATGGGCAACGTCGACAAGGTCCAGAACTTCCTGACCAATCTGATCGGCATGGATTCCACGCCGGTCAAGAAATGGAAGGAAGACCTCGACGCCGCCGACAAGGGGCTGGCGGATCTGGTCAAGGGCGGGAATTCCGAGCTGGCTGCGGCTGCGCTCAAGAAGATTTCGGCTGAGTACAAGGCGCAGGGCCACGATGTCTCGGACATCAAGCCGAAGCTCGACGACTACAGGAAGGCGCTCGCGGATCAGAAGTTCGAGCAGGAACTTGCGGCAGCGGCCATGGGTTCCTTCGGTCAGGCTGCGCAGCTTGCCCAGGCGAAACTCGACGCTCAGAAGGGTGCGGCAGACGGTCTCCGCGCCAGCCTCATCGCTCTCAACGACGTCAACCGCAGTGCCTACGATTCCGAGATCGCATTCGAGGTGGGGATCGACAACCTGTCGGAGTCGTTCAAGAAGAACGGCGCCACCCTCGACATTCACACCAAGGCCGGCCAACAGAACGGTCAGGCCATGTCGGCGGCGGCGAAAGCCAACGACGAGATGATCGCGTCGGGCGTCGCTGCGAACGAATCCCTGGCGTCGATGACGGAGAAGTCATCCACTCTGCGCACGGAAATGATGAAGCTCGCAACGGAGGGGTTCGACGGGAACAAGAAGAAGGCCACCGAGTACGTCAACACGCTGCTGGGGACGCCGGAGAGCATCACGACGCTGATCAAGGCAGAGAAGGCCGAAGCCGTGGCGGGCCTCAAGGAGGTGGAGTCGGAGATCCGGAAGACGCCGGGCGCGAAGCAGGTCACGGTGTCGACTCTCAACGCGGCCGCGATCAAGGCGCTGGAGGCAGTCGGGTACAAGACGAAGACGCTGAAGGATGGCCGGACCCAGGTGTTCACCGCGAACGGAAAGGCGCTCGGCAATATCGCTGCGGTGAACCGGGCGATGAACGCGATCAACGGAAAACGGGCCAACACCTGGGTCACCAACACGATCACCACGCGGTACTCGGTCGCGGGCAGCATCCCGAAGGGGCAGTCGCTGCACGACGTCGTCGGCGCGACCGGCGGCCTGTTCACCGGGTCCTCGTTCAAGCACGGGTACGCGGACGGCGGGAAGGTCACCGGCCCAGGGACTGGCACCTCGGACGACGTGTTCGCGCCGTGGCTGTCCAATGGCGAGTTCGTCATGAAGAAGGCCGCGGTCGACCGGTACGGCGAGCGGTTCATGCACCTGCTCAACGAGGGCCGCCTGGCCATGCCGCGGTTCGCAAAGGGCGGCAAGGTCTCCGCCCGGACGAAGGCCGAGCAGGAGGCACGCAAGGACGCGCGCGGTGACCTGACGATCTCCCACTTCGGGCAGGCGGCCGGCTACCAGCGGAGCGAGTTCGGGTCGGCGCTGGCGAAGCCGGACAGTGTGTCGTCGCTGGTGAACGCGTTGAACCAGTGGCGCGGCATCATCCTCAAGGCCACTCACGGGGGCACGGAGTCGAAGCTGCTGAAGCAGCTCGATGCCACGGGCCGGGCCCTGTTGAAGCAGGAGAAGCAGCTCAACCAGGTGACGGCGAGTCTGGGGAAGGCGAAGGACAAGCTCAACGACCTCAAGAGCAGTGCCTCCTCGCTGTCGTCCTCGGTGAAGGGCGGCGTCCTCTCGTCGGCGAACATCACCAAGGGTGCGACGAGCGGCACGCCGATGACGGTCGCGTCGATCATGGGGAACGCCACTCAGTCCCGCGACAAGGCGAAGGCGTTCGCGGAGGCCTTGAAGACGCTGAAGGCGAAGGGCGTCGACAAGGGGCTGATCGAGGACATCGCGAACGCCGGGATCGAGGGCGGCGGCCTGGAGACTGCGGGCGCGCTGATGGGCGCCTCGGCGTCGGAGATCAGCTCGCTGAACACGCTGCGCTCGCAGACCGTGACGTACGCCAAGAGCGCTGGCGGCACGGCCGCTGACGCCGTGTACGGGGATGCGATCAAGGCGCAGACCGCGGTGGTCAAGATGCTGACCAAGAGCCAGGACAGCCTGAAGAAGTCCATGGACAAGCTGGCCAAGTCCATGGAGAAGGCGATCGAGGCCGCGTTCGGGAAGAAGGCCGCGGGCGGCATCGTCGGCATGGCCGCGTCGGGCGGTATCCGGTCGGGGCTGACGTGGGTGGGCGAGCACGGGCCCGAGCTCGCGGACCTGCCGGTCGGATCCAGGGTGTGGTCGAACCCGGACAGCCGGCGCAAGGCGGCCGCCCCGTGGACGTCGATGCTCAACACCCCCCACCGGGCGCCTGCTCCTGGAGCTGCGGTCGGCGGCGTCCAGCGGGAGGTGAAGGTGGTGCTGGAGATTCAGGGAACCACCAATTCTCGGTACGAGGAGTTCCTCCTGACCGAGCTCCGCCGGATGGTCCGTGCTCGTGGAGGCAACGTCCAGCAGGTCCTAAACCCGCCGCGAGGACGGTAGCCGCGCGTCCGCCGGCCTGAAGCCCGCCCGCCCTCGTATCGCCTGGGGTGCTGAGGGCGGGCGGACAGCCGTCACCGGCCCGCCCTGTGCCCAGGGGGCGGGTCGGCCCCTACTCGCCTCCGACCGCGGGGCCGGCCGCGAGAGTTCAGATGCGGGTGCCCACGGCGAGCGTGTCGTTGCCCGCGAGGCGGGCGACCGCTCGCAGCATCACTGCCAGGCGCCGCTCGCCGAGATCGGACACCGCGGCCAGGGTGACGTGCCCGATGCCCACCATCGACAGGACGAGGCCGAGGAACGCCCGCTGCTCCTCGTCCAGGCCGAGGCCATACACGCGGCCCATCAGCCCCTCCCATCGGACGTGCGCCTCGCTGGGCACGTCCAGGAGACCGAGCGCGCGCAGCACGTTCTCGCGGGCGAGGATGGTCTCTTCCTCGATGAGGGCCTGCGCGGCGGCCCGCTCCCGGTCGGACGTCGCCGACTCGATCAGCCTCTGCCGTCGTCGTTCGAGCAGGGCGCCGTCGGTGGTCTCGGCTGAGGTGAGGGTCATACGAATGCCTCCGCGGGGAGTCGGGGCCCGCCGCCGGGACCGAGCGCAGCGCCGAGCAGGAGAGGGTCGGTGAGTCGTCCGGTTCCGTCCGGGCGCTCGAGCCAGACGCGGCCGCGCACCGGGTAGAGCACGGGCGGGCAGCGCAGTACCCAGCCGCGCGGGCGGACGGTGAGGGTGCAGACGTCGTCCAGCTCCTCGCCGAGCGTGGGCGGCAGGAGCCACCAGCCGAGGCCCGTGGTGACGTCGCCCAGGACCGGGCCGCGGCGCGGCTGGTCGACGCGCCTGAGGGCGTCCATCGTCCGCGCGAGGCTGGTCTCGGCGACCATCCAGTGGCCACCGGTGGGGAACGGGCCGAGTTCGTCGGCATCCCACAGGGACCGTATTTCGGCGGGGATGTCGGCGCAGGCGAGGAGCCAGTCCTGTCCCGCCTGCCGTTCATAGGGGGCAGGTTGTAAGGCCATGACCAGCAAGTTAGGGAGCGGCGAGAATCAGGGCCCGCTCTGATTCGCGAATATTCGACCGCGCCCCTCGGCGATTCGCCGTGATGCTTACGGCCGGTCCGCGAACTGGCTGCGCGCCCGTGCGATCAGCCTCCGGGCATGGGTCCCGTACACCGCGGCCTGGTCGAGTGTGTCCCACACGCGGCGGTACAGGGCGCAGCTCTCGGTGTCGTTGAGCCACAGCTCGGCGTGCCAGTCCTCGACGATGGCGAGGCGCTGGTCGTACAGCCAGAAGGCGTTGGCCGGCGGGACGCCGACCTGCGCGCTGAAGGGCACGATCCCGAGCCGGACGGTGTCGAGGCCGATCACGCTGCCGAGGCGGTCCAACTGCGCTGCGAGGACGTCTGGCGGTGCGACGCCCGCGTGCAGCGCTGCTTCCCAGAGCAGGAGGTGGAAGGTGCGGCCCGGCTGGTACAGCAGCTCTTGCCGGCGCACCCGGGCGCGGACGGCGTCCTCGACGTCGCGGGGCGACTGGTGCAGCTCCGCGTACTGGGTGAACACGGCGCGCGCGTAGTCCGGGGTCTGCAGCAGGCCGACGACCATGGCGCCCTGCCACGCCCGCAGCTCTGTGGAGCGCTCGTACTCGATGGTGAGGACGTCCTGCACCGGGCGGTGCCCGGCCCGCAGTTGGCGTCTCCAGGACCGCGTGCGCGTCTCCAGGCCCTGGAGTCGGGCAGTGAGTTCTCCGGCCGTCTCCGGGGCGCCTGTGGCTTCGGCCCATGCGGTGACGTCTTCCGTGGTGGCGGTCTGTCGGCCGGTCTCCAGTTTGGAGACCTTGGCCTGCGGCCAGTCCAGCAGGGCAGCCAGGGCCCGTTGGGTGCGCTGGCCGCGCAGCTCACGGAGCCGGCGGCCGAGCGCCTCGCGGGCTTGCTGGAAGTCCGTTGCCACGCTTGGGAAGCTACCCGCTGAACTGGTCGTAGGGCACCGCAAAGTGCCAGGCAGCCTCGCGGGCTTGGGCGTAGCGGAGCACCTCGATGGGGTTGGTGATCAGCTCGACGTCGGTCAGGTTGTCAGCGTCGTCGTGGTGGAGCAGGGCAACCACTCGCGCGTCGAAGAGCCAGAAGTCCTCACGCGGGAGGCCCAGTTCGTCAGCACGGGCGCGGGCCAGGATGCGGATGTCCTCGCCCACCGCGGTGTTCCGGCGGGCGTTGTCGAGGAGGTACCGCTGCCCGACGGTGGGCGGCTCGTCGAGGATCCGCACCCGCTCGAACCTCTTGCCGAGGGCGGACTGTTCGCGGCGGCCGGCGCACCACGGGTCGTCGAGGTCCCAGTCGACGCGGCCCTCGGCGAGGAACTGCGCGTAGGTGTCGGTGGCCTCGTCGGAGGCGTAGCGGCGGCGGGTCTCCAGGCGCCAGGCGGAGTGCTGCAGCTTGGCGAACATGCCGCTGAAGTCCTCGAAGCTGATGAGCTGGGGCACGTGCACGGGTCCCCTCGGGCCGAAGTTGGCGAGCAGCTCGCGGGGCACGGTGACCGCGGCCTCGCCGTCCGCGAGGTCGAGCTGCGCCACCTCGGCGTCGTCGGTGACGGGGTTGCCCTGCACGACGTACGTGTCCGTGCCGGGCTCGGTGTAGAGCGTCGGGCATCCGTCGTTGCCGGAGTTCGTGCCGACTTTCCACAGCTTGCGAGTCATGAGGTCCCCCTCGGGTAGACGGTGGCGCGCACCGTAGCCCGCCACGCAGCGAATCCGACAGGGCGCCCGTGGGACGTCCAGCGGGCGCGCATCGGCTACCTCTTGGGAGTGACCCCGTTGACGGTCTGCTCAGGGGCGCGCGGAGGAATCGAGCGCATGCCAGGCATCTTTCCGGTACGCGCGTTCCACCCTGCGCGGAACATGTCGTCGCGCAGCACGGCTACCTCGTCCGCGAGATCCTCCATCTGTTCGACGGAGATGGAGGACACGCGGTACCCGAGCTTCTTACCCATCGGGTTCATCGCCTCGATGCCGTTGCCAGACTCGTCCGGCGCGTAGATGGCGTGCACGATGGTGTTGCGGCGGTCACGGCACTTCTCGGCCCGGCCGAGGCATGCTGAGATCTCAGCGATGTCCTCCTCTGCCAAATGCCCGACCTTCAGAGCCAACTTGCAGAATTCGATGAGCTTGCTGGTGTTCTGGCTGTTCGCGTACATGATCAGTGTGGGCTCAAGCGCGATCGCACCGAGCAGGCTCTTCAAGCTGATGTCGAGTTCCGCGCCCGCGATGGTCACGCGGCCAACGGCTTCGAGGAATGGGTTCCGCTCTCGGGCGGTGGCATCCGCTGTCATGCCGGGATGCTACGACTCAAACTGCGGACAAGGCGGGCGAATTATCCGGAGCCCGCTCGCCTACGCCTTCGGCACGGACCACTCAACCGGGTCGCGACCCTCGGGGCTGTAAATGATCTGGTTGGGGCGGCTGCCGCGCTCCATGGAGAACAGGATCTTCCCTCGGAGGCATGAGCCAGCCTTCACGGCAGCGCTCTCGACGGGGTACTCGGGCTTGGGTACGCCCGCGCCACTGATGAACGGGGCCTGAATACGGGTGGCGTCGGAGAAGCCGAGGGCCCAGGGCTTCTGAGACGACATCACTGTGCTGCTGCTGGAGTCGGCGCAGAGCTTGACGTCGAGGAGGGCCCACACGGGGTGGGGGAAGTCCGAGAGGCCAGCGGAGTCGTCCAGCTTGATCGGTTGGGTGTAGCCCATGACGGTCGTGGTTCCGCTGATGTGGCTGCCGTCGGTGTCGGTGTCGGACCAGTGATGGCCGGCGCCGATTTCGAGCGGGCTGATCTTGGCGGCGGCGGATGCTGTCGCCCTGCTCGTGGTCTTGGCGCTGGCGGTACGTGGCTTGTCGTCGGTCGAGCTGCTGCTGCATGCAGTGACTGCGGCGAGCAGCAGGACGGTGGTGACGGCCGTGGTCGTGCGGGTGCGCATGGTCCCCCCTGGACTTCTGATCTGAGGGGTCATCATGCGCAGAGGAGAGTTAGGCGCGTGTCCGGGGTGTCCGAGTTGTGACATTGGTGGAGGGGGAACTCGGCGGTCGGCGCCCCGCCCCAGAAAGTTCGGACCATCTTGCTGTCCGCCGGGGCTGGCCTGACCTATGGGGCGAGAACGCCTCTCACCTAGGAAGGTAGATCATGGCCCAAGACACGCCCGCCGTCGGTATCTGCAATCGATGCGGCCGGGCCATCCGTCCCAGCACTGTCACGCTCTGGGGCCTGACTTCCCCGACCCGTCACATTACTGTGCCGGGCCAACCGGAGGACTGCCCGGAGCAGCCCCGGATGCGTCCTGACCTGCGGCAAGTCACGCTGGCCCTATGACCACGTTGCCGATCATCGTGTACCCGACCGACGAGCAGGGCGGCCGACGCGTGCGGATGGACGGAGAGATCCTTGGCCTGGCGTACAGCCTGCGGGACATCGCCGAGTTCCTGCGGCGGGCCGGGCTCGAGGATCCGGACCCGGCCTGGGTGGAAGCCTCGACGCTGATCGAGTGGCGCGGCGGCGGCCCGGACGTCTGGTAACACTGATCAGCTTGGAGGATTGATGAACGACCGCACCCGTGTCTCGCTTGCTGTCCCCGCCGACCGCTACGACGAAGTCCATGCCGTCCTGCAGAGCCTTGCTCCCGACGTCGGCCCGAGCCGTGTCAATCGCCCCGGCTCCGATGGACCGATCGGGGTATCGGCGGGGTTCCCGGGTGACGTTCGAAAAGAGGTGCGGGCGCGCCTCGACGCGCTCGGCCTTGACTGCCAGGTGGAGCTGGGGACGCTCGACGAACTCTGATCCTCATCGGGACCCGGCTTCCTGAGTTCGGCCCCACGCATTGAGCGACCGTCGGCCGAGGCTCGCCACGAGTCAGTGACCACGAATGCGGAGGCACCCATCAACAGTTGCTCCAGGAGTTGTCGTCGGTCGCGCTATCGACACAGTCCTTGAGGCCCTCGATTGCGTCGTTCTGCGCTCCCTGGTCGATGGTGTCGAGGATTGTCTGCGCGGACGCCCGGTCCTCGCTGCTGAAGCACTCGGGATTCTGCAGGATCACGTGGGCGTAGGTTCGGCCCGCAGTCCGCTTCTGCGCCGCGTCCTGCTCTGCGCGGATGGTGTCGCCATACTCCTGGATCAGCTTCCGGGGCTCTGAGCACTGGGATCCAGAAGCGCTGGTGTCTGGGGCAGTGAGGCGGCCGACGGCGAAGCCACCGCCGGCAAGGGCTATGGCGACGACGGTCACGCCAAGGATGCGAGGAGCGGAGAGCATGAGGCATCTTCGCTGTCACCGGCCACCGGCGTCACGGGTTCGCTGCCAAGCGTTATGCGCTCGCCGCCCGACGCGCAGTCGCAGCTTCCTTCCTCGGCAGCGCAGGCACGTCCGAGGTGTCGTAAATAGTTTCGATCTCCCCCGTTAGCAGATCAGTTGACGTCGCCCTGCGCAGGCCGAGCCATATTCGCAGATCAGAGGGGTCGCGCGGGGGGAGGAGCCCGGCGGGTGAGGTCGCGAACGGGTCTGTACGATCCGGGCACAAAGTGAGAGGGGGGACGTCATGGCGACGTTCAACGTAAGACCAGACATCGACGCTGCCGCTGCGAGACTGAGTGGCACCTTCGGGGCGAAGCGGGAGATTGAGAGACTGCCTTCGGTGCTGTGGGAGGGCGAGACGGTCGAGATGCTCGCTAAAGGGCACTACGCCGGCGGTATCGGTTTGATCGCGATGACCAACCTGCGGCTGATCTTCTACAAGAACGGGATCATGCAGCAGACGGTCGAGGACTTCCCCTACGGGAAGATCTCCTCGGTGCAGTGGCAGGGCGGCATGCTCACGGGCACGCTCACGGTGTACACCTCGGGCAACCGGGCGGACATCCAGAACGTGTTGAAGAACGATGGCAAGATCCTGGCGGACGAACTGCGCCGCCACATTGCCCAGGGAACGGTCCCGGGCGCGCCGCCTGCGGGCCCCGCGGTTGTGGCCGCACCGGCGGCTGGGCCTGACGTCGCAAGCCGCCTGGCCACACTCGACCAGCTGCGTGGCCAGGGCCTCATCTCGGATGAGGAGTACACCCAGCGGCGCACGCAGATCCTGGACAGCCTGTAGGCCTGCTGACAGGACGAAGCCCCGGCCGGGGGAATCGGGCCGGGGCTTCGTCAGTGAGTCAGCGGGTGCCGGCGTCGTAGGTGCGACGGCACGCGTTGTGGAGTCGTCGGCCGAGGCGCAGCCTGAGCTTGCGGCCGCGACAGCGCGGGCACGTCCGCGGCTTCCCGAACCGCAGGGTCTCGCCCGTTCCGTGGCAGCGGCTGGAACGGGACGCCGGTCACATCTCACCAGCGGAGGGGGCGACCGCACCGCCCGGTGCGGGAAGGGCAGGCTTCACGCGCGGGTGCCGAGGCGAAGACCGCGCGGATGTGCTCGCGGAGTTCGGGGCCAAGGGGCGGGGCTTCAGCGGCCCTTCGCCGTGCCTCTTCGATGGCCGCGGGGCCGAGCAGGCGAACGGCCGCTTCGTAGGAGAACCTCGAATCGCTATTCATTCGGACGGCCCTGGGGTGTGGGGGGTTGCCACGACGGCGGCCTGCGGCTCCGGGACGGGCGAGCTGTTGAAGATCCGGCGGAGGGCGTCGACCCAGGCGCCGGGCTCCGGCTCGGGGGACGCGTCCACGCAGGCGTTGATGTGGTCGATGACCTCGTCGCCGAGGAGTGCCCGCCGGCGTGCTTGCGCCGGGGACTCGGCGGTCATGCGACGGCCTCGGGTGTGGACTCCGCGCGGCGGCGCACGATCTCCGCTTCGATCGCGTCGACCGTCACCAGCGGGTGGCCCGGGTACCAGGCGGCGACGGCCGCCTCCCGAGGTGTGCGGCCGGCGCGCTCGCGGACCGCGTCAATCAGGGCCTCGGCCGCTTGGCGGATGGCCACGTCTCGGGCGATGTAGACGCCGGTCATGCCCTGCCCCCCTTGCTGTGCCGCTGCGGGGCTACTGTCGGCCGGGTCTTGGGGACTGTGCCGCCGGGGTTGGTCCAGATCCGGCGGGCGTGCTCGACGTACTCGTCGGGCGGTTCCGGGGCGAGTGCGACGCGGGCCTTGATGGCGGCGACGGTCTCGGGGCCGAGGATCGCGAGCCGTTCAGCGCGGGTCACGCGGGCGTGCTTGGCGAGTCGGGATTGCAGCAGCGAGCTGCCTTCTGCGCCAGCGGACCGCCACCGGGGTTGGTCATGCTTCGGCGGAGTTCCTCGAGCAGCTCGGGCGGCGGCGCTGGGGCGGCGTCGACGCACTCTTGGATGTGGGCGACCATCTCGTCGCCGAGGATGAGACGGCGCCGCTCAGCAGGGGCGACGGAAGGACAGTCTTCGCACGGGATCTTCTTCACGTGATCATGCTTCTGGCCACCACTTGAGTCGTCCTGGAGTCGACGAGTCCTCTCCGAGAAACGTCTAGCATCTCGAACACTCGTTCGCTAGCCTGTGCGATTCTGCGGCTCGCTTGCCAAGCGGCTCCCGTCGTTCCCTTCTGCTCGCCGGTGTCGAACGGTGCAACGGATCCCCTCTTGCGGCATCCGTATCTTCAGTGTGCGTGAGCAGCAGTTTTCACTCTGCGTTAGATCGTTTTCGCAGGTGAGAGGCGTGGAACGTGTTTCGATTTTCGAAAAAATCGGCTACTCTGGACACATGCCGAACGAGGAAGAAGCCCTCCAGAACCGCGTCCGGTCACTCATGCAAGACGCGGGGATGACCCAGACCCAGCTGGCCGAGGCCATCGGAATCACCACGACGAAGCTGTCTCTGTCCCTCAGCGGGAGTCGCCGCTTCTCCACCTTCGAGCTGGCCGCCATCGCCGAGAAGTTCCACACGACCGTGGACTTCCTTGTCAGCGGGAAGTCGCTGCTGAGGCCAGCTCTCGCCGCTCGCGATGACTCAGACAAGTCACCGGGGTGGGAGGTGGCAGTGAAGCGCGCCGAGTCTCTCGACGAGACCGAAGCCGCGTTGAACGATCTAGACATCCCTCCGGCTCTTGCACCGCTCGCTAACTGGCAGCGCCCCACTCTCAGCGGACTCGCGATCGCCGACGGTCCCGCGCTGGCGGATGCCGCACGGACGCTCCTCACGGATGACTTCCGCGACGACATGCCCGGCGCCATCGAGGACGCCTTCGGTATCCACGTCACCGCCCAGTCGTTCGGCCCCGGTTTCGACGGCCTCTCCTGGCGGAGCGAGGACTGCCGGATCATCGTGATCAATACGGATTCCGCCTGGAGCCGGCAGCGCTTCACGCTGGCTCACGAACTCGAACATCACCTGGCGGGTGATGTCGATACGGACGGTCTCGTCGTCGACAGGGATGTGATGTTGACGCACCACCGCATTCCAGAGATGCGCGCCAACTCATTCGCAGCCGCGCTGCTCATGCCAGAGCAGGAGATCCGGGAGCGCGTCAAAGACACGGTGACGCCCACACTGTTCGCGTCCCTGATTGGTGTGTTCACCGTCTCCTCCGACGCGCTGGCTTGGCGGCTCAAGAACCTGGGGCTCGTCAATAGCGCCGAGCGGAACTCGTTCTCCCGCATGTCCGCAGCCGATGCGGCGCGAGAGGGCGGTTGGGAGGACCGCTACTTCGAGCTGGTCAAGCACCAGAGCAGACAGCGGCCACCGGGGGCGCTCGTGCTCCGGTCACTGCGAGCATTCGCCGCCGGCGACATCAGCGCCGAATGGCCCGCGCGCGTCCTGAACTGCGCTCCGGACCTGCTCCACGAAGCCCTGGACGGCGCGGCAAGCGAGGTGGCCGAGGACAAGGAACCGGTGTTTGTTCCGTGACGATCCTGGTGACCGACGCCTGCTCTCTGATCAACTTCGCGGCGTCAGGCGATATGGGCATGCTCAAGGCCAGCCTTGAGGTACGCACGTCACGTTGCACGCAGGCTGTGGACGGGGAACTTCGCAAATGGGTCCACAACTATCCGGCACTGAGGCCGTTGCTCGATGAGGGCTGGCTCGGCGAACCAATCGAACTCAACCGGGCGGGCGACCAGACAGCCGTCGGTCGTCTGAGAACCGCACTCGGTGGTACCCGTGCCCTGCCATTCCTCCACCTGGGAGAGGCCGAGTCCATTCACGCGATGCTTACGCGTGACGAGCTTTCCGGGGCGGTCCTGCTGACCGACGACCGGGACGCAACCCGCCTTGCGAATCGCCGCAGCCTCACGACGTGGGACACCACTCGATTGCTCGCAGACCTCCACTTCAACGGCGACGTGGAGTGGGAGCAGGCCCAACAGGTCCTTCAGCGGATGGAACAAGCGGATCGCGGGGTTCGCATACCTGCGAGCTACCACGAATTCACGCAGGGCTGACCACGCCCTTCAAGGCTCTGTACGGAAGCGGGGAGGGAGGCGAGCCTGGGGAGGCTGAACAGCCTGTCTCCCGCTTCCTCGCCTCCCAGGGATGAGCCTCCCTGGCCTCCCTGAACCCGCATAACCGCAGGTCGCCGCAGGGGAGGCTGACCAGGGAGGTATCAGGGAGAACTCCCCAAGATCCCAGAGCGTCCCTACTCGTCGTCGAAGTCGTCGACGTCCTCCGCGAGACGCTCCAAGACAGCGTCCTGGACCCGGTCCCGGGCGACGACCATCACTCCGTTGCTCTTGTACTGCTCGGCCCCGTAGGGCTCCAGCGCCCGCTTGAGATCCGTCGGCCCCCACGTTCCGTAGGCGTCCGGGTTGCGGGCCGCGAGCCGGTGCAGCACCTCCTGCGCGAGGACGCGCGCCTCGTCGCCGAGGACGGCCGACACGTCGGCGAGCGGGTCGGCCGGCTGGAACGTCGGCTCCTCGATCGTCGTCCCGCCCTCGTACAGGCCCATGGCGCGCTCGACGACCGGCGTCACCTCGTCGACGCCCTTGTCGGGGTCACGGGCCACGTAGTGGGCGCGGACAACCTCGAACGGCTTGCTGCTGAATCCGACAGTCACGGCCGTGCCGACGTCCTCGCCGGGAATCAGCGTGGTCGCGGTGATGCCAGCCTTGTGCCGGCCGGAGCCGAGCAGCCCGTCGTTCGCCACGTGGTCGCCGACCGCGAACGCCACACGGTGGCTGGTGTTACGGGTGACGTCGCGCGGCAGGCTGTCCGCAGTCGGGGAGACCGTGACCCAGATCAGGGTGATGGCCGTCTTCCTGGCCTTCTTCATCACCTTGATGGCCAGCTCAGCGGCCTCCTTGCCGTACTCCTTGTGCATGAACAGCTCGTGGCACTCGTCGAAGACGACGACCTTCGGCCGCATCCGCGGGTCCTTCAGGGCCAGTTCACGCGTCACCTTCGTGGCGCCCTCGCCAAGTTCCTCCAGCAACTTGCCGCGGAGGGTCACCTCGTCGCGCAGATTCCGCAGCGCCCTCAGCGCGGCCTCGATGTCCTCGTCGTCGTCGCCCTTGACCAGCTTGCGCAGGCGCGGCTTCAGCGGGTCGTAGTCCGTGTTGTACGCCATGACGTACGCCTCGACGATGACCAGCGGGTCGAGGATCGCACCGAGCAGCAGGGCGATGACCAGGGACGACTTACCCGAGCCCATGATCCCGCCGACCATGTAGTTCGCCGCCATCAGCTTCCCGATGATCGGCTCGCCGCGCTGCGACACCGCGACCGGCACGCCCTTGAAGTAGTCGGTGGTGCCCTCGGTGAGCAGCGGCCACGGCGGCACCGGTCCGGACAGGGAGCCCTGGTCGGCAACCCACAGGTCGAGGGTGCCAGGCTGCTTGGGCGGCTCGGTCGGCCAGACCTCGACGGGCTTGCGCAGCAGGTTGTGGGCCAAGACGCTCTTCTTCCCGAGGACCATCTCGACGGTGACGCCGAGGGGGAGCTGCAACTGGGTGTGCCAGCCGTTCCCCGAGCGGGTGGTGGGCTGCACCCAACGGGGCTGCCAGCCGTCCTTGATGGCCTTGTTGAGCGGGGCGATGCCGAGGTTGCCGAGCGCCCGCAGGATGGCGCCCTCGTCGGGCACGACGTCCCGCTGCTCGGGGTCGCCGGGCAACGCCCAGGCCGGGGCTGCCTGCCGGTGCCGTCCGACCGCCCACGCCCCGGCGAGCGCGAGGAACGGCAGCGCCGTCAGGAGGGGATCCCAGATGACGCCGGCGAGGAACGCGACCCAGCCGACCAGGCCGATCACGGCCTTCAACGGGACGAGGACGTCGTGGGCGTCGTGGTTGGCCCACGCGAGCATGATGCCGAGCATCAGCAGGACGCCCGCCCCGCCGGCGGTGGCCATGGCGATGGCCTTCGGGGCGTTGATGGCCAGCTGCAGCAGTTCCATCCGCCTGCGGTGCCGGGACTGCCGGTAGATGTAGGCGCGCTGCTCCCAGTCGCGGGCCACGTCCTCTTGCCCGGCGGCCTCGGCGGCGCGCATGAACCGCTCGTGCCGGGCGGTGGTGCGGGAGTCCCAGGCGCGGCGGGTGAGGATGCGGGTCCCGCCGACGAGGTAGGCGCCGTGGCGGACAGTGAAGCGGTAGGCGGGGTTCGTGCGGGTCTCGACGACGACGCGGCGCAGGTGGTCGATGCGGACCCGGTGGCGAGGTCCGTCCTTGGCGATCGGCTGCACCGTGGCCGAGGGCGCGCTCGGCTTCTCGGTGGCAGCGGGTGCGGGGGTGCTCGGTGGGGTGTCTGTCGGTCGGGTGGTGGTGTCCGTCATGCTGGGCGTTCCTTGTCTCTCACGTGGGACGGGAGCCCGGGGACGGCGGTCTGCTTGCCGGCGTGACGCCGTCCCCGGGGCGTGGCTACTTCTTGCGGCTCTTGCCGCGCTGGTCCTCCCGCTTCTGCGCGGTCTCGCGGATGCGCTCGGCCCGGTTCTCCAGCGCCTTCACGGGCTTGCCGCGGGCCTTGCGGCGCTCGATGCGGATGCCGAGGGCGACGACGCGGAGGATCTCGCCCGCGGAGTGCGGGTCCTTGTCGGTGAACGCCATCGGTCAGGCCTCCGGGGTGGTGTCGGCGGCGGTCGTGGCCTCGGCGATGAGCAGGTGGGTGCGGGCGATCGAGTCCCACAGGGTGCCGGCGGCGGCGTAGGGGGCAGCCTTGTGCGGGCCGTCGCCGCGGGCCGCGTTCTCGGCCCATCCGGCGAGCGTCTCAGCCTGGGCGAGCGCGTCGACCGCCTGCTTCAGGTGCTGCTCTCGGTTCACGGGTTCCTCCTGGTCGTGGGCTGGGTTGTCCGGCCCCACCGCGCCCCCGCAACCGTGGCCGTCTGAGCCACGGTTGGCGGAGGACGGAAGGGTCAGCGGCCCTTGGCGAAGTCGCGCCACATCGAGCGCAGGACAAGCAGGCAGGCGGTCGCGCAGCACGCGCCGATGGCGATGGCGATCGAGGCCAGCGCGAAGGCGAGCGAGCAGACGCACGCGGTGCCGCCGATGACCAGCCACTTCTTCGCGTTGAACTGCGAGGCAGGGGCGCCATGGTGCTGGCAGGCCGGCGCCTGCTGCTGGGCCTGCGACAGCTTGGCCAGCTCGACGGCGGCGAGCGCGACCTGCACGGCGGCCGTGTTCACCGCAGCCTCCGCGGCGGCGGCCTCTGCCTTGGCGAGCGGGTTGGGCTCGGTCATCGCGCCCACCTCCGAACACGGGGCACGGACAGGCGGGTCGCGAGGCCGAGGCCGAACGCCACCACGACGGGCTTGGACAGGACGGCGGCGACGACCGCGAGGACCAGGGCGAGGAGCTGCGGGTAGGCGAGCAGCAGGCCCGCGAGGGCGCCGAGGAGAAGCCAGCGCATGACCATCACCGTCCTTCCGGGGTGACCACTTGGCGGCGCAGCTCGGTCGCCTCGCGGCGGCTGAGTCCGAACTCGTCCTGCAACTGGGAGATGGTCACGCGGCGGCCGGTGGCAGATGACCGGTCGCGGTCGAGGCGCTGCGCCCTTTTCAGCAGCTCGCTCGCGGTGATCGTGACCACCTCGGTGACCACCTGGCGGCCGGGCTGCGCGGCCACGGCAGTGGTCATCTTCGAAGCGTCGCCGCGCTCCAGCCCGGTGCCGCCGCTCGTGTCCTTCCAGTGCCAGGGCAGCGACTCGGGGATGACCACTCGCGGGCCCGGGCGGGAGACGAGCGGCAGCAGGCGGACACAGGGCGGGACGACCGGCGGCCGCGCGGGAGGCAGCTCCTTCCGCTCCTCGGGGACCTGCTCGACGGTCACCTCGACGGCGTCCTGCCACGGCGAGGCGAGGTCCATCGTCGCGAGGGACGCGGCGTGGCGGCGGGCGGCAAGCAGGTCGAGGAGCTTCGCCCGCTGCTCTGCGCTCGCGCCGGCCTGCGCCTTGCCCACGGCCACGGACAGGCGCCGGGACAGGCGGGCACGGCCGCGACCGCCGGGCGAGGTGTCGGCGAGCTTCGCGGCCAGGCCCACCGCCTTCACCGTCCACCGGTCCCGGGAGATCTGCTCCGCGGTGCGGTCACGGACGGCGAGGCCGAGCCGAGACAGCAGCCGCTCGCGCAGCTCCCGGGCGAGCAGCGCGGGCAGGCTGCCCGAATCGGCGCCGGGCTTCGCGTGCCGCAACTCGATGCCCATGGCCAGGTGCCACAGCAGCGCGGCCATGACCGGGCCGACGACGGCGCGGACCGTGCCGCCGACGATGCCGGACTCGGCGTAGGCCGGGATGACCTGCACTCCGGTGATGAACCAGACCAGCATCCCCGGGGTGCCCGGCGCGCCCTGGGTGCGGAGGTTCTGCCGGGCCATCAGTGCGCAGGAGAAGAGAGCCAGTTCGGCGGCGAGGAACATCACGGACCGTTCCTCGACGGCGGTCATGCCGAGGCGGTCGCGGGCGAACCCCCACGAGGTGTCGCCGGAGTATGCGGTGCAGACGAGGGCGCCGAGCGCGGCGACGAGGACGGCGGCCGGCGGGCGAGTGGTGGTCTTGCGGACGGTGCGGGCGGCGAGCGTGACGGCGATGAGGAGGGTCACCGTGGCGCCGACGAGGGCTGTCGGGTGGGCATGCGCCCACGTCTGTAGGGAGGTCACTGCTTCCCGTCCTCTCGGAATCCGGCGTAGTCGCCGGGCGGGTAGACGTAGTTGCTGAGCGCGCCTTCAGCGGCGACGGCCGCGGCGCCGAGGGTGGCGATGACGGCGGCAGTGCCGGCGTGTCCGTGGTGGGCGGCCGCGTGGGCGGTCACGGAGGCGACCTGGGTAGCGCGGCGGGCGGAGGCAGGCGTGCCGTCGTCCGTGTTCATGGCCCCGTAAAGGGCGTCGCGCGCCCGGTCTCGGAGACTCACTGGCCACCGTCGCGGATGGTGTCGAGGCGGTCGGCGAGGTCGCGTAGGACGTCGGCGTACCGGTCGAGGTCTGCGGCCAGGGTGTACAGCTCGATGGGGTTGAGGGTCTCGCCGAGCGGGTGGACGGAGACGCCGGGCGTCCGGCCACCGAGATGCGGGTCGGAGGAGTCGGCGTATGGGGACTGGACGATCTCGACCGACAGCAGCGTCTGGCCGCGGTGGACGAGGTCGCGGGTGGGGCCGGCGTGGATGAGGTCAGCACGCAGGGACAGGGGGTCGTGGTGGCTGTGTCCTGAACACCACCAGGGCTCCGGCAGGGAGACGTCGCCGTGGTCGGAGGTGGTGAGGGTGATGGCGCGGGGCTCGGTCATCGGCCCGCCCTCCGGCGAATGGCGCCCGTGACGCCGGCCTCGGTAACGCGGACGTCGACCCGGCGGGAGATGAGCCCGGCGGCGATGAGACGCCGGCCGGGGACGGCCCGCGCGGGGCGGGCCGTCTCGGTCTGGTTCGTCACTGGGTGCCGCCGTTCTGTCCGGCGAGCGGCCGGAGCTGGTCGAGGCGGGCGACGATGTCGGCGGCGATCTGGTCGGCCAGCTCGGGCGTGTACCTGCCGGGCATGGCCTTGCGCAGCGCCTGGTGGACGGCGGCGGGTGTGGCGGGGATGGCCTTGTCGAGGTCGAGGAGTGCGCTCACCGGGCACCGCCGCAGGAGTGGACGTGGGCGGTGAGGAGGTCGGCGACCTCGCCGACGAGGGCGCTCGGGTCCGGGACTTCGGTGACCAGCTCGACGAGGAGGCTGTGGAAAGCGTCCATCTCGGGGCCGCCGAGCCCGGCCGCGGTGTTCGCGGCGTGGTTGGCGTCGAGCTGCCCGAGGATCCGGGCAGCGTCGGCGGTGAGGGTGGCCATCAGGCAGCCACCCCAGCCAGGGTCTCGACGTCAGCCGGGGCGACCTCGATGCGCTCGACCTTGAGGCTCGGCGCGCAGTCCTTCATCGGGACGGGGCCGAGGTTGTTGGCCTTGAAGATCGCGGTGATGGCGGCGAGGTCAGGGGTCTGCCGGGAGGACGGGGTGCGGAAGACGCGCCACGTGCCGTAGATGCCAGCCGGGAGGCGGTCGAGGATCTTCTTCGCGGCGCGCTTGCCGCGGTCAGCGCGGCGGGCCTGGTCGGCGGCGCGCTCGTACTCGCGGGCGGCGGTCTCGATGGCCTCGACGGCGGGGATCTCGTCGGCCTCGTACAGGCCGGCCGGGTCCGGGGCCTCGGCGACTGCGGGCGCCTCGGGCTGGGCCTGCTCGGTGACGAGGGAGGCCGGGGCGATGACGGAGCGGATGGCGTCGGCGGCGGTTCCGACGACGGCGCCGATCAGGCCGCGCACCGTCCGAGCGGTGCGGGGGGTCATGAGAAGCTGAAGCACGCGGTTCTCCTGGTTGAGTCAGGTTGATCCGTGAGGCCCTCGTTCGGTGCTCCAACACCGGCGGGGGCCGCTTGCGTTGTCGGGGTTGGTCTCCCTTGCCGACACCTCCACTTTAGGGAACATCATGTTCCATCGTCAAGGCTCACAGCCATGGACTTTTTCGCGCATCTAGGTAACCTCATGTTCCATGGAAGCCAATGGAACACTATGTGTCATGGATAAGCGATCACTAGCGCAGTTCGCGCAGCGCTTCAGGGAAGCCGAACAGCGGACAGAAGTCCTGCGGCAGGAACTCGCGGTAGCGATCCAGCAGGCGAACGCGGACGACCTGCCGCAGAAGGACATCTGCGAGGCGACGGGCTACACGCGCCAACAGGTCCGACGCATCGTGCTGGCGGGCGAGAGCACCAGCTCCGACGGGCCGTGACCCCTCGCGGATATCTCACACACATCTCACAGACCTGACGGCCGGAGGCGGTTTAATCGCCTCCGGCCTGTCCGTTCCGCGCTTCACAAGGACGGCCTGGACACCATGGACGCCCGCTAGGGTGGCTGACGTGTCGTACGTAGGCCCAGACTTCGATCCGCCCCAGCCGCGCCGCTCCCGGCGCGGACCGCTCACCGTCGCGCTCGCCGCGCTCGTACCCGGCGCACTGGCCGGGTACCTCGTGTGGCAGGCCGTGGGAGACGGCTCGGGAGGCGGGTCCGACCGGGCCGTCTCCCCGGCGTCGTCCTCCGCGCCCGGCTCCGGCTCCCCTTCCGCACCGGCGTCCGCCTCGACGAAGGACGACGGCCGGCCGGGCTCGTCCTCCGCACCGGCGCCCTCACGCTCCTCCTCGTCCTCCCCGTCCTCGAAGCCGGCCGCGTCCGGCTCCCTCAAGGGCAAGGTCATCGTCATCGACCCGGGGCACAATGCCGCCAACTTCCGGCACGCCTCCGAGATCAACCGCAAGGTGAACATCGGAACGAACTGGAAGGAGTGCGACACCACCGGCACGTCGACCAACGCGGGTTACACGGAAGCCCGGTTCACCCTCGACGTCGCGCACCGCATGCGGGCCATCCTCGAAAAGCAGGGCGCCACGGTGAAGTTGACCCAGGACGGCGACCGTTCCTTCGGTCCCTGCGTCGACGAGCGCGCCCGCATCGGCAACGCGGCGCACGCGGACGCGGTCGTCTCCCTGCACGCCGACGGATCGGCGGCGGGCAACCGCGGCTTCCACGTGATCCTTCCGGCGTCCGTGCACGCGGGGGCCGCCGACACCCGCCCGATCGTCGCCGCCTCCCGCGACCTCGGCGAGCACATCGCCGGTCTGTTCGTCCGCGAGACGGGCAGCGCGCCCTCCAACTACGTCGGTGACGGAACCGGACTGGTGGTCCGTAAGGACCTCGGCGGTCTCAATCTGTCAACGGTTCCGAAGGTGTTCATCGAGTGCGGCAACATGCGCGATACGAAGGACGCGGCGCTGCTCACCAGTGGCGCCTGGCGGGAGAAAGCGGCACGGGGGATCTCTGAAGGAATCGTTGGTTTCCTGCACGGGTAGTGATCTACGGATCCAACCCGGCGACACCCTGATCGTCCGGGCGATAGTGTCGTCCGTACGATAAAGGGCCACCCCCGCGCTTCACACCGTGTGCCGACGGCTGCACCATGTCGGCGGCACGGCGTACGGCGATGCCTCACCGACGACGAGACGACTGACGAAGGACCTGAAGTGAATATCCGCTCCCTCACTCGAGGCGACGGCGTGGTGATCGGAGCAGCGGTGTTGCTGTTCATCGCGTCGTTCCTGCACCTCTACTCCGTTTCCGGGTACAACCTGGACACGAACGCCTGGGACAACCTCGGTTACGGCCTCGGCGTCTACATGGGCGGGGTCATCGGCGCCGCCCTGATCGTCGTCAACCGCTGCCTGCCCCAGCCGCGCAAGGTCCTCGGGCTCGACCTGGGCGCGGTCGGCGTGGCGTTCACGGTCCTCGTCGCGTGGACCCTGTTCTGGTCGCTCGTGGACGTCGGCGACGGCGCCAGCGCCGCCGCGGGTCTCATCCTCGGCTTCATCGCGGCCCTCGTCCTGGCCGGCGCGGCCGTCGCGACCCCGCTCGTCCCCGCGCTCCAGGCCGCCCTCATGGGTGCCCCGACCCCGATCGCCCCGGCGCCCTACGGCGGTCAGCCGCAGGGTGGTTACGGCTACCCGGGCGCCTCGCAGCCCGGCCAGCCCGCTCAGCAGCCCTACGGCGCCCAGCCCTCGCAGCCCACGCAGCCGTTCGGCGGACAGCCGAGCCAGCCGTCGGCTCCGCAGACGCAGTCGCCGGCCCAGGACTTCTCGCCGTTCTGGTTCGCCGTCCCGGTCGCCCGGCCGCTCTTCTCGGAGGACGGCGCCTCGACGCCGATCGCCGAACTGGCTCCGGGCACCTGGTACCTGGCCGTCGAGCAGCGTGGCGCGACCCTCGTGGCGCAGACGCAGGACGGTCGTCGTGGTGTGCTTCAGGACACCTCGGGGATCCAGCGCGGCTGATCCGCCCCTCGCTCGCGCGACGGCCCCCCGCCCTTTCCGGCGGGGGGCCGTTGTCGTACAGTCGCAGCACGCACCGGACCTGACGGATCGTCAGAACCTTGTCAGAACTCTGCTTCTGGAGGCGCCATGCGGCTCGGTCTCGCGCTCGGCTACTGGGGGCGCGGTCCCTCGGCGGACCATGTGCCGCTCGCCCAGGAGGCGGAGCGGCTCGGCTACCACTCGGTGTGGACCGCGGAGTCCTGGGGCTCGGACGCGTTCACCCCGCTCACCTGGATCGCGGCGCGGACCACGCGCATCCGGCTGGGCACGGCCGTCGCGCAGATGGCCGCCCGCTCCCCCACCACCACCGCGATGCACGCGCTCACGCTCGACCATCTCTCCGGCGGCCGCATGATGCTCGGCCTCGGCCTGTCGGGACCCCAGGTCGTCGAGGGCTGGTACGGGCGGCCGTTCCCCAAGTCGCCGCTGACCGCGACCCGGGAGTACGTCGACGTCGTACGCCAGGTCCTGCGGCGCGAGGGACCGGTGGAGCTGGACGGCCGCTTCCACTCCCACCCGTACCGGGGCGCCGACGGCACGGGGCTCGGCAAGGCGCTGAAGCCGATCACGCACCCGCTGCGGGCCGGACTGCCGCTCCTGCTCGGCGCCGAGGGGCCGAAGAACATCGCGCAGACGACCCGGATCGCCGACGGCTGGCTGCCGCTGTACTGGTCACCGACCCGCCCTCAGGCGTACGAGGCCTCGCTCACCGACCTGCCCGAGGGCTTCCTCGTCGCACCGATGGCCCGAGCACACGTCTGCGACGACGTCGCCGAAGGGCTGCTGCCGGTCAAGGCGATGCTCGGCTTCTACATCGGCGGGATGGGGCACGCGGCCCGCAACTTCCACGCCGACCTGATGGCCCGGATGGGCTTCGGGGAGGAGGCCCGCAGAATCCAGCGGCTGTTCCAGGAAGGCCGCCGGGAGGAGGCCGTGCTGGCCGTCCCCGACGCCTTCGCCGACGAGATCTCCCTCGTCGGACCGCGTGAACGCATCGCCGAGCGCCTGGAATCGTGGCGCAAGGGCCCGGTGACCGACCTGCTGGTCCTGTCCCCGGACCCCCACACCCTGCGCGTGCTGGCCGAGCTGAACTCCTAGGGCGGGTACGGCCGTTCCCGCCGCTCCCCGGTCGTTGCCGCCGCCCCGGCCCGTACCGGTCCGTTCCGGCTCCGTACCCGTCCGCTCCGGCCCGCACCCGTCCTCGCCGCGTCAGCCGCCGCTGAGCTGGGACGCCGAGGGCACCTTGTCCTTGACCTCGGCGCCCGCGCTCTTCCCGGCCGCCTTCACCTGGTTGATGACGTCGTCGAAGGAGTTCACGACGGAGTCCGTGGAGT
This sequence comes from Streptomyces sp. NPDC056738, assembly GCF_042790435.1. NCBI lineage: Bacteria > Bacillati > Actinomycetota > Actinomycetes > Kitasatosporales > Streptomycetaceae > Streptomyces > Streptomyces sp. NPDC056738. Next base: position 314,244 of record NZ_JBHTZF010000003.1, read on the forward strand.
CGCCGTTGCGCAGTTTCGCGGGAAGGTCCTTGAGCGCGGCGATGCCCGCGGCGAGCGGGGCGACGGCCTTCGACAGCGCGGGGTCGCCCTCGGCGTTCTTCGAGGCGGCCTTGAGCCGGTTGTAGGCGAAGACACCGGCCAGCCCGGCCTTGACCAGCGCGAGCTTGCGGCCCTTCGCACCCTTCTTGAAGGTGCCCGCCTTCCAGGGTTTGACGATCCACTGGTAGGTGGCGCCGGCCGCGAGCCCGGCGTTCGCCACGAAGCGGGTCTTGGCGAACTTCTGCTTCTCGGCCGACGTGGTGGGCGTCGGCGTGGCGGCCAACTGCGTCGCGGTGGCGCTGTCCTGGCCGGATCCGTCACCACAGGCCGTGGCGCCGCCGATCAGGACGCAGGAGAGGGTCAGCGCCACGAGCAGGCGCCGTATCGGTACGGGCACGGGATCCTCCGGATGAGGGGACGGTTCTCCCTGTCCGCCGGTGCTCGCCTCCCACGGGGGCGGACACGGCTCTCCCCGGCAGCGTCACCCGGCTCCGGCGGCCGTGCCAGCCGGTGGGGGCCGTTCGGGTTTCATCCGGGGCCGACGGGCAATCCGCTCGACATGTCCCCTAGATATCGCAACGGCAATCAGGCGGGGACGATCATCGCGATCGTCGCCGACGTCATGGCCGTCATTCTCGGTCTCTGGATCCTGATGTATCTGCTCGACGCCAATCGTGGCAACGATCTCGTGCAGTTCATCCACAGCACCGCGGCCTGGCTGGCCGGCTGGTCGCGCGACCTGTTCACCTTCGACAAGGAGTGGGCGCGTGTCGTCGCGGGCTACGGCCTCGCCGCCGTCGTCTACCTGTTCATCGGCCACGCGGTGGCGAACCGCATCCACCGCCACTGACCGGCACCGAAAAAGCCGGGCAGCACCCGACGAGTCCCCCCAAGACTTCTACGAGTTCGACGAGTTCGACGAGTTCACCGTGTCCGGAGCGTCCGGACGGTCCGGGAAGCCGGGACCGTCCGGACCTTCAGCGCGTCGGCGTGCAGCAGTCGGGGTCCAGGCCGGACGGCAGACGCTCGCCGCCGAAGACCGCGCAGGTCGGCTCGTCGCCGCCCAGTGCTGCGACCGCCAGGAGCAGGGAGCCCGCCGTCCAGGTGGTGAGCTCCTCGGGCCAGACGGCCCGGTCCTCGAAGACGTAGCCCGTCCAGTACAGACCGGACCGCGGATCGCGCAGGTGCTGGATGGACTGGAGGATCTCCAGCGCACGGTCCGACTCACCCACCGCCCAGAGCGCCAGCGCGAGTTCGGCCGACTCACCGCCGGTCACCCACGGGTTGGGGACCACGCAGCGCACCCCGAGCCCGGGCACCACGAAGCGGTCCCAGCCCTCCTCTATACGGGACTTGGCCTCGGCGCCCGTCAACGCGCCCCCGAGCACCGGGTAGTACCAGTCCATGGAGTAGCGGTCCTTGTCGAGGAACCGCTCCGGGTGCAGCCGGATGGCGTGCCGCAGCGCGCCGACGGCCAGCTCCCAGTCGGGCTGCGGCTCCTCACGCTGCTCGGCGATCGCGAGGGCGCAGCGCAGCGCGTGGTGGACCGACGAACTCCCGGTGAGCAGCGCGTCGTCGACCGGCGTTCCGTCGTCCTCGCGCTTCCAGCCGATCTGTCCGCCGGGCTGCTGGAGCCGCAGCACGAACTCCACGGCCGCGTAGACGGCGGGCCACATGCGGTCCAGGAAGACGTCGTCGCCGGTCGCCAGGTAGTGGTGCCAGACGCCCACCGCGATGTACGCGCAGAAGTTGGTCTCGCGGCCGCGGTCGGTGACGTCCTCGAAGTCCCCGTCGGCGTAGGCCGCGTACCAGGACCCGTCCTCGTTCTGGTGCCGTGCCAGCCACTCGTAGGCGCGCTCGGCGGCCTCGTGCTCGCCGGCCGCGTCGAGGGCCATGGCGGCCTCGGTGTGGTCCCACGGGTCGAGGTGGTGGCCGCGGAACCACGGGATGGCTCCGTCGGGGCGCTGCACCGCGAGGATCCCGCGCACGGTGGCGGCGGCCTCCTCGGCGGTGAGGACCCCGGGCAGGACGAGGTGTTCTGTCCGCCGGGGAGTGGTCACGTGGCGTCCGCCTCGGAAGCGGCCTTCGCGGAGTCGGTCGTGTCCGCGAGCTTCGGCAGGTGCGGCTTGGTGGCGTACGCCACGAAGCTCTTGCCGATCACCGGGTTCAGCGCCTGCTCGACGACCCGGGTGGCCAGCGGCTTCTTCATGATGTCCCAGACCAGCAGCTTGTGGTACGCCCGCACGGGCAGCGCCTTGTCGTTGTCGACGCCGAACGCGCACTTCAGCCACCAGTACGGCGAGTGCAGCGCGTGCGCGTGGTGCGAGCCGTAGGGCCGCAGGCCCGCCTCGCGGATCTTCGCGAGCAGTTCGTCCGCCTTGTAGATGCGGATGTGGCCGCCCTCGACCTCGTGGTAGGCGTCGGACAGCGCCCAGCAGACCTTCTCCGGGCCGTAGCGGGGCACGGTGATGGCGATGCGTCCGCCCGGCTTGAGCACACGGACCATCTCGGCGAGGACGCCCTTGTCGTCGGGGATGTGCTCCATGACCTCGGAGATGATCACGACGTCGAAGGACTCGTCGGGGAAGGGCAGCGCGAGCGCGTCGCCCTCCATGGCCGTCGCGGTGGCCCCGGCGGGCGCCTCCCCGGCCTCCTTCATCGCCGCGAACCACTTCGCGACCTCGCGGATCTCCTCGCCGTTCTGGTCCAGCGCCACGACCTGCGCGCCGCGCCGGTAGCACTCGAACGCGTGCCGGCCGGCACCGCATCCGAGGTCCAGGACGCGGTCGCCGGGGGCGAGCGGGAACCGGGAGAAGTCGACGGTCAGCACGTGGCCCTGCTTTCGCGGTTGGCTACAACTAGTTCTTCGGCGGCGGGGGTGGCTTCCGCGGCCTCGGCGCGGTCGGGTCCCGGGGTCGCCGGGGAGCCGCCGCGCGCGTCGGTGCCCGCGGTGACGGCCGCGCGCGAGCGGAGCCGGGACGCGGGGAGGGCCATCGCCGCACGGTAGTGGGCCACCGTGCCCTCGGCCGCCTTGGCCCAGGTGAAGCGCGCCAGGACGCGCTCGCGCCCGGCGGCACCGAGCCGTGCCCGCAGCGCGGGGTCGCCGAGAAGTCGGCCGAGAGCCGCCGCGAGGGCTCCCGGGTCGCCCGGCGGGACCGCGAGACAGGTCTCGCCGTCGGGGCCCGCGACCTCCGGGATCGCTCCGCCGGTGGTGGCCACCAGGGGCGTGCCGGTGGCCATCGCCTCGGCGGCGGGAAGCGAGAAGCCCTCGTACAGGGAGGGCACGCAGGCGACTTCGGCCGAGCGGACGAGGTCGACGAGCTCGGCGTCGGAGATGCCCTTGACGAACTCGACGGCGCCGTCGAGGCCGTACCGCTCGATGGCCTGGGCCACCGGCCCGTCCTCGGCGCGCTTGCCGACGACGACGAGGTGCGCGCCCGGGTGCTCGGTCCGCAGCTTCGCGAGCGCCTCGACGAGGAACACCAGGCCCTTGAGGGGCACGTCGGCGCTGGAGGTGGTGACGATGCGGCCCGGTACCTGGGGCACGGACGGGTCCGGGGAGAACAGGTCGGTGTCCGCGCCGATGTGGACGACGTGGATGCGGTCCTGCTCGACCCGGAGGTGGTCGACGATCTCCTGGCGGGAGGTGCCGGAGACGGTGAGCACGGACGGCAGGCGGCGCGCGACGCGCTTCTGCATCCGGGTGAAGGCGTACCAGCGGCGCACGGAGGCGCGGCGCTGCCAGCCCTCGGCGGCGTCCAGTTCGAGCTGCCGGTCGACGGTGATGGGGTGGTGGATCGTGGTCACCAGCGGAGCGCCGACGTCCCCGAGGAGGCCGTAGCCGAGGGTCTGGTTGTCGTGGACGACGTCGAACTCGCCGCGCCGGGCCCGCAGATGCCGGCGGGCGCGCAGCGAGAAGGTCAGCGGCTCGGGGAAGCCGCCGGTCCACATCGTGCCGACCTCGAGGGCGTCGATCCAGTCGCGGTACTCGTCACGCGCGGGCGTGCGGAAGGGGTCCGGCTGGCGGTACAGGTCCAGGCTGGGCAGCTCGGTGAGGCTCAGGCCCGGCAGGCCCTCGTCGAGCACGGGGTAGGGCTGGGAGCCGATGACCTCGACGCGGTGGCCGAGGCGGGCGAGTTCGCGCGAGAGATGCCGTACGTAGACACCCTGGCCGCCGCAGAACGGGTTTCCCTTGTACGTGAGGAGCGCGATGCGCAGGGGTCGGTCCCCGTCGGCTGCCGCGCCCTCCCCGGGGTCCGCCTCCATGGCCTCAGCGGTCACTTCCGGTCCCCTTCTCCCTGCACTTTCCCGCGAGATTACGCCGGGACGCTAATCTAGAACAAGTTTCAGACTTGATCGTTCACGGAGCACTGAATCTACCGGCAGGTAGCGCCGCTGTGAGCGGTGGATCAGGTGATTCACGCCACGACCGGGCGGCTGGATCGCCTGGTTCACCCGGTGGTGTCACGCCCTGCCGGGCCGGCTCACCGCTCCCTCTCGCTGATGTCACGGAACGGACCCATGCCTGCGGAAGCCAAGGCGGACTCGAACTACGCGCGACCGGCGCCGGGGGCCAGCACGCCCGCCGCGTCCTCCGGCGCCGCGCACCACCGGCCGCACTCCATCGCGCATCCCGCCTCCCCGCCGCTCACCGAGCGCCAGGAGGCGCGCCGCCGCCGGATCCTGCACGCGAGCGCGCAGCTCGCCAGCCGGGGCGGCTTCGACGCCGTACAGATGCGCGAGGTCGCGGAGTCGTCGCAGGTCGCCCTCGGCACCCTGTACCGCTATTTCCCCTCGAAGGTGCATCTGCTGGTCGCCACGATGCAGGACCAGCTCGAGCACATGCACGGCACGCTGCGCAAGAAGCCGCCGGCCGGGGACACGGCCGCCGAGCGGGTGGCGGAGACCCTGATGCGGGCGTTCCGCGCCCTCCAGCGGGAGCCGCACCTGGCCGACGCGATGGTCCGCGCGCTCACCTTCGCGGACCGCAGTGTCAGCCCCGAGGTCGACCAGGTCTCGCGGCAGACCACGGTGATCATCCTGGACGCGATGGGCCTCGACGACCCGACGCCCGACCAGCTCTCCGCCGTCCGGGTGATCGAGCACACCTGGCACTCCGCCCTGATCACCTGGCTCTCCGGCCGCGCCTCGATCGCCCAGGTCAAGATAGACATCGAGACGGTCTGCCGCCTGATCGACCTGACGGGCCCGGACGACCGGTAGCTCCGGCGGCTCCGGTGCGGGGGGCAGCGCCGCCCGCCCGAACGGGAAGGCCGGTACTCGCAGGAGCGCCGGCCCGAGCGTCAAGGCCGGTACCTGCGGAAGCACCCCTACGACCGGGTGCGCCGCTCCAAGCCCACCCTCTCCTAGCCCACCCGCCCCTGGCCCACCCGTTCCAGGCCGCTCCAGCTCCGCCCGATCGCCGTCTCCCCGGCCCAGCGCTCCAGCAGCCGCCGCGCCTCCGGCTCCGGGGCCGCGAGCGACACCGCCTGGGCGCCCGCCCGGACATCGCGTTCCTGCTGATGGGTGCCCTCGCTGCAGCAGGCGCACAGGACACGTACGGAACTGGCGGGTTCGGCGCCGAAGCCGTGCTCGGTGAACAGGGTGAGCAGGGCGTCCAGGTCGTCGCTCTCGCCGGCCGCGACCGTCACCTCCAGGGTCGGCAGCGGTGAGGGTTCGAAGAGCGTGAGCTCGTCGAACACCGGGTAAGCCGTGCCCTCGTAGACCCGTTCGCCCTTGGGCTCGCCGTCGTGCACGACGATCTCGCCGTACCGGCGCCCGCCCGTGACGGGCACGTTCACGACGCGTCCCCGGGTCGGGCACAACCGCTCGATCCACACGACCTCCCGCTGCCCGTCGGTGTCCAGCCGTACGCAGGCGGCGCCGAAGCGTCCCGCGATCTCGCCCTCACCCTCGGGGATCTCGATGCCGAAGCCGGCCCAGGCGTCGCGGGCCGTCGCCCAGTCCCGCAGGATCGTGGCGGCGATGCCGAGGTTCCAGTACGCGGGATCGCCCTCGCCGCGCGGGGAGCGGGCCGCCGCCGCCCGTCCGAGGTCGAGCGCCTTGTCCCAGTTCCGCAGGAACTTGTGGGCGAGCGCGGCGTCGTACCACCACACCGCGCTCCGCTCCTCGTCGGGGAAATGCGCCAGAACCCGCTCGTAGAGGTCGGCGGAGCGCTGCCACTCCTCGGCGTCCCACGCCGCCTCCGCTTCCCCGATCAGTTTCCTGGCCTCGGACTTCTGCACTGTTCCCGCCCCGGTCGATCCGTCGAAAGCCGGAGGATATCGGGGACGGTGGAGCGTCCCCGTGCCCGGCGGCCTATTCCTCCGGCGGGAACACCGGTTCGCCGCCGGCCAGCAGCGAGATCATGACGGCCTCCACCGGGCAGCCCTCCGCCGCTTCGAGGATCTTCTCGTTGGCGTCGGTCTCCGCCTCGACGGGGTGGGACTGCATGCCGGTGTCGAGGCGGAAGGCGTCCGGGGCGAGGTGGACGCACTGGGCCGAGCCGATGCAGACGGACCGGTCGACCTCGACCTGCCAGCGGTCGCCCATCCTCAGGCCTCCCAGCCGGCCGGCAGGTGGATCATCTTGTGCTCCAGGAACTCCCCGTACCCCTCGGGCCCGAACTCCCGCCCCAGACCGGAGTTCTTGTAGCCGCCGAAGGGGCCCAGCATGTCGAGGCTGAAGGTGTTCACCGAGTAGGTGCCGGTACGGACCTGGCGGGCGATGTCGATGCCGTGGGCGACGTCCGCGGTCCAGACGCTGCCGCTCAGCCCGTAGTCGGAGTCGTTGGCGATCTTCACGGCCTCGGCCTCGTCGCCGTAGGGGAGCAGACAGATGACCGGGCCGAAGATCTCCTCCCGGGCGATGCGCATCGTGTTGTCGACGTCCCCGAACAGGGTGGGTTCGACGTACCAGCCGCGGTCCAGCCCCTGCGGACGCCCGCCGCCGGCCAGGATCTTGGCGCCCTCCTCCTGGCCGATGCGGATGTAGTCGAGGTTGCGCCGCTGCTGCCGCTCGGCGACCAGCGGGCCGACCTGGGTGGCCGGGTCGAGCGGATCTCCGACGACCAGCGCGTTCGCCGCCGTGGCGAAGGCGTCCGCGAACTCGTCGTAGCGCGAGCGGGGCACGAGGATGCGGGTCTGGGCCACGCAGGCCTGGCCGTTGTTCATCCAGGCCGCCGAGACGATCCCGGGGACCGCGGTGGCGAGGTCCGCGTCGGGCAGCACCACGGCCGCCGACTTGCCGCCCAACTCCAGCGTCACGCGGGTGAGATGACGGGAGGCGACCTCCATCACGCGTTTGCCGGCGGCGACCGACCCGGTGAAGGAGACCTTGTCGACGCCGGGGTGTCCGACCAGGTACTCGCTGACCTCGCGGTCGGCCGGGAGGATCGACAGCACCCCTTCGGGCAGCCCGGCCTCCTTCGCGATCTCGCCGAGCAGATAGGCGTCGAGCGGCGATTCGGGCGACGGCTTCAGTACGACGGTGCAGCCGGTCAGCAGCGCGGGCGCGAGCTTGGCCGCCGCGACGAACTGCGGGACGTTCCACGGCACCACGGCCGCCACCACGCCCACCGGCTCGCGGCGGACGAGGAGCTTGCCGAGGACTCCGTCGCGCTTCTCCTCGTACGGGTAGTCGCGCGCGACCGTGATCGCCGCGTCCCACACCATCATCGCGCCGAGGGCCTGCGCGAGGACGCTCCAGGAGTAGGGGGAGCCGTTCTCCGAGGAGATGACGCGGGCGATCTCCTCGTGCCGTACGGCGATGGCGTCCTTGATCCGGGTCACGACGGCGATCCGCTCGTCGAGGCTCGTCCGCGGCCAGGGGCCCTCGTCGAACGCCCGGCGCGCGGCGGCGACGGCACGGTCGACATCGGCCGTCGAGGCGTGCGGCACCCGGCCGATGACCTCCTCGGTGTGCGGCGAGATCACCTCGATGACGTCCTTGCCGAGCGGGTCGGTCAACTCCCCGCCGATGAACAGTTGTCCGTGTTCCACGAGCTCGGTCATGGCCGACTGCCTCCCAAGGACGCTCTCTGCCACTACTTCTGACGCTTCATCAGATACGAGAACTGATACCAGTTCCAGCCGGATGAGTCCACGCCGCGGACACGGCGACGGACCGCGGAACATGCGGACACGACAGTCGACTTGGGCTCCCATTGGAACCCGTTCTAGTTATAGTGGCGGGAGTCGGCGATGGGTGGGAGCGCATGACGCAGGTGACCGATCACGGCGGGGGCGTACGGTCGATCAGGGTCCCCATCCCGGACAATCCGCTCGGCCACACGCTGGTGTATCTCGTCGACACGGACGCGGGTCCCGTGCTCGTCGACACCGGCTGGGACGACCCGGACTCCTGGGACACCCTCACCGAGGGGATCACCGGCTGCGGGACCTCCGTCACGGAGATCCACGGCGTGGTCATCACCCACCACCACCCCGACCACCACGGGCTGTCGGGCCGGGTCCGGGAGGCGTCCGGCGCCTGGATCGCGATGCACGCCGCCGACGCGGCGATCGTCCGGCGCACCCGCGAGACCAGGCCCGAGGGCTGGTTCGCCTACATGGCCGCGAAACTGACGGCCTGCGGCGCCCCGGACGAGCACGTCGCCCCGCTCCGCGAGGCACCCCGCTCCCTGCGCCGCCCCAGCACGCTGCCCGGCTTCTCCCCCGCGCTGCCCGACCGCGAGATCGTCCCCGGCGAACTCCTGCCCCTGCCCGGCCGCCGGCTGCGGGCCGTCTGGACCCCCGGCCACACCCCCGGACACGTGTGCCTCCACCTGGAGGAGGCCCACCCGGACCGACTGCCCGGCAACGGACGCCTGTTCTCCGGCGACCACCTGCTGCCGAGGATCACCCCGCACATCGGCCTCTACGAGGACCCGGACACCCACGGGCGCCCGCCCTACGCGGGCGGCGTCGAGGGCCTGGCGGAGATCGCCGACCCCCTCGGCGACTACCTCGACTCCCTGGAGCGCGTCGGCCGCCTCGGCCCCGCCGAGGTGCTCCCGGCCCACCAGCACGTGTTCACCGACGCCCCCGCGCGGGTCACCGAACTGCTCGCGCACCACGAGGAGCGGCTCACCGGCCTCCTCGCCCTGCTCTCCGTACCGCTCACACCCTGGCAGCTCGCCGAGCGCATGGAGTGGAACCGCCCCTGGGCCGAGATCCCCTACGGATCACGGAACATCGCGGTCTCCGAGGCCGAGGCCCACATCCGCCGCCTGGTGAAACTGGGACGGGCGGAGGCGGTGGCGGGCAGCGACCCGGTGACGTACGCGGCGGTGTGAGACCGCCCGGGCACCCACCGAATCCCCGGCACTGCCGGACCCCGGCCCCACCGAGCCCGCACCCACCCGCACCCGGGGCCGCCCATCGGCGCGCCCCACCGACTTCGCCGGCCCGCGCCCTCCTCAGCCCAACAACTCCCGTATCAACTCGTCCGCCTCGCCGAGGAGTTCGACCTCCCGCGGGCTCATCGTCGGGTTGGCCGCACGGCGCCGGCCCGCCTCCACGAGTCCCGCCTCGGTCACCTGGTCCTCGTTCCCGTCGAGCAGCGCCTCCAGCGTCTCCCCGGCCACGTCCCCGATCGCCTCGCCGCCGACGGCGACCTGGGCGAGGATCACGGCGGACATCGCCCAGTCGAGACCGGGCGGCCCCTCCTCGGCGTTGGACCAGTCGATGACCTTCGGCCCGTCCGGGGTCAGCATCACGTTGTCGGGATGCAGGTCCAGATGGAGAACGCGGACGCCGGGGTCGTCGGAGAGCCGGGCGGGCACGGCGTGCAGCTTCCGCAGCAGCCTGGCCAGGGTCAGCCCCGCCTCCTGGGCGGAGAGCAGCCCCTGCCCGAAGGCCTCCAGCATGGTCGGCCCCGACAGCCGCTCCATCACCAGGTCCCCGCGGGTCGCGGCCCGCACACCCGGCACCGGATAGCCGTGCGAGCGCACGTGCTGCATCACCGCCGCCTCGGCCGTCGCGTCGCCCCAGCCCGCGCGGTCCCGCCGCAGCACCCACGCCTCGTCGATCTCGTAGACGTCCGCCGAACGCCCCGAGCCGAGCAGTCTCCCCGTTCGCATGGGCCCGAACCTAGCGGATGTCGCCCAGGTCACCCCGGGCCAGTGCCGAACGCGACAACCGACGGCCTCGGACCGGCCGGTAGAGTGTGCGCGTCGTCATCACACCCGTACGAGGAGAAGCCGGTGCAAATCCGGCGCTGACCCGCAACCGTGAGCCACCTTCGGTGGTGAGCCGGATCGCCTCGCCCGGGACGTGACCGGCTCGTGCCCTCGGCAGCCCGCCGACGGCCGGCATCGTCGAGGGATACGGAGCCGGAGCCGCCCGGAAGCCTCAGTGTGCCCGGTGCTGCCCGTCTCCCCGCAGGGAGAGTCATGTCTGTTCGCCGCACCGCAGCGGTACTGGCCACCACCGCCGTCATCGGGGCGGTGATCGCCCCGGCCGCCTCCGCCGCCGACTCGTCCCCGTCCCCGTCGCCCTCGGCGGCCCTCCCCTCGGGCCTGTTCGGCTCCGCCGACCCGACCTACGACGGCGTCTGGCGGCAGTCGCTCGCACTGCTCGCCCAGCACACCGCCGGCCAGAGCCCGGCCTCCTCGGCCGTGGGCTGGCTGACCGACCAGCAGTGCGCGAACGGCGCCTTCGCCGCCTACCGCGCCGACGCGAGCGCCGCGTGCGACGCGAAGACCCAGGTCGACACCAACAGCACGGCGGCGGCCGTCCAGGCGCTCGGCGGGCTCGGCGGGCACGACGACGCCACCGGCAAGGCCGTGACCTGGCTGAAGTCCGTGCAGAACAAGGACGGCGGCTGGGGCTACATGGCCGGCGGCCCCAGCGACACCAACTCGACGTCCGTCGTGATCGGCGCGCTGAAGGCGGTCGGCACGAAGCCCGCGAGCGTCACCAAGGACGGCAAGTCCCCCTACGACGCCCTGGTGAAGCTGTCGACGGCCTGCGACTCCGATGGTGAGGGCGCCTTCGCCTACCAGCCCGACAAGAAGGGCAAGCTGGCGGCGAACGCGGACGCGACCGCCGCGGGCGTGACCGCCGGCATGGGCCAGGGTTTCGTGGCGGAGACCGGCAACGCGTTCGACCTCACGGGCTGCCACGTCGGCGACAAGCCCAACCTCGCGGACGCCGCGGGGAACGGCGCCAACTATCTCGGCAAGGCGCTGGCGAAGTCCTCGTACCTGAAGTCCGCGCTCCCCGGCGCCGAGGACCAGCCCGACTACGGCAACACGGCGGACGCGGTCGTGGCCCTCGCGGCCATCGGCGCGACGAAGGACGCGCAGAAGCCGCTCGCCTGGCTGGAGAAGAACTCCGCCGACTGGGCGGCCAAGTCCGGCCCCGCCGCGTACGCGCAGCTCATCTTCGCGGCACACGCCACCGGCACCGACCCGCGCGCCTTCGGCGGCAAGGACCTCGTCGCACAGCTCGCCGCCACGGGCCCGGGCCCGGTCGCGGCCGGCGCCTCGGCGAGCCCGAGCGAGAAGAAGAACGACGAGAAGAAGGACGACGGCAACGGGCTCGGCGTCTGGTGGATCGTCGGCGTCGGCCTGGTCGCGGGCATCGGCATCGGCTTCCTGATCAGCGGCCGCAACAAGAAGAAGCAGCCGTGACCCGCCGTCGGACGGCCGCGCTCGCCCTGGCGCTCGTGCCCGCCCTCCTGCTCCTCGTCCTCGGCGGCGCGGGGCAGGCGGGCGCGGTCGGCTACCGCTACTGGTCCTTCTGGGACCTGACCGGCGGAAAGTGGACCTACGCCACCCAGGGTCCGTCGACCGCGCGACCGTCCGACGGAGACGTCCAGGGCTTCCGCTTCGCCGTGAGCGAGGACTCCCGGCACGCCGTACAGCCGCGCGGGGAGCGGGAGTTCACCGCGATATGCGCCAAGACGCCCGCCCGGCCCGGCACGAAGCGGGTCGCCCTGGTCATCGACCCGGGCACGGCCGCCGACGCCCCGTCCGGCGAACGTCCGCCGGCCGCGCGCACCGCCTGCGCCCAGGTCGCGCCCGACGCGAGCACGGCCGAAGCCCTGGCCGAGGTCGCCGCCCCCCTGCGCTACGACACCAACGCCCTCCTCTGCGCCATCACCGGCTATCCGCGTACGGGCTGCGGCGAACCCGTGGCGGCCGGCGGCCCGACCGCGTCCGCCCGCCCGGGCGCCTCCGCGCCGGCCCACCAGGGCCCCTCGGTGGGCCTGCTGGCGGGAGCGGCCGCGGTGGCCGTGCTGGGCGCGGCGGCCGTATGGCAGGCCCGCCGGCGCAGGGGCTAGGCACAACTCATGACCGAGGCCGACCACCCCACCGCCCCGAATCGGCGGACCTCCCGCCGACCCGAACGACACCGGGAACCCGGCATGCCGGTCCCTCGACGCCCGGAACCGGACGCGAGCGAGTCGAAGGCACCGCGGAGCACGAGCACGGCGGGATCACCGCCGGACACCGACCGGGCGGAGCCATCGCCGAGCGACGCCCCGGCGGGTTCGCAGCCCCCCGCCGCGCCCGCCGCGCCTACCACCCCCGGCGTCCCGTCACGGGGCACCCGCCCCCTCCCTGACCCCCGCCCTCGCCCCCATACCCTCGGTCCCGCTGCGGTGGCCCGGGCCGACGCGCTGCATCCCGGGGCCTGGTGGGTCTGGGCGCTGGGGCTCGGCACGGCCGCCTCGCGCACCACCAACCCGCTGCTGCTGGCGCTGCTCATGGCGGTGGCGGGCTTCGTGGTGGCCACCCACCGCAGCGACGCCCCGTGGGCCCGTTCCTACGCCGCGTTCGTGAAGCTGGCCGCGGCCGTCCTCGTCATCCGTCTGGCCTTCGCCGTCTTCCTCGGCTCCCCGATCCCCGGCACGCACGTGATCGTCACGCTCCCCGAGATCCCCCTCCCGCACTGGGCGCAGGGGGTGCGCGTCGGCGGCCGGGTCACCGCCGAGGGCCTGCTCTTCGCGCTCTACGACGGCCTGAAGCTGGCCGCCCTCCTCGTCTGCGTCGGCGCCGCCAACGCCCTGGCGAACCCGGCACGACTGCTCAAGTCGCTGCCGGGAGCGCTGTACGAGGCGGGCGTCGCGGTGGTCGTCGCGCTGACCTTCGCTCCCCACCTGATCGCCGACGTCCAGCGGCTGCGCGCCGCGCGCCGGCTCCGTGGCCGCCCCGACCGGGGGCTGCGCGGCCTGCTGCACGTGGGACTCCCCGTCCTGGAGGGCGCGTTGGAGCGTTCGGTCGCACTGGCGGCGGCGATGGACGCACGCGGCTACGGGCGTACGGCACAGGTCCCGGCCGCCATCCGCCGGACCACCGGCGCCCTCACCCTGGGCGGCCTGCTCGGTGTCTGCGCCGGAACGTACGGACTGCTGACCGCGGCGGGCGACACCTACGGCCTTCCGGTCCTGCTGGCCGGGCTCGGCGCGGCGCTCGGCGGCCTGTGGCTGGGCGGCCGCCGCTCACCGCGCACGCGGTACCGGCCGGACCTCTGGGGCGTCCGGGCCTGGCTGGTCGCCGGGTCGGGCGTGGCGGTCGCGGCCCTGATGATCGTGGCCGCCTCCCAGGACCCCGTGGCGCTGCGCCCCGGCGTCATCCCCCTGGTCGCCCCCGACCTCCCGCTCCTGCCCGCCGCCGCGATCCTGCTCGGCCTGCTCCCCGCCTTCGCGGCCCCGGCCGCCCGGCGAACCCCTGCCCCCGAGGAGTCATCGTGATCCGCTTCGAGGATGTCTCCGTGACGTACGCGGGAGCGGCCGAACCCGCCGTCCGGGGCGTGGACTTCGAGGTGCCCGAGGGCGAACTGGTGCTGCTGGTCGGCCCGTCCGGGGTCGGCAAGTCGACGGTACTGGGCGCGGTGAGCGGGCTGGTCCCGCACTTCACGGGCGGAACGCTGCGCGGCCGGGTCACCGTCGCGGGGCGGGACACCCGGACCCACAAGCCGCGCGAACTCGCGGACGTGGTCGGCACGGTGGGCCAGGACCCGCTCTCCCACTTCGTGACGGACACGGTGGAGGACGAACTCGCCTACGGCATGGAGTCGCTGGGCCTCGCACCGGCCGTGATGCGCCGCCGGGTCGAGGAGACCCTCGACCTGCTCTCGCTGGCCGACCTCCGCGACCGCCCGATCGCCACGCTGTCCGGCGGCCAGCAGCAGCGGGTCGCGATCGGTTCGGTGCTCACCCCGCACCCGCGGGTCCTGGTCCTCGACGAGCCCACCTCGGCCCTGGACCCCGGCGCCGCCGAGGAGGTCCTGGCCGTCCTGCAGCGCCTGGTCCACGACCTCGGCACCACGGTCCTGATGGCCGAGCACCGCCTGGAACGGGTCGTCCAGTACGCCGACCGGATCGCCCTGCTGCCCGCTCCGGGAGCGCCGCTGACGCTCGGCACCCCGGCCGAGATCATGGCCGTCTCCCCGGTGTGCCCGCCGGTCGTGGAGCTCGGCCGCCTGGCCGGCTGGTCCCCGCTCCCCCTGACCGTGCGCGACGCACGCCGCAGGGCGGGAACCCTGCGCGAACGCCTCACCGCCACACCCTCACCCGAACCCACGCCCCCTTTCCCCCTCCCCCAGTCACAGTCACAGTCACAGTCACCGGCACCGAAACCCCCAGCCACCCCCACCCCCCTCCTCTCCCGCCTCTTCCGCGGACGGGGACGGGAACGCGGAGGAGGCGGGAGCGCGCCGACGACCACGCCCCCTCCCCCGCCGTCGGAGGTGGCCGTCGTCGAGTCGCTGGCGGTCCGGCGCGGGCGCGTCGAGGCGCTGCGGCGGGTCGACCTGACCGCGGGGCCGGGCGAGACCATCGCGCTGATGGGCCGCAACGGCGCAGGGAAGTCGACCCTGCTCGGAGCACTGGTCGGGCTCGTCGAACCGGCGGCGGGATCCGTCCGGGTCGGCGGGGCGACACCGCACCGCACGGCGCCGCGTGACCTCGTACGCCGCGTGGGACTCGTACCGCAGGAGCCGCGGGACCTGCTGTACGCGGACACGGTGGCCGCCGAGTGCGCGGCGGCCGACGAGGACGCCGGGGCCGCCGCCGGAACCTGCCGGGCGCTGGTGTCCGAGCTGCTGCCGGACATCGCGGACGACACGCACCCGCGTGATCTGTCGGAGGGGCAGCGGCTGGCGCTGGCGCTGGCCGTCGTCCTCACGGCGCGTCCCCCGCTGCTGCTGCTCGACGAGCCGACCCGGGGCCTCGACTACGCGGCCAAGGCCCGGCTGGTCTCCTTGCTGTGCGGGCTGGCCGCCGGCGGGCACGCCATCGTGCTGGCCACCCACGACGTGGAACTCGCCGCCGAACTGGCCGACCGTGTGGTGATCCTCGCGGACGGTGAGGTCGTCGCCGACGGTCCCACCGCCGAGGTGGTCGTCGCGTCCCCGTCGTTCGCCCCGCAGGTCGCCAAGATCCTGGCCCCCGAGCCGTGGCTCACCGTCGCCCAGGTCGGAAGGGCCCTCGCATGACCTCCACCGACCCCTCCGCCCGCCCCCGTTCCCGCCCTCAGCCCCAGGCCCAGGCCCGGGCCGTCCGTCTCGGCCCGCGTTCCGTCGCCGCCCTGGTCCTGGTCAGCGCGACCGGAGCGGCCGGATTCGGCTGGCCGCTCTTCGCGGGTCCCGGCTCGCAGGTCAGCGCGCACGCCCAGGACGCGCCCTGGCTGTTCGCGGGGCTCCTCGTCCTGCTGGTCGCGGTGGTCGCGGCGACGATCTCCGAATCGGGCCTCGGCCCTAAGGCGGTCGCCATGCTGGGTGTGCTGGCCGCGACCGGCGCCGCGCTGCGCCCGCTGGGGGCCGGGACAGCCGGGATCGAGCCCATGTTCTTCCTGATGGTGCTGAGCGGCCGGGTGCTCGGGCCGGGTTTCGGCTACGTCCTCGGGTCCGTGACCATGTTCGCGTCGGCGCTGCTGACGGGCGGGGTGGGGCCCTGGATGCCGTTCCAGATGCTGGCCATGGGCTGGTTCACGATGGGGGCCGGGCTCCTGCCGGGCCCGGACCGGCTGCGCGGCCGCGCGGAGCTGCTGATGCTCGCCGGGTACGGCTTCCTCGCCGCCTTCGCCTACGGCACCGTCATGAACCTGGCCGGCTGGCCCTTCATGGACGCGCTGGCCTCGAACATCGCCTTCGACCCGCACGCCGCCGTACCCGCCAACCTCGCCCGCTTCCTCGCATACTGCCTGGCGACCTCGCTCGGCTGGGACCTGGGGCGGGCGGTGGTCACGGTCGTCCTGACCCTGACGATCGGCACGGCCCTCCTCAAGGCGCTGCGCAGGGCCACGCGCCGGGCGGCTTTCGAGAGCCCGGTCACGTTCGACCCGCGGTGATCAGGGACCCACGTCACAGCGCCGGTCAGCACCGCGTGGCCTCCCCCGCACCGTCCGTCAGGGGCGGGGTGAACCGGCCCACAGGGCGCAGGTCACATACGAGGCGCCCTAGTAGACACAGCACCTGACATGCCCGCACCAATACACCCTCTGACCTGCACATTGAGATCCACGTCACACCGCACCCACTCCCCTCGAATGCGACCACAACTAGTAAAAAGGGTCATTGCGGACGGGCTCGGATCCTGTTTGTCTTGAGGACGTCGCCAGGCGCCACGAGCCCCCACGGGCCGCGGCGCCGACGTACGCCGCTCCTTCCACACACCACGTGGTCACGGCGCACCAGCGACTCCATGTCCCCGAGGAAACAGGTTCTCCGTGTCCGTCTCCGTCATCCGCCGCATCGTCTCTTCCCCGAAGAAGGCCCTCGCCGGTACCGCCGTGGCCGCCGCCACCGCCGGTATGGTCCTGGCCGCGGCGCCTGCCCAGGCCGCCACTCCGACCAGCGCCTCCGCCGCGAAGTCGATCGCCCACACGATGATTCCGGACGCCTCGCAGTTCAACGCCTTCAGCAAGATCGTCGAGCACGAGAGCGGCTGGAACGTCAGCGCGACCAACTCGTCCTCCGGTGCGTACGGCCTGGTCCAGGCGCTTCCCGGCTCCAAGATGGCCTCCGCCGGTTCCGACTGGAAGACCAACCCCAAGACCCAGATCAAGTGGGGTCTGGACTACATGAACTCCCGCTACGGCAGCCCGGCCGGTGCCTGGAGCTTCTGGCAGGCCAACGGCTGGTACTGATCAGCCCCGCAAACACAAGGCGGCACCCCGTTCCGGGGCTGCCGCCTTCGTCGTACCCCGGCCTTCCGCCCCCCTCTCCCCCCCCCGTCCGGCCACAACCTTCTTTCGCCCCCTCCGCCCCTACCCGACCCGAACCTGGGGCTCCGCCCCAGACCCCGCTCCTCAAACGCCGGAGGGGCTGAAACTTTCGCCGCCCGGAGCTGAAAGCGTTGGTGGACCGGGCTGAGAGCTTTGGCGGTCCGGGTTGGAGCTTCCCCCGACCGAGGCTGGAAGCCGTGACCGGCCGGGGTTGGAACTTTCGCCGACCGGGGCCGGAAGCCTTGCCCGGCCGGGGCCGGAAGCTTTGGCCGGCCGGGGCCGGAAGCTTTGGCCGGCCGGGGCCGGAAGCGTTGGCCGGCCGGGCTGGAAGCTCTGGCCGCCGGGGTTGGGACTTTCGTCGGCCGGGGTTGGAACCGTCTGGATCATGCACCCGCAGCCGGGATCGCGCCGTCGGGGACGTGCCGGTACATCAATGGCCGTCGCCACCGACGCCCACATCTCACCCAACGGCGACGGGCTGATGCACCGGCACGGCCCCGACCCACCCACCGGAGCGACACCGCGAACGCGGACACGACCGGGACCCGCCCCCGTGGTGGACTGGCCCGCATGACCCCGCCGCACGACCCCGAGTCAAGAGGCCTCCGCCTCGTGCCCGCGCTGT
Source organism: Streptomyces sp. NPDC056738 (assembly GCF_042790435.1). Lineage (NCBI taxonomy): Bacteria > Bacillati > Actinomycetota > Actinomycetes > Kitasatosporales > Streptomycetaceae > Streptomyces > Streptomyces sp. NPDC056738. The sequence continues at coordinate 332,084 of NZ_JBHTZF010000003.1, forward strand.
TGTCACTGACCGTCGTCAGCGGCCTCATCGACGCGGTGAGCTACCTCGGCCTGGGCCACGTCTTCACGGCCAACATGACCGGCAACGTGGTGGTCCTCGGCTTCGCCGCCGCCGGCGCCCCCGGCTTCTCCGTCCCGCACACCCTCACCTCCCTGTGCTGCTTCGTGGCCGGCGCCACAGCCGGCGGACGGACGACCGTCCGCCTGAGCGACGGCCCCCGCCGCACCTGGGCCCGCGCCGTCTTCGGAGCCGAGGCGATCCTGACGGCCGCCTGCGCGGCGGTGGCCTTCGCCGCCCCGCACGCGACCGCCACCACCTACACCGTGATCGCCGTCACGGCCTTCGCGATGGGCCTGCGCAACGCGACGGTCCGCAGGCTCGGCATCGCCGACCTGACGACCACCGTCCTGACGATGACCCTCACGGGCCTGGCCGCCGACAGCCGCGCCGGCGGCGGCGCGGGCCACCACTCCCCGCGCCGCACCGCCTCCGTCCTGGCGATGGCGGCCGGCGCCCTGCTCGGCGCGTGGCTGGTCCTGAACCACGGCCTCGCCCTCCCCCTGCTGATCGCGGCCCTGATCCCCGCAGCCCTGGCGGCAACCGTCTCCGGCCGGGAGTAGCGCCGCAAGCCCGCGGCAAACCCGCCGCAAGCCCGCGGCAAACCCGCCGCGAGCCCACGGCAAACGCACCGCGCCCCCCTCACACCCGCTGAATGATCGTCCCCGTCGCGAGCCCCCCACCCGCACACATCGTGATCAACGCGAACTCCTTGTCCGCCCGCTCCAGTTCATGCAGCGCGGTGGTGATGAGCCGCGCCCCCGTGGCCCCCACCGGATGCCCGAGCGCGATCCCGCCCCCGTTCACGTTCACCTTCTCCAGGTCCTGCTCGAAGACCTGGGCCCAGCTCAGCACCACGGACGCGAACGCCTCGTTGATCTCGACGAGGTCGATGTCCTTCAGCGACATCCCGGCCTTGCCGAGCACGGCCCGGGTCGCGTCGATCGGCCCGTCCAGGTGGAAGTGCGGGTCCGAACCCACCAGCGCCTGGGCCACGATCCGCGCCCGCGGCCGCAGCTTCAGCGCCCGCGCCATCCGCTTGGAGGCCCACAGGATGGCCGCCGAACCGTCGGAGATCTGGGAGGAGTTGCCGGCCGTGTGAACGGCCGTCGGCATCACCGGCTTCAGCTTCGCCAGCGCCTCCATGGACGTGTCGCGCAGCCCCTCGTCCCGGTCGACGAGCCGCCACATGCCCTGCCCGGCCCGCTGTTCGTCCTCGGTGGTGGGCACCTGCACGGCGAACGTCTCGCGCTTGAAGCGCTCCTCGGCCCAGGCCACGGCGGCCCGTTCCTGCGAGATGAGCCCGAGGGAGTCGACGTTCTCCCGGGTCAGTCCGCGGTGGCGCGCTATCCGTTCGGCCGCCTCGAACTGGTTCGGCAGATCGACGTTCCACTCGTCGGGGAACGGCTTGCCGGGCCCGTGCTTGGACCCCGAGCCCAGCGGCACCCGCGACATCGCCTCGACACCGCAACTGATCCCGACGTCGATGACACCCGCGGCGATCATGTTGGCGACCATGTGGGAGGCCTGCTGCGAGGACCCGCACTGGCAGTCGACGGTCGTCGCGGCCGTCTCGTAGGGCAATCCCACGGTCAGCCAGGCGGTGCGCGCGGGGTTCATGGACTGTTCGCCGGCGTGGGTCACCGTGCCGCCGACGATCTGCTCGACGCAGTCGGCGGGGATGCCGGTGCGGCCGAGGAGTTCACGGTAGGTCTCGCCCAGGAGATAGGCGGGGTGCAGATTGGCGAGCGCGCCTCCGCGCTTGCCGATGGGGGTCCGTACGGCTTCGACGATCACGGGTTCCGCGGCCATGGGGGCTCGTCCTCTCCTCAGGCCTGCCCGGCGGCCAGGCCCTGGCTGAACCGCGCAGCGCGGGGCGTCCCGGCCCACCCACCGCGCAGAACTAGAACGCGTACCAGTTCTGCGTGCAGTTTGCTGAGCGAACCCCCCGCGCCGCAAGGGTCGTGCAGCTCCCGAAGTCGTGATCTGCACCAATCCCGCACGGAATTGGGAGGGCCGCGCCTCTTGCCACTTGTAGAACCCGTTACTACCTTCACGGCGATTCCATGTTCCTGATGACCCGTCAGAATTACGTGCGAGAAAGAGCCGGGAGTTGCCGATGTCCTGTCCAGCGCTGCCCGACGGGTTCGACTTCACCGACCCCGACGTGCTGCACCACCGCGTGCCCCTCCCGGAGTTCGCCGAGCTGCGCCGGGCCGAGCCGGTCCACTGGGTCCCCCAACAGCCCGGTGTGGCGGGCTTCGAGGACGACGGCTACTGGGCCGTCACCCGGCACTCGGACGTCAAGTACGTCTCGACGCACCCCGAGTTGTTCTCCTCGTTCCTCAACACGGCCGTCATCCGCTTCAACGAGCACATCCAGCGCGAGCAGATCGAGGTCCAGCGCCTCATCATGCTGAACATGGACCCGCCCGAACACACCCGGGTCCGCCAGATCGTGCAGCGTGGCTTCACCCCGCGCGCCATCCGCTCACTGGAGGACGCGCTGCGCGCCCGGGCCGGTTCGATCGTCGCGAACGCGCTCGCGCAGGCCGCCCCCGACGGCTCCTTCGACTTCGTCACCCAGGTGGCCTGCGAACTGCCGCTCCAAGCCATAGCCGAGCTCATCGGCGTCCCGCAGGAGGACCGCGTCAAGATCTTCGACTGGTCCAACAAGATGGTGGCGTACGACGATCCGGAGTACGCGATCACCGAGGAGATCGGCGCCGAGTCGGCCACCGAACTCATCTCGTACGCGATGAACATGGCGGCGGACCGCAAGCAGTGCCCGGCCAAGGACATCGTCAGCACCCTGGTGGCGGCGGAGGACCAGGGGAATCTCGCCTCCGACGAGTTCGGCTTCTTCGTCCTGCTGCTGGCGGTCGCCGGCAACGAGACGACCCGCAACGCCATCACCCACGGGATGCACGCCCTGCTCACCCACCCCGATCAGTGGGATCTCTACAAGAGGGAGCGGCCGAAGACCACCGCCGAGGAGATCGTCCGCTGGGCGACCCCCGTCGTCGCCTTCCAGCGCACCGCGACCCAGGACACCGAACTGGGCGGGCAGCGGATCAGGAAGGGCGACCGCGTCGGCATCTTCTACTCCTCCGCGAACAACGACCCCGAGGTGTTCGAGAACCCCGAGGTCTTCGACATCACCCGTGACCCCAACCCGCACCTCGGCTTCGGCGGCGGCGGCCCGCACTTCTGCCTCGGCAAGTCCCTGGCCACGCTGGAGATCGACCTGATCTTCAACGCGATCGCCGACGCGATGCCGGAGCTGCGACTGGCGGGCGACCCCCGCCGCCTCCGCTCCGCCTGGCTGAACGGGGTCAAGGAGCTCCAGGTCCGTCACGCGTAGCGGGGCCGCGCACGCTCGGGCCGGCGGCCTCCCGGCACCGCCGGCCCGTCCCGAGGGAGGCAGGGGCACCCCCGCGTCCGCCTCTGCCTCCCCCGAGGTGATCAGCCCGGCGTACGGCCCGCCACGCCGACCGGTCGTCCCACCGCGGCCCCGGCCGGTGCCACGGCCGCCCGGACCCGCGGGCCGCTGACGAGATACGTGAGGCCGAAGCCCGCGGCGACGACAGCCGCTCCGCCGACGGCGTCCAGGACCCAGTGGTTTCCGGTCGCCACGATCGAGGAGACCGTGAGGAGCGGGTGCAGCAGGCCCAGTGCCTTCATCCACCACCTGGGCGCCAGCACGACGATGACGATCCCGCACCACAGGGACCAGCCGAAGTGCAGCGAGGGCATCGCCGCGTACTGGTTGGTCAGCTCGGTCAGCGTTCCGTAGTCGGGCTTGGAGAAGTCCTGCACCCCGTGCACGGTGTCGATCACGCCGAGGCCCGGCATCAGGCGCGGCGGGGCGAGCGGGTAGAGCCAGAAGCCGACGAGGGCGAGGAGGGTCGCGAAGCCGAGGGCGGAGCGCGCCCAGCGGTGGTCGGCGGGGCGGCGGACGTAGAGCACGGCGAGGATGGTGAGCGGGACACCGAAGTGGAACGACTGGTAGTAGAAGTCGAAGAAGTCCCGCAGGCCGGGGACCTGGACCACCGCGTGGTTGACCCAGCGCTCGATGTCCAGGTGCAGGAACCGCTCGACGGAGAGGACCTGCCGGCCGTGGTGCTCGGCGGTGGCCCGCCCGCCGGAGTTGGTGCCGCCCGTGGCGGCGAGCCTGACCTGCTGGTAGGCGGAGTAGCCGACGCGGATCAGGAGCAGTTCGAGGAGCAGGTTCGGGCGGGTGAGGATCCGGCCGGACGCCGACAGCGGGATCCGCCTCCACCGGGTGGGGGCGGGCGCCGCGTGGCGGGTGGGGACCGGGGCCCGGTAGTACGCGGACGTACGGGACAGGAACGGAACGGCCGTGGCGGCGGCCAGCGCGGCGATCAGCACCACGTTGTCGCGCACCGGTTCGAGGACCGGCATGTCCGGCAGCAGCATCGGGACGGGCAGCGTCATGACGAGGACGACCGCGACGGGCCACACATAGCGGTCGGAGGCCTTCCGGCCGACCCGGCCGACGAGCGCGAGCAGGACCCACAGGACCTGGTGCTGCCAGGTGGTGGGCGAGACGGCGACGGCGACGCAGCCGGTCACCGCGACGGCGAGCAGCAACTGCCCGTCCCGGGCGTAGCGCACCGCGCGGCGCAGTCCGAGGAAGGCGACGGCCGCGCCGAGCGCCAGGAAGAGGCCGACCTCCAGCGGCCCGGTGAGGCCGAGCCGCAGCAGGGCGCCGTGCAGGGACTGGTTGGCGAGGTCGTCGGCGGACCCGCCGAGGCCGACGCCGGCCAGGTGGTGCACCCAGTACGTGGTCGAGTCGTGCGGCATCGCGCCCCAGGCGAGCGCGGTGAGGGCGGCGAAGGTGACGCCGGTGGCGGTGGCGGCGCGGCGGCGGCCGGTGAACCAGAGCAGCGGGGCGAAGAGCAGCACGGTCGGCTGGAGGGCGGCGGCGAGCCCGATGAGGACGCCGCAGAGGCGTTCGCCGCGGACGACGAAGCAGCCGAGCAGGACGAACAGCACCGGGATGATGCTGGTCTGGCCGAGGTAGAGGGCGTTGCGCACGGGGAGCGACAGCATCAGCAGGCTGACGGCCACGGGCGCGGCGAGCAGTGACGTACGCCGGCTCACGGGCGGTGGCAGGGCGCGGGCGGCGATCAGGCCGAGCGCCACGACGAGCAGCAGGGTGCCGAAGGTCCAGCCCCAGCCCAGGGCCTGTTCGGCCGACCGGGTGAGGGGTTTGAGGACGAGGCCGCCGAACGGGGTGCCGGTGAACCGTGTCGAGTCGTACAGCGAGCCCTTCACGTGCAGGACGCCGTGCGGGCCGACCCAGGTCTCCAGGTCGGTCAGCCGCTCCGCCTTGGGGGTGCTGAGGACGGCGGCGAGCTGTCGTACGGCCAGTACGGCGGCGACGGCCCAGAGCCCGACGCGCAGCGCGCGCACCCGGGCCCGCACCGTCTCCGGTGCTCCCACGAGGCCCTCGCCCGGCCGTCCGCCGTGCTCCACGTTCGCCACGCCCTGTCGGCCCTCCGACCCGTTGATCGACCCGTGTCTCACAGATCCCTTATGTCAACCCATATCAGGATCCGGCGCGTCACGGCCACCGTCACCGGAGGGCGCGGCAGGCCCGGATCGGCCTGAACGCCCGCTCCGCTTTGTCCGAATATCGACGGTCCGCGAAAGGGCCGGTTCCCGGCCGGGCCCGCGACATGACTCACAGACGGCACCCCGCGAGGACGGCTCCGGTTCTCCCGTCGCGCCTGCATACGCCGCCTTTACGCACTCTGAGCGCAGGACCGCTTACCCCACGTGATGGGGGCAAAGGGCCCTAAGGTCGCTTTTCGGCCCGTCTTCGGACGGGCCGCCGGTCCGCCCCGGGTCACCCGCGGGTCACCTTCACGGGTCACCTGCGCGAGCCCCCGGGCCCGCTCCCGGGCGGACCCGTCCCTGTCCCCGGCGAAAGGAAGGCTCTTGCCGACCGCCACCCCGACCGCGACCCCGACGGCCCCCGCCGTCCGTGTCCCGGCTCCCGCCCGCCCCGGCTCCCCCGAGGTCACCGTCACCGACCCCGCGCTGGTCAGGCGCGCCGTGAAGGCGGCGGCGCTCGGCAACGCGATGGAATGGTTCGACTTCGGCGTCTACAGCTACATCGCGGTGACCCTGGGCAAGGTCTTCTTCCCCTCGGGCAACCCGACCGCCCAGCTCCTGTCGACGTTCGGCGCCTTCGCCGCGGCCTTCCTCGTCCGCCCGCTCGGCGGCATGGTCTTCGGTCCGCTCGGTGACCGGATCGGCCGCCAGAAGGTCCTCGCGCTCACCATGATCATGATGGCGGCGGGCACCTTCGCGATCGGTCTGATCCCGTCGTACGCCACGATCGGCGTCGGCGCTCCGATCCTGCTGCTCGTGGCCCGTCTGGTGCAGGGCTTCTCCACCGGCGGCGAGTACGCCGGCGCCACGACCTTCATCGCCGAGTACGCGCCGGACAAGAAGCGCGGCTTCCTCGGAAGCTGGCTGGAGTTCGGCACGCTGGCCGGATACATCGGCGGCGCGGGTCTGGTGACCCTCATGACCGCCCTGCTGTCCACCGACGACCTGCTGTCCTGGGGCTGGCGCGTCCCGTTCCTGATCGCGGGCCCGATGGGCATCATCGGCCTCTACCTGCGGATGCGCCTGGAGGAGACCCCGGCGTTCGCCGCGGAGCTGGAGAAGTCCGAGGCCGCCCGCCCCAAGGTGCCGCTGCGCGAGATGGTCACCGGCCAGTGGCGCACGCTGCTGCTGTGCATGGGCCTGGTGCTGGTCTTCAACGTCACCGACTACATGCTGCTGTCCTACATGCCCAGCTACCTGACCAGCGAGCTCAAGTACGACGAGACGCACGGTCTGCTCGTGGTCCTCGGCGTGATGGCGCTGATGATGGTCGTGCAGCCCTTCGCGGGCGCCCTGACCGACCGGGTCGGCCGCCGCCCGGTGATCGCCGCGGGCTGTGCCGGCTTCCTGGCGCTGTCCGTCCCGGCGCTGCTGCTGATCCGCCAGGGCAGTCTGCTCGCCGTCGCGCTCGGCATGGGCGCCCTGGGCCTGCTGCTGGTGTGCTTCACCGCCGCGATGCCCGCCGCGCTCCCGGCGCTCTTCCCGACCCGGGTCCGCTACGGCTCGCTCTCGATCGGCTTCAACGTCTCCGTCTCGCTCTTCGGCGGCACGACCCCGCTGGTCGTCACCGCCCTCATCGGGGCGACCGGGAACATGATGATGCCCGCGTACTACATGATGGCCGCGGCCGTGATCGGCGGTGCCGCCGTCTGGTTCATGACGGAGTCGGCGGGCCGGCCGCTGCCGGGCTCGGCGCCCGCCGTGGAACCCGCCCGACGTTGACGCCGGCGGGCCCCGCGCCACGTCGACGCGCGGGGCCCGAATCCTGCTGGCACGCGGAGGTGCCGGGGGTTAGGTTCGAGACGAAAGTCCTTAGCGCATCTAACTAGGCTATGAAAGGCCCGGTGCATGAGCGAGTCACAGCTCTGGAACGACGTCGACGACCACTTCACCAACCTCCTGGCCCCCGCCGACGAGATCCTCACCGCCGCGCTCCACGACAGCGACGCGGCCGGACTGCCCGCCATCAACGTCGCGCCGAACCAGGGCAAGCTGCTCCAGTTGCTCGCCGAGATCCAGGGCGCCCGCCGCATCCTGGAGATCGGCACGCTCGGCGGCTACAGCACGATCTGGCTGGGCCGCGCCCTGCCCGCCGACGGGACGCTGATCACGCTGGAGTACGACCCCCGGCACGCAGAGGTCGCCCGGGCCAACCTCGCGCGGGCCGGCCTCGACAAGATCACCGAGGTGCGGGTGGGCCCGGCCCTGGAGACCCTGCCGAAGCTGGCGGACGAGAACCCGGAGCCGTTCGACCTCGTCTTCGTCGACGCGGACAAGGTGAACAACCCCCACTACATCGAGTGGGCGGTCCGGCTCACCCGGCCCGGCAGCGTGATCGTCCTCGACAACGTGGTCCGCGGCGGCGCGGTGACCGACGGGACGAGCACCGACCCGAGCGTGCGGGGCACCCGGGCCGCGCTCGAACTGATCGCCACCCACCCGAAGTTGGACGGCACGGCGGTGCAGACGGTGGGCAGCAAGGGGTACGACGGCTTCGCGCTGGCCCGCGTACGGGCCTGACCGCCCGGTCCCGCACCACCGCGCCGCCGCACCCCGCGCCGCTCTCAGACCTCGTGGTAGAAGCCCACGTTCACGGTGTGGGGCCCGGTGCGGTCCTGGATGACCAGTTCGCCGGAGCCGCCCGCCGGGAGCCGGGCCGTCCCGCCGTACGGAAGCGGCTGGGGCTGCAGTCCCGTGAGGATCAGCCGGACCTCGGAGGACGGCTCCGGGTGCGAACCCCGCAGCCAGGTGACCTGCCAGGAGCCGTCGGGGCCGCACAGGAACTCCAGGTGGACCCGGGAGACGAACAGCCAGTCGTCGGGGGTCGCGAGACGGCACACGGCCCGGTCCCGGCCCACCCGCAGCATGGCTCCTGGGTCGCTGGGCGCGTCGGCCATCTGCATCCCGGCCGTCGCTCCGGCGTCCCCTCCGGTCACCGAGGCCATGGTGAGTTCGAGCAACGCGCGCTCCTTCGTGAGGTGCTGGTCCAATTGTCCCGCCGGGGAACGAGGTTGCCCCGCCGCCGCCGCATGATAATTCGACCTTTACCGTCGCCGCGTGACCTCCGGCACAATGGACTCATGACCGAGCGCAAGCCACCGGGCGTCAGCTTCGAGTCCTGGGTCGACCGGCAGATCCGCCAGGCGGAGGCCCGCGGCGAATTCACGGAACTCCCGGGCGCGGGCAAACCGCTGCCCGAGGTCACCGACACCCCGTACGACGAACTCTGGTGGATCAAACGGAAGATGGCCCGCGAGGGTCTGTCGGTCCTGCCGCCCACGCTGGCCCTGCGCAAGGAGGCGGAGGACGTGCTCGCGGCGGTTCCCGCGCTTCCCTCCGAGCGTGCGGTGCGGCGGGCCGTCGAGGAGATCAACGCCAAGATCCGCGAGATGATGTTCAAGCCGCCGCCCGGACCTCCGCTCGGTCTCAAGCCGTACGACGTGGAGAAGATCGTCCAGGAGTGGCACACGACCCGCGAGAACCCGGCCCCGGACGGCCCGCCGTCCTAGGGCGTGTCCGGCCGCACCCGAACTGCGAAGAATCCCGGACGCGGTGAGGCCGCGTCCCGGGCCATGATCCGGGACGCGGCCTGTTTCACCGGGGAAGGTCCGGGTGGGCTCAGATCCGCAGGAGCCGCTCGGTCATCTCGCGGTAGTCCCGCAGGGCGAGCCGCAGCCGCTCGGTGTCCTCGCCGCCCGCCTTGTCCTCGTCGCCCGACTGCCAGGACGTCCGCAGGTCGCGCCGCCGCCGGGTCACCGCTTCCGTGAACCGGCCCGCGAGCTCCTCCAGCACGTGGTCGGCCTCTTCCACGGAGGCCTGCGGCCCGTCGATGAACCCGCCGACCGCGTGCCGCATCCGCAGCGAGAACTTGTCGTGCTCGTCCAGCGAGAGCATCCGCTCGTCCCGCCCGGCGGACTCCTCCGCACGGTCCTCGGTGTCCGCCGGACCGCCCCCGGGCCGCGCTCCCGCGGCATCCCGGGACACCGGACGCGGACCGGGTCCGTCGTCGGTGCCGCCGGACGTGCGGGACACGGGGGCCACGGGACCGTCGTCCGGACGCCCCGCGCGTCCGTCGGCCGGGGCGGCACCCCGCCCGTCGGCACCGGCACCCGCCGTCGCGCGGGACGACGTCGTACCGGTTCCGGCCGGACGGACCGGGGAGTCGGCACCGTCGGCCGTCCGGGTCCCGGCCGGGCGGACGGCCGAGCCCCCGCCGTCGGCCTTGCCGGTCCCGGCCGCACCGGCGCCGGCCCTGGCGCGGTCGCCGTTCCGGTCCGGGGCGCCGGTCCCGCTCGGGGCGGGCTCGGTGGACACGGGGTCCACCCGGCCCTTGAGGGCCTCACGACGCGACACGTCCTCGGCCTCACCGTGGTCGCCGTCCGCCCGGTCGTCCGGGGAACGCTCAGGGGGTACGGGGGTCACGCGGCCCTTCATGGTGGCCTCGCGCGCCGGGGTCCGCTCGGGATCCTGCTCTGGCTTCATGGTGCTCACCTTCTTCAACTCCCCTTCGCCTGACGCCTGGTGAAGGACCAGGGAAGGTGGGAGCGAGTATCGGGGGTGGACGTCCTGGTGCTGCTCTCGCCGTTCTCGGCGCTCTCGCCGTTCTCGGCACGCCCGGCGCTCTCCGCCGGCTCCGCGCGCCCGTCGTTCCCCGTCGTCCGCGCCTGCTCGGCGCGCCGGGTGTCCTTGGTCAGGGCGAACCGCCCGTTGCGCTCCTGGCGGGCGGCCGGGGTCCCGCTCACGTCCTCCGTGTTCCGCGCCCTGGCCGGCGAGGTGTCCTCGCGGGTCGTGGTCAGCAGCTCGTCGAAGAGGTCGCGGGCCTCCAGCATCGCCTCGCGCAGCTTCTCGGTTTCGCCGCCGCCGTTCCCGCCCCCGCCGGTACGGGCCAACGCGGCCCGGTGCACACGGCGATACCCGTGGACGTGGTGTCCGTGGTGGACGGACAGCGCCGACACCTGCTCCTCGTAACGGTCCCCGCCCGGGAATCCGCGCTCTCCGGCCAGCTCGCCGAGCAGACGGTCGGCCTCGGCCACCGCCTCCTGGGGCGAGTCGACGAACCGTTCCTGGGCGGCCGTCCAGCCGGCCGCGTACCGTTCCCTGGCCGCGGGCTCGAGCGGCCGCGCACTCAGCGCGCCGTGCTTCTTCACGCGCTCGTTCAGGTCGCGTTCGGCGGCCTGGGTGTCGCCGTCGTGCCGGGCGACGGTCCGGTCGTACTCCGGTCCGAAGCGCCGCCGCAGGGCGCGCCCGCCCGGCGGCCTTCGGGCGCGGAGGGTCAGGGCGGCCGCGACAACGGCAACGGCCGCCACGATGATCAGAGCGATGATCACGGCTGTGGACATGGGTGCCTTCCCGGTTCTCGACCCAACGGGCCGGTTCCCGGACCGGGTTGCCCGGAACCCGCTCCTCAAACGGCCCCAGGACGGCACGGACGTCAACACCCCCTCCCCGTCCCGCCGTTCGGCCGCGGCCCCATATCCGGTTGCGCGCCCGGGGTGGCACCGGCCGACAATGGCCCGCATGACCCGACCGCCGTCCGCCGCGCGAGGCTCCTGGAGCGTGGCCCCCGAACCCTTCGACTCCCCTGCCGCCGCGACCCTTTGGCGGGCGTACTACACCGAGGTCAGCGACCGGTGGTACGAGCTGCACGAGGGACGTACGACGGATCCCGACGAGCTGGAGCGGGAGATCGCCGCGCGGACGGGCGCCGAGTTCGCGCCGCCCGCGGGTGTGCTGCTCCTCGCGCGCCACGACGGTGAGCCCGGCGGGACGGCGGGGGTGCGGATGCTCGACGCCGGCACGGGCGAGCTGAGCCGGGTCTTCGTCCGCGCGGACCTGCGCGGCAAGGGCGCGGCTCCGCTCCTGCTGGCGGCCGCCGAGGCCGCGGCGCGCGGCCTGGGCGCCCGGCAGCTCGTCCTCGACACTCGCTCCGACCTGGTCGAGGCGCGGGCCCTGTACGCCCGGCACGGCTACGAGGAGACCGCGCCGCACAACGACGAGGTCTACGCCGAGCACTGGTTCCGGAAGGACCTGGCCGGCTGACGGTCGGGCCGTCAGGCCGGTTCCCCCCGCGGGCGGGCGGTGGAGGCGCTCTCGTGCGGGCGTTCCGCGTCGGAACCGCACATCTCCTCGTTCAGCTCCGCCACCAGCTGGGTGAGGTCGGTCGGACGGTCCGGCGTCCACCAGTCGCCCAGCAGTTCGGCGAAGGACTCCTCGCGGGCCCGGGACAGATTCCCGGCGGCGACCCGGCCCTCGTCGGTCAGGACCAGGTCCACGCCCTCGCGGCGGGCCAGCCGGCGCTCCTCGATCTGGCGGGCGGCGGCCAGGACGACGTCCAGGGGGACCGCGCTGCGCTCGGCCAGGAGCGCGGGCTCCGCCCACCCGTACTTCTTGATCCGCAGCAGCAGCCAGCTCGCCGCCGGCAACAGGTCGTAGCCCGCGCGCGCGGTGATCGTCTCGTAGACCTCGCGGCGCCCCTCACGGGTGCCGAGCACGGACAGCGCCCGGCACACCTCGTCGTACGACGACCGCTCGACCGGGTTGCTCGCCAGTGTCTCCGTGACGTCGGGTGCCGTGACGGAGCCGCGCAGTCTGTCCTCGCGCAGGAACCAGGCCAGCACGAACCCGAGCAGGGCGACCGGGGCCGCGTACAGGAAGACGTCGGTGATCGAGGTCGCGAACGCGTGCAGGACGGGCTGGCGCAGGTCGGCCGGCAACTGGCCGATCCCCTTCGGGTCCGCCTTCAGGGAGTCCGTCGTGACGCCGGGTGGAAGCTGCTGTCCGGCCAGCGCCTTCGTCAGGTTGTCGCCGAGACGGCCCGCGAAGACCGTGCCGAAGATCGCGACGCCGAACGAGGCGCCGATGGACCGGAAGAAGGTCGCCCCGGAGGTGGCGACGCCCAGATCCTCGTACGACACCGCGTTCTGCACGATCAGCACGAGCACCTGCATGACGAGGCCGAGGCCCAGGCCGAACACGAAGAAGTACGTGCTCATGATCCCGGTGCCGCTGTTCTCGTCCAGTTGGTGCAGCAGGAGCAGCCCGAGGGCGGTGATCCCGGTGCCCGCGACCGGGAACACCTTCCAGCGGCCGGTACGGCTGACGATCTGGCCGGAGACCGTGGACGACAGCAGCAGCCCGAACACCATCGGCAGCATGTGCACACCGGACATGGTGGGCGAGACGCCCTGCACGACCTGGAGGAACGTCGGCAGGTAGGTCATCGCGCCGAACATCGCGAAGCCCACGATGAAGCTGATGATCGCGGACAGCGTGAAGGTGTGGACCCGGAACAGCTTGAGCGGCAGCACGGGTTCGGCCGCGCGCCGCTCCACCGCGACGAACGCGACCGCGAGGACCACGCCGAGGACCACGAGCCCGATGACCTGCGGCGAGCCCCAGTCCCAGGTGGTGCCGCCCAGCGAGGCCACCAGGACCAGGCAGGTGGCGACCGCGGCGATCAGGAACGTGCCGGCGTAGTCGATGACGTGCCGTGCCGACTTCTTCGGGATGTGCAGCACCGCGGCGATCACCACGAGCGCCACGACGCCGACGGGCAGGTTGATGTAGAAGACCCAGCGCCAGCTCAGATGTTCCGTGAACAGCCCGCCGAGCAGCGGTCCCAGCACACTCGTCGCGCCGAACACCGCACCGAACAGCCCCTGGTACTTGCCCCGTTCACGCGGCGGGACGAGGTCGCCGACGATCGCCATCGACAGCACCATCAGACCGCCGCCGCCCAGTCCCTGTACCGCCCGGAAGGCGATCAGCTCGCCCATGTTCTGCGACATGCCGCACAGCGCCGAGCCGACCAGGAAGATCACGATCGCCGTCTGGAACAGTCTCTTGCGGCCGTACTGGTCGCCGAGCTTGCCCCACAGCGGGGTCGCCGCCGTCGACGCGAGCAGGTACGCCGTCACCACCCAGGACAGGTGCTCCAGACCGCCGAGGTCGCTCACGATGGTCGGCAGCGCGGTGGACACGATCGTCTGGTCCAGGGCGGCCAGCAGCATGCCGAGCAGCAGGGCGCCGATGGAGACGAAGACACTGCCGTGCACCGAGTCCTTGGCGTCGGTCTCCGCGGCGCTGCGGCGGCGCACCGCCGACTCGCTGACCGCGACCGAGTCTTGCAGTCCGGGCGGCTCGCCCCTGTCGCCGCCGGTCGGCGCCTCCACCCCTTCCGGCCCCTGGCCGGTCGGTGTGTCGGAACCGTGCGCGTCCCCGGTCATGCGGCCTCCCTGAGCACCTGGGGTCCAGGTCACCCTCCATCCTGATCGGTGTGTCCGGTTATGGCCTGTCGAGGCAACCGGAATCTTCTCTTCCGGGGGGCTGCTTGAAGATTGCATGAAGGTCGTCCGCATAATCACTGGAGCTTTCAGGGGGGAGGGACCCACGCGTGACTGAATCGAACGGCCATGTCTGCCCCGAGTGCGCCGCACACCGGGCGCAGGACGGCACCCCGTCCTGCGCCTGCACCCGCAGGGCGTCCGACGCCCTGCGCGACGAGCGCTCGGCCGAGGCCGCGGCGGCGGAGGACTTCAACCCGCTGCGCATACGGCCCTACGTGGAACTGGGCACGGAGAACTCCGGGCACACCGGGGCGGGCCTGGGACCGGCCGACGGCACCGGCGTCCCGTACCCGGCCGGAACGGGCTCCTGGCAGGCCGCGCCGACGGCCGGTGAGGCCTGGGCCGGCGCGGAGGCGGGTGCCTGGACGGCTGCGCCGGAGGGGGCGTGGGTGCAGCAGGGGACGTGGGTGCCGGAAGCTGTCCACGGCGTCTCCCCCGCCGGCGGAGGAGAGCCGACGGGCGCGGGCGCCCCGGCGGTCGGCGGGGTGCCGATGCCTCCGCCCGCCAACGGGGAGGACCCGGCCGCCTCGACCATGCAGCTCGCCGCGATCCCGGCGGAGGCGCACCCCGGCCCGGCGCCGGCTCCGGTCCCCGCCGACGCGACCATGCGACTGGCCCCGGTACCGGCGGACACGGCCCCCCGCTCGGCACCGCTGCCGCCGGAGGTGACCGCGCCGCCCACGCCGATGCCGGCCGACGCGACCATGCGGCTGAAGGCGCTCCCCTCGGAGGCGCGGGCCACCGACGTCCGCCTCTTCCACGACAACGCGCGCCCGCCGGAGCCCGGAGGGGACGCCTCGTCCTCGGGCCGGCGCGGGCGGCGCCGGCGCACCGGTGTCCTCGCCGTCGCCGGAGTCGTGGCGACCGTGGCGGCCGCGGCCGGAGTCGCGAGCGGACTGCTCTCCTACGACCCTCCCTCACGCGACGAAGCCCAGCCGAAGGACGTCAGGGCGAGCGCGCCGGACGTCCTGTCGGACACGGCCTCCGCGGTGCCGTCTGCGAGCGCGTCCTCGACGAAGTCCGCCTCGTCGTCCCCGTCGGCCTCGCTCAGCGAGAGCCCGTCGCCGTCGGTGTCCGCCTCGGAGACGTCGGCCACCCCGTCCTCGTCCGCCACGGCGTCACCGACGTCCGCCCGGCCGAGCGCGACGGCGACCGCGACGGGGTCCGTGGCGTCCACGGGGGGCGGCGGCGCGAACACGGTGGCCGGACCCACCCTGCGGCGCGGCGACAGCGGCTCCGAGGTGACCGAGCTCCAGCTTCGGCTGAGCCAGCTCAGGATGTACATGCACAGGGCCGACGGCCAGTTCGACCGCCACCTCGAGGACGCCGTGCGCTGGTACCAGTGGGCACGGGGCATCTCGGGCGACGACCCCGGGGTGTACGGCCCGGCCACCCGGGCGAGCCTGGAGGCGGAGACGTCCCAGCCGTGACTCGCCGAGGGCGTTCACCGGTCACCGGTGCGGGTCGGCCGTCGCGGGCCCGGTCCGGTGGGGGGTCGGGGCCGCGCCGGTACATCCGCCCGTCGCCGTTGGGTGAGGTGTGAACGTCGGTGGCGACGGGCATTTGATGTACCGGCCCGGCCCCTCCCGCACGTCGCCGGGTACGGGCGCGCCGTGGCGACCGCTCCACCTTCCAGCCCCGGCCGGCGATCGTTTCAGCCCCTCCGGCGTTCGAGGAGCGGGGTCTGGGGCGGAGCCCCAGGTGCGATGGGGGTCCCCCCTGGTCGAGCGAAGCCGAGACCTTGGGGGAGGGTAGGGGCGGAGGGGGCGAAATCCCATCGCCCAGCCCCACCCACCTCAGCCTTCACCCCTCGCCAGAGGGATCCGCACCCAGAGAGACCTCTCCCCCGGGAGCCCCTCAGCCGATGTGAAGCCGGACGGCTCCGGTTCCGTCCCCGACAACCTCGACCCGCACCTCGGTCAGATCCCGAACAAGCACATCCGGCCCATGGAACCCGGCCCGAGGCCCAACCCCCACGACCCGCATCCCAGCCGCCCGCCCCGCGGCGATCCCGGCCCCGGAGTCCTCGAAGACGACACAGTCCTCAGGAGCGATCCCCAGCTCGGCCGCCCCCTTGAGGAACCCCTCGGGATCGGGCTTGCTGGCACCGACGCTCTCGGCGGTGACCCGCACATCGGGAAGCCCGAGCCCCGCCGCGGCCATGCGCCCAGTGGACAGCGCCACGTCCGCCGAGGTGACGAGGGCGTGCGGCACCCCCGCGAGGGAGGCGAGGAACTCCGGCGCACCCGGGATCGCGACGACGCCCTCCATGTCGGCGGTCTCCTCGGCCAGCATCCGCGCGTTGTCCGCGTAGTTCTGCTCCATGGGACGGTCCGGCAACAGCACCGCCATCGAGGCGTACCCCTGCCGCCCGTGGACGACCTTCATGACCTCGTCGCCGTCCAGCCCGTGCCGGTCGGCCCAGCCACGCCAGCAGCGCTCGACGACGACGTCGGAGTTGACGAGGGTCCCGTCCATGTCGAGCAGGAAGGCACGGGCGGTCAGAACGGTGGTGGCCGTCGTCATCGATGCTCCAAAGCACAGGTAGGGGGGACCAATACACCCCCGGGAAACAAGGCGGCCCCGCCCGCCGGTCAGGGAGATGCGGACGGGAACCACTTTGTTCCTACAACATACAAAACAACCCCGCCGAGCGCCACTCACACGGCCCACAGAGCCACTCGCGCGGCCCGCAGAGCCACTCGCACAGCCCACAGAGAGGACAGCCGCGCCGACCGAAGGATCTTTTAGCCCCCTCCGCCCCTACCCGCTCCACCCCTGGGGCTCCACCCCAACCCCCGCCCACTCCTCAATCACCGGAGGGGCTGAAGCTTTCGCCTGCCCGAGCTGAGACTTGCTCCGCACCCGAAAAGGCAGCCCGGAGTGGCCGAAACTCACGCCCGAACCCCAGCGAACGCGGACCCGCAGCCGGGATCCGGCGGAAGGGGCCGTGCCGGTACATCAATGGCCGTCGCCACCAACGGCCACATCTCCGCCCAACGGCGACGGGCTGATGCACCGGCACGGCCCCGACCCCCACCGGCCGGGACCCGCGAACACGCCGGGAACCGCGAACACACAGCACCGCACCGAACAACCACCAATGCCCGGCACCAACCCCAGACGCCGACACAGCCAACGCCCACCGGCAAAAACGCCAGAGGCGAGCGAATTCAGCCCGCCACAGCCTCGTACAGGCTCCAGACCCCCAGCCCCATCATCAGCACAGCCGCCACCTTGGTGATCAACGACAACGGGACCCGCTTCATCAGCGCCTTGCCGCCCACGATCCCCAGCCCCGCCACGGCCCACAGCCCCAGCACCGCACCGAGCCCCACCGACAGCGGGTCGTCGTAGCGCGCCGCGAGGTTCGCCGTCATGATCTGCGTGAGGTCGCCGAACTCGGCGACGAGGATGAGCATGAAGCCCGCCCCGGACACCTTCCAGAACGTCTGGTTCGCCGGCTTGCGCACCTCTTCCTCGTCCTCGCCCTTCTTCATCAGCAGCACCGCGGCCCCGCCGAGGAACAGCACACCGGTGACGGCGTGCACGATCTGCTGCGGCAGCAGGGTCAGCACGCTGCCCGCCGCGACGGCGAGCACCACATGGACGGCGAAGGCGGCGGCGACACCGACGAAAACGTACGAGGCGCGGTAGCGAGTGCCGAGGACGAGCCCGGCGAGCGCGGTCTTGTCCGGCAGCTCGGCAAGGAAGACGACACCGAAGACGAGCGCCATCACGCTGAAGCTGATCAAAATCCCTCAATCGGTCGGGCTGCCCCGCCGAGAGTGTTGCGATTGCGCGTGCTGTGACTGCGCGACACCTCGGCACGGCAGCACACAGCAACACCCGCGCCGGGAGGCACGGGCACAAGCACCCACACCGGAAAGGCCCGGCAGGGCAAGTGCACTGCTTGCCGAAGGTCTCGCTGGCCGGCCTCGTGATCGAGGCCTGCCTCCGGGCGCCGGCTCAGACGAGCTGAGCAGTATGTCGACGGTCCGGCGAAGAGCTACTCCCCTTCTGCGCCGTCCATAGTACGCGACCAGCGAGCCGGCTCCCCAGGGCCGAAAGTCCCCCGACCCGGACACCCGCCCGCCGGAGAAAGTTCTGTCATGAACCTTGTCATGTCATGAACGCGTCATTATTTTCTAACCGCGCACTTACCTCACGGCAACACGACGCCGCGAGCATTCGTTCGCCCGCACCCCAACACCCCCACACCACAAGGGAGTTCGCATGCCCAAGGTCTACGCGCGTCGACGGCTGAGCATACTCGCAGGCATCACGGGTCTGATAGCCATGGCCGGTGTCTTCACCGGCCCGACCGCCTCCGCCGCCCTCCCCACCCCGGTCAGCGCGGCCACCGCCCGCACCTACCTCGCGTCCCTCACCGTCGCGACCGAGAACCGCACCGGCTACTCCCGCGACCTCTTCCCGACCTGGATCACGATCAGCGGCACGTGCAACACCCGCGAGTACATCCTGAAGCGCGACGGCTCCAACGTGACCACCGACTCCGCCTGTGTGGCCACGAGCGGTAGCTGGTACTCGGTCTACGACGGCGCCACCTGGACCGCCGCCTCCGACGTCGACATCGACCACCTCGTCCCGCTCGCCGAGGCCTGGGACTCCGGCGCCAGCGCCTGGACCACGGCCCAGCGCCAGGCCTTCGCCAACGACGTGACCCGCCCGCAGCTCCTCGCCGTCACGGACAACGTCAACCAGTCCAAGGGCGACAAGGACCCGGCCGAGTGGATGCCCTCGCGCACCGCGTACGCCTGCACCTACGTCCGCGCCTGGGTCCAGGTGAAGTACTACTACAACCTCAAGATCGACTCCGCCGAGAAGACCAAGCTCAGCTCGGTCCTCGCCGGCTGCTGACCCGCACCCGGGGCATGGACCGGCGGCCACGAGCCGCCAGGGTTCCGGACACTGTCCCCCCACGGTGTTTCCCACGGTCTCCGGAACCTCCCCACAGGCCTCCGTCGTTCCGTACCGTACGGGGCGACGGAGGAGGGGGATCACCATGGCCGAGCTGCGCCTGGGACCGCTGCTGAGGTACGTGGACGGCTCGTCGGCGACCTTTTGGGTCGAGGCGAGCCGCCCGTGCACCGCCGAGGTGCGCTGCGCGGACGGCACCCGCGGACAGGCCCGCACCTTCCAGGTGGCCGGCCATCACTACGCGCTGGTGCCGGTGGACGGGCTGACACCGGGCACGACCACCTCGTACGAGATCCTGCTGGACGGCACGACCGTGTGGCCGCTGCCCGACTCGCGTTTCCCGCCCTCGGTCGTGCGCACCTCCGGGAGCGAGGACGAGGCCGTCCGTGTCACCTTCGGTTCCTGCCGGTGGGCGTCGCCGCCAGCGGACGAGAAGGACCCGGTGGGCCCCGACGCGCTGGACACCCTCGCCGCCCGGATCGCCTCGGCCCCCGACACCGAACGCCCGGACGTACTGCTGCTGTTGGGCGACCAGGTGTACGCGGACGAGGTGTCCGGGGCGACCCGCGCCTGGATCGCCGCGCGCCGGGGTCTCGCGGACCCCCCGGGCCACCAGGTCGCCGACTACGAGGAGTACACCCGCCTCTACTACGAGTCCTGGCTCGACCCCGAGATCCGCTGGCTGCTGTCGACCGTGCCGAGCTGCATGATCTTCGACGACCACGACGTCATCGACGACTGGAACACCAGCGCGTCCTGGGTCACGGAGATCCGGGCGACCCCGTGGTGGCGCGAGCGGGTGCTCAGCGGGCTGATGTCGTACTGGGTCCACCAGCACCTCGGCAACCTCTCCCCCGCCGAGCTCTCCGACGACCTGCTGTACGCGGCCGTGCGCGAGACCCCCGACGGCACGGACGTGCTGCGGGCCTTCGCCTCCCAGGCCGACGCCGACCCCGCCTCGGTCCGCTGGAGCTACCGCCGCGACTTCGGCCGCACCCGCGTCCTGATGCTCGACACCCGCGCGGCCCGCGTCCTGGAGGAGAAGGACCGCGCGATGCTCGATCCCGGGGAGGCGGCCTGGCTGCGCGAGCAGGCCCTGGAGACGCCCGAATCCCGGGACCACCTGCTGATCGGCACCTCACTGCCCTGGCTGCTGCCCCCGCTGATCCATCACGTGGAGACGTGGGACGCCGCCCTGTGCCGAGGCGATCGGGGCGGGCGCTGGGCCCGGTTCGGCGAGCGGCTGCGCCGCGCGGCCGACCTGGAGCACTGGGCGGCCTTCCCGGAGTCGTTCGTGGAACTGGCGGAGCTGATCGCCGAGGTCGGCTCGGCGGAGCGGGCACCGGCGACGGTGTGCGTGCTCTCGGGGGACGTGCACCACGCCTACGTCGCCGATCCGGTCTGGGCCGACCCCACCCGGCAGCCCTCGGCCCGCGTTCTCCAACTGACCTGCTCCCCCGTGCACAACTCCATCCCGCGCTCCGTGCGGCTCGGCTTCCGGTTCGGTTGGAGCCGTCCGGCCCGGCTGCTCGGCACCCTCCTGTCCCGGCACGGCGGTTGCGCGCGGCCGCCGGTCGACTGGCGGAAAACCGGCGGTCCTTGGTTCGGCAATCAGCTCATGACCCTCACCCTGCGCGGCCGTTCGGCCTCCCTGCGTCTCGAACAGGCACGGCGGGGGCGCGGCGGCGGCCCCGGCCGGGCGGCCGGAGGTGCCCGGCTGACGACGGTGGCGGAGTCCCGGATCACCCCGGAATAGGCCCATTCCACGCGGTCGTCGACGCCCTCCCGCGTACCGGAGCGTGCGGGCGTGTGAACGTGATGTCACCGACACATGCGTCCCCGGAGGATCATCCGACCCATCCGCGGCGTACGCTGTGTGGCGGTCACAGACCGCACGCCACTCCGTCGCGAGGAGTGGCAGGGTCGGGCTCACGGGGTGGTCGGGGGAGAGTTTCGGTGCTGGAGAGTGTGGGGTCGCTGACAGGCAGCCCATGGATCTACGCGGTGATCGCCGTGTCCATCGTTCTCGATGTCTTCCTGCCCGTCCTGCCGAGTGGAGTCCTGGTCATCACGGCGGCGACGGCCGCGGCCGGCTCCGCCACGGCGACGGGCAACGTCCCGCACTCCGTGCCCGACATCCTGGTGCTCACCCTCTGCGCGGCCACGGCCTCGGTCCTCGGCGACCTGGTGGCGTACCGCGTCGCCTGGCGGGGTGGCGACCGTCTGGTTCGCGCCATCGCCCGCTCCCGCCGCCTGACGCGGGCGCAGGAACGTCTCGGCCAGGTCCTGGCGAGCGGCGGCGGCGTGCTCGTGATCGTGGCCCGTTTCGCTCCGGCCGGCCGCTCGGTGGTCTCGCTCGGCGCGGGCGCCGCGCACCGCCGGGTCCGCGACTTCCTGCCCTGGTCGGTCCTCGCCGGCCTGGCCTGGGCCGGCTACAGCGTCGCCCTCGGCTACTACGGCGGCCAGTGGCTGGGCGCCACATGGCTCACGGCGGCCGTCTCGGTCGGGGCCCTGTTCATCGCGGGTGCGGGCGCGGCCTACGTCGTACGCCGTCCCGCCGTGCGGGAGCGGGAAGCGGGCGCCTGAGCCCCTGGCCCGGGGCCCGTGACGGCACACGGGCACACGGGCACACGGGGACGCCACGCGGGCACACCGGCCTCCGTACGGCCCGTACGCCCGTACGCCCATACCCGTGACGCCCGTACGGGCTCAGAGCACGTACGGGTGACGGATACCCTCACGCGAGGTCCACGGCCACGCCCGCCTACGGACGACACCCACGACCGTGCGCCGGGCCGACCGTCCGGCCGGTCATCCGGCGCGCTGGGCCGCCGCCCCACGCACCTCCAGGTGGTCCAGCAGTTCGGCCGTGGCCGCCGCGACCGCCTCGACGGCGCGGTCGAAGGCCTCACGGTTGTGGGCGGCCGGGGCACGGAACCCGGACACCTTGCGGACGTACTGCAGAGCGGCGGCGCGGATCTCCTCCTCGGTCGCTTCCTCGGGGATCGCGGGCGGACGAAGTGTCTTGATGCTGCGGCACATGGGTCCAGTCTCGCGCGTTCGGTGCCGTCGTGGTCACCGCTCGCGGAAGGCGGCCCGCCCGGGCCGGGGAATACCGTCACCGGCCCGGCGGATTGAGCGGAACATGACCTCAGTGGAGATCACCTACGTCGGCGGCCCCACCGCCGTCATCGCGATCGGCGGCCTGCGGCTCCTGACCGATCCGACCTTCGACGCCCCCGGCGAGTACCCCGTCGGTTCGCGGAAGCTGGTGAAGACCGCGGGACCCGCGCTCCCGGCCGAGCGGATCGGCCCGGTCGACGCCGTCCTGCTCTCGCACGACCAGCACCCCGACAACCTGGACGCGTCCGGGCGCGAGTTTCTCCAGGGCGCCCCGGTGGCCCTGTCGACGGCATCGGCGTACGAGCGGATCGGCGCCCCCGTTCGCGCCCTCGGCCCCTGGGAGTCCGCCGAGCTGGCGCGTCCGGACGGCGGAACCCTGCGCGTGACGGCCGTTCCGGCGCAGCACGGGCCCGACGGCTCGCTGCCCCTCGTGGGCGAGGTGACCGGCTTCGTGCTGTCCGGTGAGGGGCTGCCCAAGGTGTACGTGAGCGGTGACAACGCGTCCCTGGACGTCGTACGGGAGATCGCGGACCGGGAGGGCCCCTTCGATGTGGCCGTGCTCTTCGCGGGCGCGGCGCGCACCTCGCTGGTGCCGGACGCCCCGCTCACCCTGACCAGCGAGGACGCGGCACGGGCCGCGGAGATCCTGGGCGCCGTCCGGGTGGTCCCGCTGCACTTCGAGCACTGGGGTCACTTCACGCAGGACGGTTCTACGCTGGCGAAGGCGTTCGCGCGGGCGGGTCTCACGGACCGGCTGCGACTGCCGGAGCCCGGGGCCTCGGTACGGGTGCCGTAGCGGCCCCGCGCGGCCCGATCCGCACAACACCCGAGCGATCCCTTGGAGTTCGGCAAGGTTCTCCGAGGATTGACTCGGGTCGCCGCGTCTTGTGACCATCTCCGGGGCCCGTTCCGGGGTCCCGTGGAGAGGAGCGGGGATCTATGGCGAACGACGTGCTGACAGTGGCCGTGCTGGGTCCGGGCGGGGTCGGCGGGCTGCTCGCGGCGCTCCTGTCCCGTGCCGGCCACCGGGTCGTCTGCCTCGCCGGGGACGAGACCGCGCGGAAGCTGGCCGCGGACGGCATCGAGGTGCGCAGCGGGCACTTCGGCGATTTCACGGCGCGGGTGGAGGCGGACACCGAACTGCGCGAGCCGGCCGACGTGTGCCTGATCGCGGTCAAGGCGACGGCACTGGAGGCGGCGCTGGAGCGTCTTCCGGCGAAGGCTCTGGGCGAGGAGGGACTGGTCGTCCCGCTCCTGAACGGTGTCGAGCACCCGGCGCTGCTGCGCGAGCGCTACCGCCCCGGGCAGGTGGCCCCCGCGGTGATCCGCGTGGAGTCGACGCGGATCGCCCCGGGAGTGATCGAGCACGGCAGCCCGTTCGCCGAACTCGACCTGACCGCCGACACGGCACCGCGGGCGCGGGTGGAGGCGTTCGCCGGGGCGCTGGAGTGGGCCGGACTGCACGCCCGGGTCCGGGACGACGAGTCGGCGACACTCTGGGCGAAGATGGCGTTCCTCGCGCCGTTCGCCCTGCTGACGACCCGGTACGGGGTGCCCGTGGGCGACGTACGCACGCTGCACCGCGCGGAGTTGACCGCTCTCGTGGAGGAGACGGCCGCGGTGGGCCGCGCGTGCGGAGCCGCCACCGATCCGGCGACCGCTCTGGCCCGTTACGACGCCTTCCCGGCGGCCACCAGGTCCTCGATGCAGCGGGACGCCGAGGCGGGCCGCGCCCTCGAACTCGACGCGATCGGCGGCGCGTTGCTGCGTGCGGCGGAGCGGACCGGGGTGCCGGTCCCGGTGGCGGGCGAACTGGTCCGGCATCTGACGCCGCCCGCCGGGACGGGGAGCTGAGGGTCGACGTGCCGGGTCCGGCTCCCCTGGACCCGGCCCGAACCGCCCGGCTGTACAAGGGTGTTCGCCCGGCTGGGTACGGGGTTTGCCCGATCGCGTACGAGCGTCACGGGGCCGGAGTCGGTGCCGGTCCTCGGCACCGGGCCGGGGTCAGTCCCCCGCCGCCGTGCCGGGGTCCGAGCAGTGCCGGGCCACCGTGTCGGCGAAGGCGTGCGCCGCGGGTGACAGGGCGTCCCAGCGGCGGACCGCCCAGCCGACGGCGAGCGGCGGCAGGGCCGGTACGGGGAGGAAGCGCAGGCGGGGGTGGCCGGGCCCGGGCAGACCGGGCAGGGCCGGGACCACGGCGTGGCCGAGGCCGAGTTCGGCGAGCAGGATCGCGGTGTCCCAGTCGGCGACGCTGGTGTCGGAGGTGCTCGCCGGTATCCCCAACTCCCGGTAGGCGGAGTCGAGATGGGCGCGAGAGGTGGACCGCTCGGGAAGTCCCACGATCCTCAGTCCGGCCAGCTCCTCCGCCTCGATCCGTTCCCGCGTGGCGAGTTCGTCGTCGGCGCGCACGGCGAGCACCCAGGGGAGTTCGACCACGGCCCGCTGCTCGACCCCGCGCACGGGTGGGCCGAGGGTGACCCAGGCGAGGTCGAGTCCGTGGTCGGCGAGCGCGTCGAAGCAGCTCCGGCTGGAGTTCTCGGTCTGGAACTCCAGGCTGACCTTGGGGTACCGCCCCCGGAACTCGACCACGGCCTCGGCCATGAAGTGCCGCACGGTGGTGCCGCCGGTGGCGATCCGCACCGTACCGCCGCCCCCGCGTGCCAGTTCGTCGAGCCCGCGGAGTGCGAGGTCGAGACCGGCGATGCCGTCGGCGGCGGCCCGTTCGAGGAGCCGCCCGGCGCGGGTGGGCACCACGCCCCGGGCCTGCCGTTCGACGAGTCCGAGCCCGACCTCGCGTTCCAGCCGGCGGACGTGCTGGCTCACCGCCGACTGCGTGCAGCCCAGTTCCCGGGCCACGGCACTGAGGCTTCCGGCCCGGCAGACGCCGACGAACACGCGAAGATCATCCAGGGTCACGGCCCCAAGGTACTCGCGGGCCTGGTGAGTTGGCCGGTCAGACCCGGGTCTTGTCGAGCAGCTCGACGATCTCCTCGGTCGTGCCGGTCTCGCCGAGGCGGGGGAAGATCCGCTCGACGCTGTTGCGGTGCGTCTCGGCGTCGAGGTCGGACATGGCGTCGGTGGCGAGGGTGACGTGGTAGCCGTGCTCGTGGGCGGCGCGTGCCGAGGACTCGACGCCGATGCTGGTGGCGATGCCGGCCAGCACGATCTGGGTGATCCCGCGGCGGCGCAGGTGCAGGTCGAGGTCGGTGCCGTAGAAGGCGCCCCAGTTCCGCTTGGTCACGTGGATGTCCTCGGGGTGCCCGGTCAGGTCGTCGACGATGACGTCCCAGCCCTCGGGGAACGTGCGGGTGCGGCTCGGGCCGTCGATCCGGCCGCGTACGGCGTCGGCACCGTCGGCGGCGGCGGTGACCCGGACGAGGACGACCGGGAGGTCGTGGCCGCGGAACGCGTCCGCGAGCCGGACGGAGCGCTCCACGACGTCGGCGCCGGTGTGCGGGGCGACGGCCGGGTTCCCGACGATGCCGTGCTGAAGGTCGATGAGGACGAGCGCGGTGCGGGGGTCGAGCGTGGTGACTGCCATGGTCAGGCCTTTCGGGGGGTGGGATCGCGAAGGGATCGGTCGATGAGGGTCACCGCCAGGAGCAGTACGGCTCCGGCGAGCATGAAGAGGGCCAGGTGGTGCAGGCCGCCGGTGTCGGCGCCGTGCGTGAAGAAGGCGGCGTCGGCGGCGGAGGCGGCCATCGCGCCGAGGTACATGAACGTGCGCAGCAGCCCGGCGGCCGAGCCGATCCGGGCGGGGTCGGCCTGCCGGTAGAGGGCGTTCTGATTGGCCAGGCCATTGAGTCCCTGGGGCACACCCATCAGCGCGCCGACGGCGGCGAGGGCCCAGATCGCGCTGCCCGCGTCCAGGGTCAGCATCGCCAGACACCCGGCGACCTGGACGAGACTGCCGACCACCAGCTTGCCGCGGACGGACTCCCGCCGTCCGGTCAGGCCGGAGACGACGAGTCCGCTCAACGACAGCGGCAGCAGGACCAGTCCGGCGCCGGCCGCGTGCAGCCCGCGCCCCTCCTCCATCCACTGCGTGAACCCGTAGAGGAAGGCGTAGGCGGTGGCGTAGCTGAGGAACTGGCGCAGGAAGGTGGCCAGCATGGGTGCGTTGCCGCCGAGCACCCGCAGGTCGACGAACGGGGCGGGGACCCGGAGTTCCCACCGCGCGAAGGCGGTCCCGGCGGCGAGCGCGAGCACCGGCAGGTACCAGTCCGCGGCCCGCGGTCTCATCAGGAACAGCATCAGCGAGACGAGCAGGGCGGTGAACAGGGCCATGCCGACGAGGTCGACACCGCGCGCGCCGGACGCGGACGGCCGGGACGCCTCCGGGTCGGCGGGGTCGGCGGGGCGGGCCGTCGGCGCGGGCTTCGCGGCCTTCGGCAGCCGCAGGGCTCCGAGGACCAGACAGGCCAGGGACAGCGGCACATTGACGAGGAAGATGGTGCGCCAGCCGCCGACGCCGATGAGCAGGCCGCCCAGGGTGGGCCCGACCACGGCGACGGTCTGCGCGGAGACGGCGAGCGCGGTCAGCACGCCGGCCGGGCTGCTCTGCCCGGTGCGCTCCGCCTCGCTGCGGGTCAGGTTCATGGCGGCGGGGTACGCGGCCGAGGTGCCGAATCCGAGCAGCACCCGGGCGGCAACGAGCACGCCGAGGTTCGGGGAGAGGGCGCCCAGGAGTCCGGCGACGCCCACCATGGCCGTACCGATGAGGTACAGGCGGCGTGGTCCGTACAGGTCGACGAGCCGTCCGATGACGGGCTGTCCGACGGCGGTGGCGAGATAGAGCCCGGAGACCAGCCACGCGGTGTCCGCCGGGGACGCGCCGAGCGCCCTGCCGATGGGCACCAGCGCCACGGCGATCATGGAGGAGTTGACGGGGTTCAGTACGGTCCCGAGGACCATCGGGGCGATCAGCCGGCGGTCGAAACGGTCGGGCGGGCGGTGACGCGTGGGGGTGAGCCGGTGCTGGACCCAGTCGCGGAGCGTGGGTATCACGAGCGGGTGAGCCGTTCCAGCAGCGCCATCGCCGCGATGACGGTCTGCCGCTCGTCCTCCGTGCAGCGCTCCTCGAAGGCCCGGGCGAGCCACTCCGAACGGGCCTGCCGGGTGCCTTCGACGCGCTCACGCCCGGCGTCCGTGAGCGTCACGAGCTGACGTCGGCCGTCCCCGGGGTCGGGGTTGCGCTGGATGAGCCCGAACTGGTCGAGGGCCGCGAGCGTGGCGGCCATCGACTGCGGGCGCACCCCTTCGACCGCCGCCAGCGCGCTGGCCGTGGCGGCCCCGCTCTTGCTCACCAGCGTGAGCGCGGAGATCTGGGAGGGGGTGAGGTCCTGCGCCGGGTCCTGAGCCGGATCTTGAGCCGACCCCTGCGCCGGACCCTGTGCGGGGTCCCGCGTCTCGGAAACCTCGCGGATCCGCCGCCTGAGCAGGCTGAACGCGACGCGCAGATCCTGCGCGGCACGCGCCGCGGAATCCGATACGCCCGCTTCGTTCGGCGGGTTGCCGCTGTGATCCATGCGCCCACCGTAAATCGCCCAGCTCAAACTGTCCAGTTCAAACTGCGCAGTCCAACCTGCCTATCTTGTTCACTTTCGAACCCCCGTTCGGAACACCCGTTCGCGTGAAGTCCCGGAAGGAACTCGCACCACAAAATCGAACAGGCGTAGCATTGCCGTGTGGCTGCGACCTATGACTTTCCAAGCGACCTCCTCGCCGGTCAGGAGGAGCTGCACCAGGTCCGGGCCGAGCTGCTGGCCCTGCTGAAACGACTCCCCTGGTCGGTGGAGCCCCTGGACGGCTTCAGCGACACCGGCGGCTGGCGCAAGGTGGAGCGCCCGGCCTCCCCCGGCTGGACCGACGACGAACAGGCCGAGGTCGAGAAGCTCCGCCGACGCGAGCTCGAACTCACCGTGTTCGTCTCCGGCCACCGGTTCTGGTCGGAGATAGCCCCTCCGGAGAAGGTCGACGCCCGGATGCGCCTGAAGCACACGGACGACGAGCCCTCGTAGGCGATGCGGCTTCTCCTACGAGGGCGCGCCGGCAAGCCAGTCGGCCACGCCCCCGTGATGCGAGCACGTACCCCGCCGGTGCGCGGAGTAGCTGTACGTACCGTCGTCGCACAGGGCGGTGGCGCCGGCGGGGGCCTGCTGCGAGCCGCCCGAGGACGTGGAGGCACGGGAGTCACCGGGATCACCGTCGGACGCGTCGGAGCCGCCCGCCGACGAACCCGAGCCGTCGCCGGAGGAGTTGTCGCCGTCGTCGCTCGCGGCACCGGCGGCGGCGGACGAACTGTCGTCGCCATAGGCGTCCTCCGCGCCGGAGACATCGGCGGTGCCGGCTTCGCCGTAGTCGTCACCAGTGCCGTCCGCCCCCGCGAGGTCGTCGCAGGTCTCGCCCTCGCTGGACTTGACGGTGTCGAACGTCAGCGTGTCGTCGGTGCTCATCGTGTCGCCGGCCGCGGGCGTCTGGGCGCAGACCGTCCAGTTGCGGTCCAGGAGCTGCATACGGCCCTGGCCGGTGGCGTCGGTCGAGTCCAGGTCGTAGATACCGGCGCCCTGCGCGGCGTCCTGGGCCGCCTGGAGCTCCATGCCGACGAAGTCCCCGACCGTGACGATGTCCGGCTCGTCGCCAGAGCCGGACGACCCGTCGTACACAGACGACGAGGACGACGAACTGGACGACGCGTCACCGTCGTTGTCGATCAGGGCGTTGCATCCGCCGACCACCAGAAGCGCGGCGAGCACGATGCCGCAGCCGAGTCGAGCATTCTTCCCGTCCTCCGCCGTCGGCCCAGGTCTCTGATCGCGTGCCACGAAATGGCCCCCCTTTGCTGCTTGTCACTGCGCGCTCCCCTGCGCGCATGGCCCCGCTCGCCGCCACGAAGGGGCGCTCACGCATCGCGAGGGGCAGGGGCCGTGAGGGCGCTGACGTTAGCCGCGTACCGCCCGATAGATGACCGTTCAAGGAAAGGGGTGAGCGGATGGTGTCGGTACGGGTACGGTGAGTCATGATCCCTGCCCGAAGGATCTCCTCCGTGGGAGCCCCTTCTCGGGCCCACCCCCCTTCCTCCCTTCCTCACTTCCTCCTTGCGACAATGCCGCGAAGCCGGCGCCGAAGCCGATGCCGGCGCCGATCGTGGAGGGGGAGGGAAGCAGCGTGCTTCTTCGTGGAGTGCTCGCGCTGGTCGCGGGCGGTGCTCTCCTCGTGGTGGCCGGTGGCTACCGTGGCGTGGACGTGTGGGTGTGGGACTGGGCGGACGTGACGTTCTCGCCGCGCTGCCGGACCCGTTGGGGGACGCCCTGGAAGAGCCTGGGGCGCATGAGGCTCCAATGCGGTTTCGTGGGAGCCGGGTTGGCGATCGTCGGGCTGGTCGCCCTGACCCGCTGAACGGGTATCGGCCCCGGGGAGCGCCCTTGGCCGATGCTGCGTTGGTCGTCGCCGGCGCCACCCGCGGAGGTGGGCCGGAACGGCGTGCGACTGGAACGGTGTGCGGTCGTAGCGGCGTGCGGTCGTAGCGGCGTGCGGTCGGAAAGACCGAGGCCCAGGCCGCCCGGCTGCTCGCGCCGGTTGACCTGGGCCCGTGTCATGTCGGGTCGTGTCGTGTCGCCCTGAAGGCTAGGCAAGCCGTGATGCCCGCGGTGGCGTCACTTCTTGCGGCCGTCCACGATGACCGGCGTTCCGCCCGAGTCCGTACCGCACGGCACCGCGTACACCGGGTTGGCCTTCGCGGCTTCCTTGTAGGCCTCGATGCACTGGTTGTACAGCACCTTGTCGCTCAGCGACTGCTCGATGATCTTGTTGGCGCGGGCGATGCCCTCCGCCTCGATCCGCTTACGCTCCGCCTCCGCCTTCGCCGTACGCGCAGCCTCGGTGGCCCGCTCGGTGGCCTGCTCCTGCTGGATCTTCTTGTCGATCTGGTCCTGCAGCTTCGAGGAAGGCCTCACATTGCGCAGGTTGACGGAGGTGACGTCGATGCCGCGGGGCGCCAGGCGTTCCTTGACGAGGGCGGCGATCTCCGAGCTGATCTGCTCGCGCGCGGACGCGTACCCCTCCTCACTGGTGTGCTTGGCGAAGACGTTGCGGATGATCTCGCGGCTGTCCGGCAGCACCAGCCGCTCCTCGACCGCGTCCTCGCTGCCCGCCAGCCGGTACAGCTCGACCGCCTTGGTCGGCGCCACGGCCCACTTGATGGTGACGTCCGCGTAGAGCACACCGCCCTGGGAGGAACGGACCTCGACGACGTCCTTGCCGTTGAGGTCGAGATCCACCGGACGGGTGGAGAAGGACGTGACGTCGGTGAACGGGGACTTGAAGTGGATGCCCGAGACCAGCGGGGTACCGGTCTTGCCGAACGTCACCGGCACGCCGACCTCGGAGGCGCTCACGACGTGGACGCAGGCGAAGAGACCCGCCAACAGGCCCGCCACGGCACTGAGCACCGCGCCGAGCTTCCAGTTGCCCGCGGCGGTGCGGCCGCGGCCGACGAAGAAGAGAACCAAGGCAGTTATGAGCAGCAGAATGGACAGGACGAGCACAGGTATCCCCCTCGGAAACGTTTCCGCGCCTCATGGGGCGCGGAGCCGCGCGCATCGTAGCGATCTACGGTGACAGGCTCGGGTACGGCCAGGGCCGGGCAAGAACACTGACGGCGTGAGGGGTTGCCGTGGTTGCGCCCCTTCGCCGCCACATGCGACGCAACTGGCCCAGAGAGCAGGCGAGTTCGCGCGTGCACGCGCGCCGGGAGGGGTACGTCGACTGCGGCAGGGGCGACAACGGAAACGTGCCCAACTACATGCCGCACCGCATCCGTCGGACCACCCAGGAGCCGTCACTTGTCGCACCGAACAACCGTGGGGCTGAGCGTCGCGTGCGTCGCCGCGCTCCTCACGGTCGCTGCCTGCACGTCGGATCACGCCGATGCCGGGCGGCCCAGCCGGCCCACGCACTCGTCCGCTCCGAGCGCGGCCGTCACCACCCCGCCGAGCACCACTGAGCCTCCCGCCCAGAAGCCCCCGGGGCTGGACAGCGGCGAAACGCTCGCCGGCCACCAGGACGTGACCAGCGGGAGTGCCAGTATCGCGTTCAGCGAGGGCAGGAAGAGCGACGCGCTGATCGTCGCGGTGAACTGTCGGGGCACGGGGACGATCAAGGTCGCGGTGCAGTCCGTCAAGGTCTCGTTCCCGCTGGACTGCGTCGCAGACGAGGTGAACACCACCTACAACGAGGTGGCGGTCAAAGGCGCGGACCGCGCCGGAGTCGTATCCGTCCAGGCCCCGTCGGGCGTGCGCTGGTCGATGACCATAGGCCGAGGCACACCGGCCCAGGAGGAATAGCCCGGAGACGGATCGCACGCGGCATGAGGTGAGACCGGGAGCGGACGCTTCCGACCGTCGAGGTCCGCTCCCGTAGATGTCGGTCGCCCGCCCAACCGCTTGGGGTCTTGAGGCCTTGGGGTCTTGAGGCCTTGGGGTCTTGAGGCCTTGGGGTCTTGAGGCCTTGGGGTCTTGAGGCCTTGGAGCCTTGGAGCCTTGGGACCGATACGACCCACCGAACGCCGCCACCTACCCCATGGTCTTGGCGCCGTCCAGGGACTCGCGGATGATGTCGGCGTGGCCGGCGTGCTGGGCCGTCTCGGCGATGATGTGCATGAGCGCGCGGCGGGCCGACCATCGCCCACCCGGCTCGGACCACGGGGCCTCCGGCAGCGGTTGCGTGGCACCCAGGTCGGGCAGTGAGCCAACCAACTCGTCCGTCCGACGGGCCACTTCGGCGTAGTCGGCGAGGACGCCGGCCAGCGTCTCACCGGGCAGCATCCGGAACTCGTCGGCCCGCCGGGCCCAGTCGGCCTCGGTCATGTTGGTGAAGTCGGGCATCGCGGACGGCCCGTCCAGGATGAACTGCGCCCAGGACCGCTCGACCGAGGTGACATGCTTGACCAAGCCGCCCAGACAAAGCTGACTGGCGGTGGTACGAATCCCGGCCTGCTCGTCGGTGAGGTCACGGGTGGTGAAGATCAGGAAGCGCCGGTGCTTGGCCAGTACGTCCAACAGGTCGGCACGCTCACCACTGACGCTCGGCTCCTTGGCCGGGTCGCAGGTCGCCAGTCACGGTCTCACTCATGATCGCTGCCTTCCATGGTTCAAGTTCCGCCGGACAAGAAGAACGCTATGAGCCATAGAGGTCAGATTCTGACCTAGATGAGAACGGATCAGGCGCGAGCGCCGAGAAGGAGACCTGCCCGGGCGGGTAATCCCGTGGCCGCGGCGGCATGTCCTGCCTGATGATCGAGCCCATGGATGCTGTCGTTCAGCGGGTGCTCACGTCGTGGACCAAGAAGTCCCGCGGCGGCGCTGAAGCTGCCCGGAGGAACGCCGCTCCGACGGCCTTCTTGCTGCCTCAGGGGTTGAGTTCTGCCCTGCACGAGGTCGCCATGCGGGAGTCCGAAGCCTTCGCGCCTCGCATGCGAGTGCGGGATCTCTCAAGTCCCGGGACAGTCCTTCGCGAGATGGACGGGCTCCTGCGCGTGGATCCACCAGAGGTGACCATGTTCGGCATGCCTCGACGCAACCGACGCCCGCCTGCCGTTCGCCTGGCTCCCGGTCAGTGGCTGCAGTGGCAGATCAACTACCGGTTGGTAGGGAGCTGCGGCGGTGAATGGTCGTACCGACTGGAGACGTTCAACATCTTCTACGGCTCCACGGAGCCCGGCACGTTCCTGGGAGACCCACCACGCCGTGTGGACGAACGCCGCTCACTGCGCTGAACAACACGCGCTCTGGCCGCATTGGTTCGCCGAGTTCAGACCGATGGAAGCGGTCCGGCGTTGACGACCGTACCGGTCCACGAGTCCGGTAGATCGGATGCATGTCCCCGGTGCAGTTGGGGGCTGTTGGTGTCAGCCCTTGATGTCAGAAGCCCGGCTCCCTTGGCGTGGCCTCCCGAGGATCTGAAGCACAGCGCCACTAACGAAGAGGATCAACCCGAGCCCCTGCCCCTCTGAGGTCTGACAGGCACGTCATTCGGCTGCTTGGGCCTGGTGACGGTCGTTCGGAAGCGCGGAGGTTGCTGTACTTCGCCGCTGTACAGCACCCCTAGATGGTCCGCCTGGACGGGACAGCATCGACGGCTGGCGCTTGCGCGATCATCAGCACATGGAACCGTGGACGATCAAACACTTCTCCCAGGCCAACCCGGAGGGAACCGGGCAGGATGACGTGCCTGCGCTGCTCCGCAGAGTCGCAGACTCCATCGAAAGCCTTGGCTCGGTCGAGGTTCAGGATCTCGTCATGCATACGGAGATCACCGCGGACGGCTATCGGCCAAGCCTTACAGTCTACTACCACGACGCCGAAGACTGATCCGGGCTGCACACGGACGCTTTGCACTGGGTCCGCTTCCTCATCAGGTCGATCACAGCGGACTGTCGACATCGGTGAACCTGGCCTGCGCCTAAGCCGGTCGCCCACTGAGGTCCACCGCCGAGTGCTGCTGTTCGTGCTTGTTGGTGTCAGCAGCTGATGTCAGCCGCCACACGCAATTTTGCAGGGGGCGACGCTGTTGAGCGATCGGGGCTGTCCCTGGTGTGGCGGAGGATGGTGCGCATGTGCGCTCTTTTCGACCTCCCCGATCCCCGCCGCGTCTCGCCGGGCGAATACCCCGTGTGGGACCAGGCTCTCGCCCTTCTGAACCGGGACCTGGCGGTGACGCTTCCCCAGCTGGAACCCCTGCAACTGCTGGCCCTTCCGTCCTACGATGCGGATGAGCCGGAGAACGTCTACGTCGCCATGGCCAACGGCGAGTGGCACGGCAATCACCTGGACCCGGACTCACAGGACAGCCTTGCCTCTGCACTGGCGAGCGTCGCCGATGCCGCGCAGGAGACCGTCATAGAGCTTCTGTGGCAGGCGTGGCCCCTGTGCCCCGAGCATGGCCTGGGCGTGCATCCAAGGGAGGATGCACAGGAGCGACTGTTCTGGTGGTGTGCGGGAGAACGATTGCGTCGCGGCCCGGCTCATATCCACACAGCCGTGGGCGCACTCGACGCCTTGGGGGCGTCGATCCGTACACGGTCTTGAAAACCGTCATGGCGCGAGTCACCGCGGGTCCAAGTCCCACACCCACCGCCAGCAGGAACGGCGCTTGACCAGGTGACACGGTCAAGGGCCGTTTTGCGGCTCGGTGCCTGACGGCGACTGCGGTTCCCCGTGCTTCCCCGCCCGAACGGGCACGCGAGGGCACGGCCCCTAGTCAGGTAGTTCTACGACTGTGACGCCTGCAGCAAGCATTCCCGCGATCACTTGGTCTGCCAGGTCGTCATCGCAGATGGCTTCGGCTATCGGTGGATCACCTTTCAAGATCGGCAGGTAGCCCAGGCCCGTGCGCCAAAGCTCCCAGCGATCACGTTCAGTGGTCCACATCGGCTCGAATTCGAGCAGGTCCCGGTCGTTCATGCCCACCCCCTGGGTGCACGGTAGCGCGCGGTCGGTGGAACGGCTTTGGGCGGGAGCTGCCATGGGGCGAGTGATCATGGCCTCTTAAGCTTCCGGCGAGTCGGGCAGTCTCAGCCACGACGGGTTCTGACCTGATGCCGCCGGCCAACCCATCTCAGGGCGCGCGTCGGCGCAGCCCGCGCGGAGCGGGCCGAAGGCAGGAGCGTCGCGCGGAGCAGAACCGGGAGCGCGCCCGGCGGAGCGGAGCGCAGCCGGGGCTTGATCAAGTAGAGAAAGTCCTACCGCGCTGCGCACTCCTGGGGTGCTCTTCCACGGCGGAGTCGAAGCTCAGTCGTCAGAAGGCAGTGAGCCACGGACCGGAAGAGGGAACCGGCCACAGCCGGGTTGCCCGGCTGCGGCCAGTCCGCGGTCGGCTGTGTGCCATGCGAGATCCACTGATGCCAGATCTGGATGTCAAAGGCCCCCAGCCATGATCGGCTGGGGGCCTTTTTCCTGGTGGGCGCGGACGGTTTCGAACCGCCGACATCCGCCTTGTAAGAGTGGATGTCGATTGGTCCCTGACCTGCTGTCACACCCTGCGGGGTAGATCATTTAGGAGAGATTCAGGAGATCAACTCTCCCAGATCCTCTCCCACCCGAGATGACCCATCGCCCGCTCATAGATCTGCTGAAGCCCCTCCAGCCTATCCCTGCGCATGGCCGGAGTGGGGTGCTGGTACACGGCCTTGATGCCGGGCCGCTTGTGCCCGGCCTGTTCGTAGGCGAGCGACGGCTTGACGCCGATCTGGTCCTGGTATGTGTCGTGCGTGTGCCGCAGCGCGCGCATCGTCACCCCCCGCATGATCGGCTCCCAGCCGTCCCGGGGCGCGTGCCCCTTCGTGGCCGCGAGCTTCTTCCGCCCGTCGAACACGGGCCGGGTCACCTGCCGGCCGAAGTTGTTCCGCCGCCAGTGCAGACCGCCCACCGTGCAGAACAGCCACTCGTACCGGTGGCGTTCGGCGTGCGCGGCCAGCAGCTCGGCGAGGAAGGGCGGCAGGTCGATGTCCCGCTTCGACTCCGCGGTCTTCAGCGGTTCGAGGACCAGGACCTGCCCGAGCTTCGTCCCGTCCTTGTCCCGCGGCTGGTACTCCGCCACCTCCTGGACGACCGACAGCGTCGGGCAGACGAACTCCGCCCCGTCCGCCCGCTCCCGTCGCTCTGTCAGCGACTCGGCCCGCAGCGCGAGGCTCTCGCCCCAGCGCACTCCGGCGAAGGCCGTCGTCACCAGGTGCAGCCCGTTGACGGGCCCGGCCCGCCGGGCCGCGCGGAGCACGGCCTCGGGCGGCGCCCACAGTTCGGACGTCGGCGCCTTCTCGCGGTCCCGCTCCTTGGCTTCCGCCGTCCGGCTCCGCCGCCGGTTCGCGAGCGGATTGACCAGCAGGTGCTGCGCGTCGACGGCCCCCGTCAGGATCATCGACATGATGGTCAGGCACTGCGTGGCCGTACTGTCGTCGCACTCCAGGGAGTTCGCCCAGTTCTCCGCGTCGAACCAGGTGATGGCGCCCAGCGGCACGTGCTCCCACCGCGGCAGAATGTGCCGCTCCAGACGCTCCCACCGCGTCTCGGTCGTCCGACCGCGCGGCGACTTCGCCGCCATCCACTCGCGCGCCCACGTCCCGAACGGCTTGCGCACCAGGTCCGGGTCCGTCCACCGGCCCGCCCTGATCGCCGCTTCCTGCTCTTCCCCCCAGTCCTCCGCCACTTTCTTCGTCGGAAACCCGGGCTCGCTCCCCCACGACCCATCGGGCTTCTTGTACCGGGAGCGCCACGTGAACTGCTTGGTGGTCCTGCCCGCCCGTACCTTGTAGACCTTCTCCGCGTAGGCCATCGGCCCCCCTCCCCTCGCCCGCTATCCGACCCGAAGGCCGGCCAGTACGCGGGCAGGTACACGCTCCCAGTAGGGCGACCGCTCGGACTGGGCGCGGGCGATGCTCTCCGCCGCGCGCGCCGAGATGAGATCGGCACGCACCGCGTAAGCGACGCGGTCCGCGCGGTCGTGTACGAGCAGAGCTTCACGCCTGTCCATCACGGCGCGCCGTTCCACGGTAACGGGAATGCGCGGGCCCAGCGGACTGCCGGGCAGACGCGGGCGCCATCGCAGAACCTGCAAGTTGTAGGCCGTACTGAAGGCGTCACAGCCTTCGTCGCTGATGTCGTCCCAGTGGAAGTGGAACGTGCAGCCGTTGTCGTGTTCCTCGATCCAGGGCTCGAAGTAACTCTCGCCCTTCCTGTGCCGCCTGACCTCGATCGTGAGCATGACTGCCCCCGTTTCGCCGAGCGGTGCCCCCTCCCGGTGACGGTCTGTGTATGCAACCACACTCAATGGCGTAATGCACGTACCTGGACAGGACTAGTCAGGAGTCTGCAACCGCATCATCCGTGGCGAGTCCTTGCAGGTAGCGGCGCGCCTTCCGGTATCGGGCGGCGATGCGTGCCACCTCCTCTGGCCCGACACCCTTCTTCCCCTGCAGCACGACGATGACGTGCCCGTCCTCTTCGTCCGGACCAAGGGGGATCACGGCCGAGTCGAGGGTCTCGGCCGAGCGGAGTTCGTACTCGACTGCCGGCGGGAGCGGCAGCCCCTCGGCTTCGTCGGCCGGGCTTGCGTCCCGGCCAGGGGCGAGGACCGGGCCACCCTCAAGCACTCGGTCGACGGCATCGTCCGGCCAGCCCAGCAGGGTGGCGTAGCTGCGGACCGTGCTGGTGGGCTTGGCGAACTTCCCGGCCTCGATGTTCTGGACCGTGGAGCGCCCGACGCCGAGCAGCTCGGCAGCCTCGGGCTGGGTGAGCTTGGGCCGGCGCCCCTCGCGCGCAGCCTGCAGCGCTGAGCCCAAACGCTGGGTCTTGTCATCCATAGTCCGCATCCTGACACATGCGGTTGCAAGCCGATAGCTCAGATCCGGCTTGTTGACCTGCGCGTTATCCGAGCTTTGCGCCCCATGTGCGCCCGGCGGTTGCATCATGCGCGCCGCATATCCACCCCACATGAGCCGTCGGCTCAAAATCTACGCCCAAAATGTAGGCAGCCTGCTTGCATGCGTAGCCAAGCTGTGCCCAGAATGTAGGCGTGAAGCCCAACGGAGTCATGATCAGAGGCGTTCGTCACGGCCGAAAGATGAGCCTGCGTGAGCTTGAAGCTCAGACCGGCTTGAACCGTGGCTACCTGTCCCGCTTGGAAAACGAGCAGCTTGAGGACGTCGGCTCTGAGCAGGTCCGCAGGGTGGCCGCCGCTCTCCGAGTCCCGGAGAGCCTGATCGTCGAGGAGACGACGCCGTGACCGCGAAGGCCACGAAGACCCGCACCCCCCACCGCCAGGCACCCGAGGCGAGCGAGGCCGAATTCCGTCGCTGGACGCCGGAAGAGGTCGTCCGCCTCCAGCTGCTGCCCTACCGCAGCGTCCGCTCGGTCCGCGAGAAGTGCTACCGCCGCGAGCTGTTCTGCCACCGCGACGGCGGGCGCATCACGTTCACCGCCGAAGACCTGCGCCGCAACAACGAGGCCGGCGCCCAGGTCCCGCTCACCGCCTGACCCCAGACGCGCCGAAGGGCCGCCCGACTTGCCCGTCCCGGCGACCCCCGACCGGCGCCTCCACCATCCAGAAAGCAGAGGTCACCGTGACCACCCAGATTACCGGTCCCATCGGACTCGGCCACCAGGCCGCAGCGTTCAAGCTGCTTCACCAGATGGCCGTCCTGTACCCGGACTTGCCCGGCGCCTACGTCGTCGTCCATGACGTCTTCGATGTGCCCGGCAGCGTGGCGTCGCTCCCCGCGAAGATCAACATTCAGCTCGACGTTCAGGACTTTGAGGACTGGCGCGTCAAGCTCGGTATCTGCCCCGCGACCGTCACGCTGCATGCGACGCCGTCTTACACGTGGGTCGCCGCCGACGCCGTCGTGCACGACGTACTCGTTCACCTCGCCGGTTACCTGTCCACGACGCTCACCAGCGAGCAGCTCGAAGCCCCGCGCGTCATCGAGGCCGCCGAGGTGCCGGCATGAAGTGTGGCGAGCCGAAGCCCGGCAGCAGCTATCAGACGTGCGACGAGGAACTGAAGCACCGGGGCGACCACGGCTACCTCGGCCAGCGCTGGCCGCGCCCTCAGCGCCCTCAACCCAACTGGGAGGTCAACGAGCTCCTCGACAACGAGACCCCCCGCGAGGCGTGGGGCGTGCTGGAGCGCAGCTTCCCGATCATCGTCACCGAGACCGTCACCCGCGTGATCTGGGTCGCGGCGGAGAGCGAGGACGAGGCGCTCGCCTACTGGGGCGAGGACCCCACCGATCTGAGCCTCGACGGCACCGAAGTACTGGATGGCTCGCTGGAGTTCGAGCGGCCGGATAAGTGGCAGCGGCAGGCAGCGTTCCGGGCGAACCGCTTCGAGTCGAAGATCGGCCCGCTGATCGCCTGTCCGGAATGCGGTGCTGAAGCCTTCCGGCGTGAGTGGAGCCACAACCCGATGCGGAAGTGCTACGGCCCGATCGAGTGGCGCGAGACCAACTCGCCGAACCCGCGGTACCGGTGGCGTCGCGAGTTCAAGTCGGCGCCCGTCTACTCCGCTACGTCCGCGGCGGTGTCGGCATGAGCGCCCCGGTGACACACGACCCGCTGGTCGTCTCGACTCAGGACGGATCGAGCTGGATGCGCCGTGCGATCACTCGCGACGGCCACGGCCTGTACGCCCTCGCCGGTTCGGTGGCCGGCGCTCCCACCGAGGTCCTGTCCACGATTCCGGAGCTGGCTGCCGACCACGGTCTGCGCGGCATGGCGTTCGCGCTACCCATGCCGGTCGGTACAGTGCCGCGCACGCTCGATCAGGTCGAGGAAGAACTGACCGGCGCGAACCTCTCCCTCTACGAGGAGCAGTTGGAGACTGCGCGGCTTCGGCTCGCGCTGGCCTCGGCGCAGCGCGGGCGACGGCAGCAGCGGGACCAGGTCGTCGCGCTGTTGGGGGAGCGGCACTCGACGAACGAGTCTCTGACGCTCGCGGCTGAGGCTCTGCGGGAGAACCGGGACCGGCTCGCCAAGCTGGAGTCCGCACACCCGGTCATGTTCCGGGCCGCGCACGACTCGATCGTCATGGGCTACTACACCTCGGCCGCCGAGGCGCGGAAGCACTGCGAGGCTTACGTCCGACGCGAGCACGCCAAGACGACTGAGCTTCAACTCTGGTGGCGCGAGGACGAGGACACCCTCGACCAGCCCGAGTTCGGCGAAGCGGAACTCATCGAGCGGACGAAGTCCACGATCGTGCCCGGCCCCGGGATGACCCGGCCGACGGGGTACATGGTGACGCCGATCGAGGTCTCCTCAGCCTTCGACCCGGACGCCGACGAGTGAGCGCCACCGAGTGGCTGGTCCAGATCGGCGCAGCCTGGGCCGTCTTCCTGGCCTTCGCCTACATCGACCTGCCCACCATCCTCGATCGGACCGTCAGCCAGCTGCGGCAGCAGCTCGCGCCGCCGGCCGACGGGGTCGAGCGGTGACCGGCCGGGCCCGGGGCTCCGACCGCTTCGCTACCGCAGGCCGCAAGACCACCGAGGACGAACGCTCGGCCGCCGCCCGCCTCGTCACCCGCATCGCCCGTGACAACGCCGACCGCGAGCAGCTGCTCGAAGCGCTCGGTCTCAGCCCACAGAGCAGCGACCACACCACACCAGGGGGAACCCGATGACCGAGTACGACGACGCCGAGCCGTGCGGTGAGGGCATGTGCCAGTGCCACTGCGACGGCAGCCACGTCTGCGGTTGTGACTGCCCGCGCTGCCCTTACTGCCAGCAGATCCCCGAGAACTGCGACTGCGACGAGGACGGCTCCTACTGACCACCTGACAGGCCGTTGTCGCCTCCCCCATGCAGGGCGCCGCGACCGGCCGGGCCCGCCCGACGACTTCCCCCCAGCGGGCGGGCCCGGCACCCCACACCCGAACGCAGAACCCCGCCCGGGGTCATCGGGCGGGGGATCGCACAAGCATCCCACGGAGAAGTAATGATCAGCATTGAGGCGAGCAGCATTCGCCGCATGTTCGAGCAGGTCACCCCGCACATGGAAGACGCGGAGGATGGCATCCCCGTCATCTCGTCCGTGCGGCTCGAAGCCCGGAACGGCTGGCTGTACGCGGCCGCTACCGACCGGTTCACCTTCGCGGTCTCCCGCCGCCCCGTCGTCGTCGTCGAAGACGGCAACCGGGCCGGACACCTCCCGGGCGGTTTCGTGGCCGCCGTCTCCGCCTGGCTCGACGCAGCGGCCGAGGCCGGCCTCGCCGTCACCCTGTCACTTCCGCTCGAAGGGCGATCCGCGCCTCTCACCTTCGAGGCGCCCGGCCGCGGCAAGCTCACGGTCGACTACGACGCGGGAGACTTCAAGAACTTCCCGAACTGGCGGACGTTCCTTCGTCCCACCCTCACTGCCGAACCCGTCAGCGTCCCGGTGACGGGCTTCACCACCAGGTTCCTCGCCCGCTGGCAGCACGCAGCCGAGAGGCTCACCGCCTGGCAGCAGGGACCGAACAAGCCTGTCGTCCTGCTAGACGAACTCGGCTACTTCGCCGGCCTGCACATGCCTGTCCGTCAGGAAGGCCTGACGCGTGAGGGCGTCGCGGACGAATGGATCGAAGCCACCGCGCACACCGCCACGGTCGACGGCATTACCTACGACCTCAGCAAGACGTGGGAAGACC
This sequence comes from Streptomyces sp. NPDC056738, assembly GCF_042790435.1. Classification (NCBI taxonomy): domain Bacteria; kingdom Bacillati; phylum Actinomycetota; class Actinomycetes; order Kitasatosporales; family Streptomycetaceae; genus Streptomyces; species Streptomyces sp. NPDC056738. The sequence goes on from NZ_JBHTZF010000003.1 coordinate 373,372, forward strand.
GGGACGGCGACTCGTGGACGTACTCGGGTGACGACACCCCGGACGGCATGCCGCTGATGGTCATCGACGGCATTGAGGAAAACCCGTACCCCCTGGACCGCCTGATCGCCCAGTACGGCCCGCTGCACGCCGTCTGACCTGACCACCTGACAGGCCGTTGTCGCCTCCCCCATGCAGGGCGCCGCGACCGGCCGGGCCCGCCCGACGACTTCCCCCCAGCGGGCGGGCCCGGCACCCCACACCCCAGAAGGAATCCCATGAGCACCAACCGTCCCGCCAAGAAGCCCGCGCTCCTGGCGTTCGTCGACACCGAGACCACCGGTCTGGACCCGATGCTCCACGACCCGTGGGAGATCGCCGTGATCCTTCGCCACGACCACCAGGACGAAGAGCACGTCTTCCGCATCGCACCCGACCTGACGATGGCGACCGCTGAGGCGCTGCGCATCAACCGCTACTACGAGCGGACCTCCGCCGAGGGATGGACGTGGGACGACCCGCACATGGTGGCGGCACACCTGCGGTCGCTGCTGGACGGAGCCGTCATCATCGGCTCCAACCCGGCGTTCGACGTCGAGATGCTCGCCAACGTGCTCGGCCGCTACTACACGCAGCCGCGCCCGTGGCACTACCGCGCTGTCGACGTCGTTACCCTCGCGGCCGGTTCCTTGTATGGCCGGGCCAGCGAGTGGACCCGGAAGGACCTCGACGCCACCTGGTTCGCCCGTGTCGGCAAGGCAATTGGATGGCCGTGGCAGACGCACGACGTATCCCGGAACGTCGAGGTTCAGCCCCCGACCCCGGACGTCGCGCACACCGCGCTCGGTGACGCCCGCTGGGCGCGCGACGTCTACGACGCCGTCACCATGCCGGACGCGGAGCACGCCGTGTCGGACGACGAGCTGGCCCAGATGGTCGGCATCGCCTTCCCGCACCAGCGCGGGGGGCGACCGTGACGGTTCCGCTCCTTCCGCCGGCCACGCACAGCGATGTCAGCCTGGACATCGAGGCCCTCACCGAAGGGCCGCGGTTCGTTCGTACTCGGGGTATGAGCCGCTGGCATCGGCCGCGGTCCGGCGCCCGGTACCCGCGCGATCGTGTCGTGTACGGCGCTTGGTGCGGCTACGGCATCGGCGGCAGCGAGCGCGCGGGCGCGTTCCTCGCGGCCGATGAACCACCGGCCGGTGAACCGGTGTGCGGCACCTGCGAGGGCCGCGCGGCCGGGGCCGGGCAGGACGGCAGCCCAACCGGTCGACTCCTTCTCTTCTCGCCCCGCGACGTCGCCCCGCCGAAGAACTGTCCCGCCTCCCGCAGCTCGATGTACCAGGAGCTGCCCGGCGGGCGCGTCGGCCGCTGCCTCGCCTGCGGCGACATGCAGCCGCTGCGCGCCATGGGCGGCCCCTACAACCCCCGCTACGCCATCGTCCAGCACCCCACCGGTCAGGCCCTCGTGGACCCCTGCCCGTTCCACCGCTGGCGCCAACTCACCGCGCGAGACGGCCGCGTTCTCTGCGCCTGCGGAAGGGAGATCAGCCAGTGACCCAACAGCTTCAGTTCTCCGAGCCCGTCGAGGGCACCGTCAACCCGGCCGCCGGGGACACGGCGAAGGCCGACGGCATGGCCATCGCCCTTGCCAACACCCCGACCGACTGGGGCGACCGGTGCGCCGACGCCATCAAGGAGATGGCCCGCCGAGGCGTCGAGTTCCAGGCCGCCGACCTGATCGCCGAGGGCCTGGTCGACGAGCCCGACAGCCCGAACCGTTGGGGACCCGCGTTCCTGCGGGCCGCCTCGGCCGGGGTCATCGAGGCGTTCGGCTACGCGCAGTCGAAGCGAGCCACCGTCCACCGCAGCATCTGCCGCACCTGGCAGGGCACCACGACCTACCGCAACAGGACTGCGGCATGAGCCCCGTGGGCCCGGTCCCCGGGCAACTCATCATCGGCACTGCAGCCGTCGCGCTCTTCCTCCTGCTCGGAGCCGCCACGTTCCTGCTGATCGTCATCGTCGCGCGCATCGCCCGCTGGAGCCGCCGCCGTTCGCACGCCCGGCGGCTCCTCGAGGACCTTGCCGCCGACATGGACAGCTATCTCCTGGACCACCCCGACGTGAAGGCCGGCCTTGACCGGCTGCACGCCGCGGTCCGCGACGAGCAGCAGAAGGGCGGCACGTCATGACCGAGCAGACGGCCGAAGCGACCGACGTAATCATGGTGTCCGCGGCAGGCTCAATCCGCCGCCTCCAGGCCCTGGCTGTGGCGGGTTGGCCGATCGCGCGGCTGGCCCGCGAAACCGGCCTCACGCCCTACCGCCTGGCCCGGCTCATGGCGGCGACCGCGATCCCCGTGGAGACGGCCCGCACGGTGGCCGCCGTCTACGCCCGCCTCGCCACGGCCAGCCCCGGCCTGTGCGGCGTCTCCCACATCTACGCCCGGGCAGCCCGCGAGCGCGCGGCGGCCGCCCGGTGGGCGCCGCACGGCGCGTGGGACGACGACACGATCGACGACCCCGACGCCCGCCCCGAGTGGACCGGGCACTGCGGCACCACCCGCGGCGCCGACCTCCACGAGCGGGACGGCATCCCGCTGTGCCCGCCCTGCGAGGACGCCCTGTACCGCCGACGCCTGCGCAACGAGGCCCGCGCCCTCCGCCAGGCCTCCGCCACCACCTCCTGAACGGACGAGAGATCCCGGTGAGCAACGACGACGACCGCGTGCAGAGCGCCCGCAACGCGTGGGTCAACGCCCTCAGGGCGGAGACCTTGCGCGTGGGCCGACGCATCCCCGAGGTGGCGCGCGTCGCGACCGTGGGCATGTGGATCGCCACCTACGCGGACGCCGACGGCAGCAACGCATTCCCGGGCCGCGACACCCTCGCGACGCTGTCCGGCTGCTCGCAGGAGACCGTGACCCGCGCGGTGAAGGTCCTCATGGGCGTCGGCCTGCTGGCCCGCAGGCGCCGGCCGAACGCCTCCTCCATGTACCAGCTGCTCATGCCACTCGGTGGCGGCGTGGACTGGGCCCCGCACATGCACCACATGACCGACACCCGGCAGCGGAAGGCACACGCGAAGAAGAAGGCCGCGGACATCGCGCAGGCCCTCGGCGAATCCCGGACAGCGTCCACGGACGCTGTGGAAAACCCTTCGGACAGCGTCCGTGGCTACGTTCCGGACAGCGTCCGCAGCGGGGGTTCCGAACTCTCCAGACAGGACCCGGACCGCGTCCATGGACGCCCCCGGAAAGCGTCCGTGGACGCGGTCCGGACAGCGTCCGTGGCGGGGGTCTACCAGTACACCCCTACCTCCGGTAGGGACCCCATCCCCGACCACACCCTGGCTGGCCTTTCACCTCAGCCACAGCCGCGCGCGGGCGAGGCCGTGAAAGACGAGTCATCGACCGGGCAGAGAAGCGGGCCAGGTGCCGGCCGAAGCGCTGCGCTCGCCGCGGTCCGGAACCGCGAGCCGCTCGCCCGCTGCACCGAACCCGACTGCGGGATCCAACTGCCCTACGGCGCCAGCGGCCGGTGCGCCGGCTGCACCGACTACCTCGCCTCAACCGAAAGGCACAGCGCATGACCAAGCCCGTCTGCCTCGCCTGCCCACGACCTCGAAGCGCTGGCCAGTACCTGTGCCGCGCCTGCTGGGGCCGCATTCCAGGGGCCACCCGAAGCCGCCTGAACCAGCGTGACAGCCAGGCATTCGCCAGGCTCCGCGAGCTGCACGCCCAGCTCGTCGCCCACGTTCCGCTCGCAGACATCGAGGTGACTCCATGACCCAGCCCCTCCACCCGACGGACCGCCTGACCGCATCCACCATCAACGACGAGCAGCTCGAAGCGCTGTACCAGCGAGCGGAGGACGCGGAGGCCGAGCGCGTCCGCTGGCTCGCCTTCATCGAGCGCGGCATGGACACCCACATGCAGTTCTCCGTGCTCCGCCCGGACGGCACCACGGAACAACTGCCGTGCGCGGACTGGTGCTACGCCTGCCGCATCGAGCGGGCCGACACCGTCATCGGCCGCGTCCAGGCGCTCGCCAAGGAGTACCCGGTCTGGATCTCCACCCCGCTGCTCGACGCCGCGCTCGACACCGCCGTGCCGAGGGAGGCGTGAGCCATGGGACACCACCAAGGCGCCCCGATGCCCGCCGGCATCCGTCACGGCTTCCGCGCCCGCGCCCATCCCGCCCGGTCCGTGCCCTGCCCGCACGAGCCCTGCCACGCACGCGCCCACCAGGCGTGCATCGTCCGCGTCAACGGCCGCACCCTCGCCAAGCTGCACCCGTCGCGCATCGCCGCCTGGGCGGCCTCCATCGCCTGCTGCCCCGAGTGCCAGGTCACGCCCGGCACCCCGTGCCACGTCAACGGCCAGCAGATGGCTGGTGTCCACCCCCGCCGCATCCAGGAAGCGCAGGTGACCCTCGCATGAACCCGTTGGAGCGCCTTCTCCTCGAGGAGGTTCCCGTTCGCCCCGACCGTCCCGTCGATGCCCACAGCCTGTGGACACAGCAGGAGCAGGACCGGCACTGGGACGAACTGGCCGCCGCTGTCGGCAGGACTGGCGAGAAGCGACCGAGCCCGCCGGCCCCCGACGTCGACACCGAGGCCGCAGCGTGACGGGCCGGGGCGGCGCGACCGGAGAGGCCGCCTCCTGTATGGCGTGCGGCCGCCTCCTGCGCGATCAGGAGTCCCGGCGGCTCCGCCTCGGCCCCACCTGCCGCAAGCGCCTGCAGGCCGCCCTGGCGCCCCGCCCTCGCCGCGTCGTCGGTACGCACACCGCCGGGCCCCATCCCCTGGCCATCCCGGCACACCGCACCACGCAACTGGAGATCTGGGACGACGAAGACGACGAGGACGAAGACGACCTGTACCGGCCCCGAGCCGTCACCGACGTACCAACCGGAGTCCTGCTGTGAACGACCCCCGACCCTGCGCACTCTGCGGGCGAGAGTGCAGCCCGCTGTACCTGTGCGAGTGGGACGCCCGCTCCCTCGCCAAGCTCTTGGCCGAGCTGCCCGCTCTCTACGCCGAGGCCGCCCAGTGCCTGGTCCCCCGCAACTCCGGCTGGGGTGAGATCGTCGCGACCCGCGGGGCGGCCGGCCCCAAGTCGCCGATCGACGAGGGCGTGCTCGACGAGATGACCGACGCCACCACCCTGCGGGTCATGCACTCGTGGCGGGTGGACGTGCAGCGGGTGCGTTGGCCGCAGCACACCGAGCCGCCCCTCGACACGCTCGCCGCGATCTGCCGGTGGCTCGCCACCGAACTGGAATGGATCGTCGCCCACTACCCGGCGGTCGGGGAGATGGCGCGCGAGGTGCGCACCCTGACGAACCAGGCCCGGGGCACCGTCGGCGACCCGGCACCCCGACCGAAGGTGATCGGTACGTGCGTGGCCGTGACCGACGACGAGGGCACGGTGTGCGGAGCCGAGCTCACGCACACCGCCGGCCAGACCAGCATCCGCTGCCGCCAGTGCCGCACCGCGTACCGCAGCGAGCAGGACCTGCTCCTGCTGCTGCACTACCAGGCCCCGGCCAAGCCGAAGCCCCGGCTCAAGGACAGCGACACGGCGGCCTGAACCACTTGCATCCAATACCGGTGTTGGATATCGTCTAGGGGATGGAACCGAAGCCCTGGCGGCAACGGTTGGCTGAGGAAGAACGGCTGTTGGAGCAGCTGCGCGACCTCACCTCCGAGTCCGCCGCACGACGAGCCCAGGCCCTGCGCGATGGCGTAGCGGAACTGGGCACCGTCGCTGAGGTAGCCCGGGACCGTGGCCGCAGTTGGCAGGCGGTCGACCAGGCACTGAAGCGCGACGCGAAGAGAAGCAAGAAGGGCGCCACCACAACCGAATAGACAGCGAGGGCCGGACAGCAGCTCTCCGCGGTGTTGGAGCACCGAGGAGGCGCGCGCGCCGTCCGACCCTCTACCGAACATCCTGATCTCAGCAGGAGTCGGCATGACCGATCTTTCCATGCCCGCAACCATGGGCACCACCAGCGCGTCCCGGCCTCTCGCCGGGGCCAACATCCCCAAGTCCGCTCGCCTCGCCGAGCTGCACCGCCTGTGCGACGAGGACTACTCCCGCAACGCCCACCGGCGCGGTGCGCCCGGCCAGCTGCTCGCCGCAGAGCCGTCCGGCCGCCGCTGCCCCGCCGCGTACCCCAGCGACCCCACCCCCTGCCGGGGCCCGGTCGCCGTCACCGTCCTCGACGCGGCCAACCACGGGGCCAGCGGCTGCGAGTACCACGCCGCCCGCCTCCTCGCCGCCCTCGACGGCGGCCGCGTCTACGCCCTGTCGGACGCCCCCGACGGTGCCGCGATCCGCGTGTTCCAGGCCTCCGCCGGCGGTGCGCGATGAAGCACAACCCGCGCGACTGCCACCTCTGCGCCAGCCTCCACCACCCCGGCCTCGCCAAGCAGGGCCGCGCCCTCACCGCGCACCTCGCCGAGCACCCGCTGCCCAAGCAGGACCCGAGGACGCTGCCGGGCGGTGGTCGATGAGCCTCCGAGACCGCGCCCGCGACGCCCTGTACGGGGCCATGAACACCAGCGACGGCTCCCCGGCCTCCGCCCGACGCGCCACCCAGGTCGCCTCCGTGGCTGCGCACGCGGCCGCGCAGCACGGCCACTCCGGCACCGCGGCGGTCGTCGCCACCCTCGGCGCGGCGGCCGTCGCCGCCGAGGGCGCGCTCAGCAACTACGTCTACCCGCCCGGCGACTACGCGTCGTTCCGAGAGGACGGTGCCCGATGAACCGCGTCCTCGCCTGGCTTATCCGCCCGTTCAAGCGGACCGCCCCGCACGTCGGCCGCCGCCAGTCCGCCCCGCTCTGGGTCCGTGGCCTCACGGCCGGCGGCCGCCCCATCGTCCTCGGCGTCGCCCTCCTCATGTGCGCGCCCGGGGAGTACCACCTTGCCGAGACCGCCGGGTGGGCCGATCCCTTCACCTACGGCATGCCGGTCGTCCTGTCCGCCTACGCGGGCATCGCGGCCGCCGTCGCCTCCACCCGCCGCCCCGGCGACCGGGGCCGGTGGTCCGCCATCGTCGGCGCCTGCCTCGCCCTCGGCCTCGCCATGGCCGCCCAGGTCGTGTCCCACCTGATCACCACTGGGCACGTCGTCGCCGATCAGCCCGTCCTGATCGCGGTCACCAGCCTCGTCCCGCCCGCCGTCGTCGGCCATCTGCTGCACCTCGCGGCCAGCCCGCCGGACGCCCACCAGGACGCCTCGGACGCTGAGGACGCGACCGCGGCCGCCGCCGTCCCGAGCGTCCGCCCCATCCCCGAGGTCGTCCCGCCAGACGTCCGCCTGCTGCCCCTCGTTGCTCGATCCGGCCCCACCGTGATCCTGGAACGGGAGGACGCCCGGGACGGCAGCAGGACACACGAACTGTTGCCCGGGACGGGCGAGGACGCAGAGGACGAACCGCGTCCCGAGCCGCCCCTCATGACGTCCGCGGACGTCGCCCGGCACTACCGCATCGAGCAGTCCACCGTCCGCTCCTGGGTCGCCGTGGGACGGCTCACCGTCCACAGCAAGACGCCCTCAGGACGCAACCTCTTCCACCCCAACCAGCTCCCCGATTGGGGATTCGGACCAGTGGAGGTGAGGGCATGAAGCCCATCCTCTTCGGCGCGCTCTCCAGCACGCTCCTGTTCGTACTCGCCGCTCTGTCGCTCACCGCCGAGACGCTGTCCTCCATCGCCCAGCCCACCGTCCTCACCTTCGTCCTCGGCGTCCTGGCCCGTCCCGCCATCGCCCGCCGCGCCCGGAGGTGGCTGACATGAGCGACGCCCTCGCCAAGGCCGAGGCAGCAGCCTCCGAAGCCGCCACGAACACGGCCGCTGTGCAGCTCGCGCTGGCCGCCGTCGAGCTGGCCAAGCTCGCCCACCAGCAGCCCGCCGCCCAGCCGCCCGCATGCCACCAGGCACACCGTCAGGGCCGCAGCCCCGGCGAGTGGCTGGGCATCGGAGCTGCCGTGTGCGTCGGCGGCGTCGGCATCGCGTTCGCCTCCATCGCCATCGCCATCTGCGGCATGTCCGTCGCAATCCTCGCCCTCGTCCTCCGCTCCATCTGGGGCGACATCCAGAAGAAACGCTGACCAGGAGAGAACCGTGAACCGAGAAGCACACCTGAAGCTGGCGGACGAAGCGGTTACCAAGGCGGAGAGGCTCGCCGGATGGGCCGAGAACGCGGCCCGCGGCGACGGACCGCACAAAGCCGCCCCCTACGCCGCCGCCGGCACCCTGTGGGACTCGATCGCCCGCACCCACCTGCTCATCGCGCAGGCCACCCCGGCCGACGACACCACCCCGGAGGCCTGACCCATGGCGTTCACCGACAAGGACCCGCACAACGCGGCCGAGATCCTGCGCGTCGTCGGCCTCGGCCTCCGCATCGAGCGCCGCCGAGCACTGGGCAAGCCCGTGAAGGCCCTGGAGAACCGCGTCGAGCGGATCCGCAAGGACGCGCAGAAGCGCGAGGACGCCAAGGACGCCGCGCGCCGCAAGTAGCAACGCCCCGGGGACGGCGTCCTACCGCCAAGCAGTCGCCGTCCCCGGGCCCCGGACCGCCCAACAGAACGACCGGAGACAGAAGCATGACAGTCCACCTCGTCAAGGCGTCACCGGACGCCCCCCAGGACGCCCAGGACGCACCCGCGCCCGAGGCGTCCCCCGCCCGTCCCGAGCCGTCCCCGGCCCGGCGCCGCGTCCGCATCGATCACCTGCGCCGCGTCGTCGTCGAGACCCGCGAGAAGCCCGCCTACCGCCTCGCCGTCCGCCACGGCTCGTACATCGTCGGCGGCACCCGCGTCCTCACCCGCCGCGCCTGGGACTCCCGCACCACCGCCCGGCACGAGCGGATGATGCGCGCCGCCGAGGCCGCCGGGCAGGAAGACGTCGCCCGCGACTGGGAGCAGCGCGCCTACATCTACCGCCAGTCCAGGCACCGCCGGCGCATGGAGCTGCTGCAGCTCGCCATCAACGCCCCCAAGGCCATCGCCATGGGCACCGCAGGCGGGGCGGGCATCCTGCTCATCCTCGGCATCATGCTCGCCGCGGCCAGCCACGACGCCCACGACGTCCTCACCCCGCTGAACGCCGCCATCACCTTCGTGGCCTGGGTCGCCTTCCTCGCCGGAGTCATCTGGGACCCGCTCCTTCACGCCCTCCCGCTGATCGCGCTCGCCGGAGTCTGGGCCGTCGGCCGGCACCGGCAGACCGCCCCGGCCTGGGCGCTGCCCGGCGACCCCGAGCAGCGCGACGTCGTCCCCGACGAGGGCGCCATCCTCAAGGCCCTCGGCAACCTCGGCATCGCCCCGCTCAACAAGGCCATCAAGGACGGCTGGCAGCCCCGATGGGTCCAGCCCACCACCCGCTCCGGCAACGGCTGGCACACCCAACTCCAGCTCCCCATGGGCGTCACCGTCGAGATGATCAACGGGAAGAAGAACGTCCTCGCCCACAACCTGCTGCGCAAGCCCGTCGAGGTGTGGCCCACCGAACCGCCCAAGCAGCCCGGCACCCTCGACCTGTGGGTCGCCGACCAGGGCTCCCTGTCCGGCGCCGTCCCGCCCTGGCCGCTGCTCACCGAGGGCACCGTCGACTACTTCAAGGGCGTACCCGTCGCCGTCTCCCAGCGCGGCGAGCCCATCATCGGCAAGCTCATGGCCGCCAACTACATGGTCGGCGGCATCATGGGCTCCGGAAAGTCGTCCCTGGTCATCGCCCTGCTGCTCGGCGCCATCCTCGACCCGCTCGTCATCGTCGAGGCCTACGTCATGGCCTACAACGTCGACTACGACCCGCTCAAGCCCCGGATGCGGACGCTGGTCAAGGGCGACGACGACGAGGACATCGAGGCCGCCCTGAAGGCCCTGCGCAACCTCCGCGACGAGGTGACCCTCCGCGGCAAGGTGCTGGAGGAGCTCGGCGGCGAGGCGACGAAGGTGACCCGCGAACTGGCCCTGAAGGACCCTCGGATGCGCCCGAAGGTCGTCGTCTTCGACGAGTGCCACGAGCTGTTCATGCACAAGGAGTACGGCAAGGAGGCCGCCGAGCTGGCCATCAAGGTGATGAAGAAGGCCCGCAAGGTCGCCATCACCCTCGTCTGGGTCACCGTCTCCCCGACCGCCGACAGCCTCCCGCGCGACGTCACCCGCAACACCAGCCACCGCGTGGCGTTCGCGGTCGGCGACCACGTCGCCAACGACGGCCTGCTCGGCTCCGGCCGCCACAAGGCCGGCATCACCGCCACCACCCTCATCCCCGGCGAGGACGTCGGCACCGCCGTGACCGTCGGCTTCAGTAACAAGCCCTTCGAGGTCATCCGCTCCCACTACGTCGCCCGCGACCCCGACAAGGGCATCGACGAGGTCACGCCCGTCGTCGAGCGCGCCATGAGCCTGTACGAGCACGGCGACGCCCCCGAGGCGCCCGCCTTCACCCCCGTCGACCACCTCGCCGACATCGCCACCGTCCTCGGCCACGAGCCGCGAGCCCGCACCCAGGACGTTCTCCACCGGCTCATCGACCACAACCCGGCCGAGTACGACGGCTGGACCTTCCGCGACCTCAAGGCCGTCCTCGACGACGCCGGGCACGGCGAGTACAAGACGAACGGCGGGAAGATGCACGTCAGCCTCGACCGCATCCTCGACGCCATCGCAGCCCGAGACGACGACCTCGACGACGAGGGAGGCACCGAAGACTGAGGGAGATCTCCCCCAGAGCCTCCCTGCCCGCCTCCCTCGGTGCGACCTGCGGAAACACCCACGGAGGGAGGCAAGGGAGGCACGGGAGGCAGGCAGTCGATCCCGGGAAACAGGCAGGCCATCATCCCCACGGGCGGCTCCCTCCCTGCCGCATGATGAGGGCATGGAGTCACAGATCCTTCGCCCGGGCCACCTCACCGCCCATCAGGTCGCCCGCACCCTCGGCGTCGGCCTCCCAGCCGTCCGCCAGCTCGTCCGCCGCGGCCAGCTCGCCCGCTCCGGCGGCACCGAGCGGCAACCCTGGTACCCCGCCGCTGACGTGGCCGCCCTCGCCGCCAAACGGGCCGCCCGCCAGTCCGCTTGACCGCAGGTCAGCCCGATGTCACGATCTGCGTGTACAGCCATGCCCACACGGGCACCGCAGACGCACACGAAGCCCCGGACCGGCCCTGAGCCTCCGGGGCTTCGTCGTGCCACCACAGCCCCAGGAGGTCGCCGTGGCGGACATCGTCTTCAACATCGCCCTCGGCCGGGTCGCCTACCTTGCTGGCCTGCCCGCCGCGAACGACGGCCTGGTCCTCATCCCGCTGGAGAGCAGCGGCCTCGAGGCGGACTCGGTCCTCCGGGACAAGGACACGTTCGCCGACGTCGTAGCTGGGTCCACGAACGAGCAAACGACCATCGGCCGGAAGCCGTTGTCCGGCGTCACGGTCACCGTCAACGACACCCTCGACCGCGTGGAGATCGACGCCGCCGACGTGTCCTGGACGGCACCGACCGGCAACGCGGTCGGTGCCGTCGTGGTCTGCTATGACCCGGACGTCAGCACGGGCACGGACGCCGACCTGGTCCCCCTCGTCAAGGCCGGCCTGACGTGGACGCCGGACGGCACGGCCTTCACCCTGTCGGTCGCGGACATCCTGCGGATCAGCTCCGCCGCGTAGGACCTACCGGCCCGACAGCAGGAGCGGGACGACGTGACGACCTTCACCGACAGTTTCGGCAGAGCCGACTCCAGCAACCTCGGGCCCGACTGGGTTGAGGTCAGCGGAGACTGGGCCATCATCTCCGGCCAACTCTCCCCGGGCAGCGCGGGCGGGACGATCATCCTGCGCGCCGCCGGGGCGATGGCCAGCAACGATCACTTCGCGCAGGTCACGATCGCCGCGACGACGGCAGCCAGCCACGGCCTGTGGATCCGCGGCAATAGCAACATCAGCAACGGCTATCTATGGCGGAACGACGGCAGCGCCTGGGCCCTCTTCTCGGTCGTTGGCGGCAGTTTCACGGTCATCGGCACCTACGCGGTTGCGGCCGCGGCAGGCGACGTGGCCAAGGTGCAGGCGGTCGGATCGACGATCACGGCCTACGTCAACGGGACCCTGCGCGTCTCCGTCGTTGACACCAGCGTCACGAGCGGCACCAGCGTGGGCCTGCGTGGCGAATCCACCAGCGCCCTCAGGTACGACGACTTCTCCGCGGCCGACGTCTCCGCCGGCGCGACGCTCGGCACGGCGGGCAGCACCGAAGCAGCCCAGCCGCTCACCGGGGCCAAGAGCGCCACGCTCAGCCCGGCCGCGGAGAACGACACCGCGCAGCCGCTCACCGGTTTCAAGGCCGCCACCCTGGGCGTCGCCGGGGCCAACGAGTCCGCGCAGCCGCTCATCGGCACCAAGACAGCGACACTCGGGACCGCCAGCAGCGTCGAGACAGCCCAGCCGCTCCCCGGCGCCAAGAGCGCCACGCTCAGCCCGGCCGCGGAGAACGACACCGCGAGACCACTCGCCCGGGCAGGCGGTCCCGACGTGGACATCGACATCACCGTCGGCGCGCCCCACGGCTCGGCCTACACAGCAGGCACACCACGGTCCGGCCGATGGGAGGTGAGCGCACCGTGTTGATCCCCTCGGCCTCCACGGAGTTCTTGCACATCCCCGTGAGCGGCCCGGCAGGCGTCGATCTCACTGGCACCGCGCCGAAGATCGCCATCCTGGCGGGCAGCACCCGTACCAACCCGGCGGCTGGCGACTGGAAGACGGGCGACTGGACGGACGACGGCGAGGCCCGGCTCCTCATCGGGCCCGACGGCGGCGTGGTCACCCTGGACCCTGGTGACTACCGGGTCTGGGTGACCATCGACCCGCCTGGGTCAGAGCTGATCGTCCGGCTTGCTGGGTACCTCAGCGTCAGCTAGCCGCCGAGCACGACGCTTCGCTGCCGCCGGCACCAGGACGCCGAGGATCAGCGCGGCCCCCAGGATCACGCCCGGCCACCACGTGATCAGTCGGCATCCGATCATCAGGACCAGGCCGACCACGACGATCCCCAACGGAACGTCCGTCTTCTTCATCGTCACCACCCCCAAGGGCGGACACCGTAGCGGAGGCCGCATGCCCAAGTCCCAGAGGTGGCGGATCTGCTCCGTACCCCGGTGCCCCGAGTACACCCAGCACGGCAAGTGCGACGGTCACCGCCGCGAGGCAGAGCAGCAGCGCGGCACGGCAAGGCAGCGCGGCTACGGCAAGCAGCACGAGCAGCGCTTCCGTCCTGGCGTCCTGGCCCGTCATCCGCAGTGCGTGTGCACCGAGCAGCAGCACGGGCACGGCTCGCCGTGCGGCCAGCCCTCAGTGCACGCAGATCACTGGCCGCTCAGCCGGCGTCAGCTCGTCGAGCAGGGCCACGACCCCGACGATCCGAAGCACGGCCGCGGACTGTGCGGCCGATGCCACAGCAGCGAGACCGCGCGCGAGCAGCCAGGAGGATGGAACGCATGACCACGAGGAGCAAGGCCAAGGACGAGGCTGAGGTCGAGGCGCCAGAGCCAGCGCCGAAGGTCGAGGCGGCGCCGGCACCGGTGTGCGGAGCCCCGCACTTCCTGCCGGCCCTGCCCCACGTCACCTGCACCGAGCCGCCCGACGACCCGGACCTGCCGCCCGGCCGGCTCGGCCATGAGCACCGGCACCTGGACGGCGACGCCCTCTACTCCTGGCGGTGACCCTAGGTCATCGCCGCAGGTCCGAAGCCTTGGCCGTGACATCACAGAGAGTGACGGGGACCCGGGGAGGGACCCCCGAAGTCGATCTTGGCCAGGACCGCCGGGGAGGTGGCTCCCAGGTTTGCCGGGTTCAGAGCCCCCGGTGATCATGCTCCGTCGTCACGCAACGTGACGACACTGACGCCGCGCAATGCGGTCATCTGGAGTGATCAACATGCCGAAAGGTGGAGCACGCTCACGATCCGGCCCGGCCCCCGACCCCGCTGCCCTGCGGCGTGAACGGGACGCCGGCGAGTGGACGATCCTGCCCGCCGAGGGCCGCCAGGGTGCAACGCCCGACTGGCCACTCACCGAGCAGACCGACCGCGAAGACGACCTGTGGGTGAGCCTCTGGGAGAAGCCCCAGGCCCTGATGTGGGAGAGGTACGGCCAGGAGATCGAGGTGGCCCTGTACGTCCGGCGGCTCGCCGAAGCCGAGAAGCCCGAGTCGTTCGTCAACCTGGGCACCCTGGTTCGGCAGATGGCCGACGCCCTCGGCATCACTACTCCCGGCCTGCGCGCCAACCGGTGGCGCATCGACCGGCCCTCAGCCGAGGACGAAGTGCCGGCCGAGCCGAACGCGGCTCCGGTCATCGCCCCGGGTTCGGCACGCGCCAGGCTGAGGGCGGTGGCCGGTGGTAGCGGCTGACGACGGTGCCTGGCCGCTCGACTTCCCCACCCTGTACGTCGTCCCGGACTGGATCGCCCGGCACTGCCTGCTTCAGTCCGTCGGCGGTCTCGACCTCCGGCCCAAGTCGTTCCAGATGTACGACTGGCAGCTGCGGATCACGGCCAACCTCTACCGGGTCAAGCCGACCGCCCAACTCGGGCAGCTGTCGACCGCCTTCCACTACCGGCGCGCGCAGGCCGTCGCTCCGCAGAAGTCCGGCAAGGGTCCCTGGGCGGCGAGCATCATCGCCGCCGAGGCGGTCGGCCCGGTGCTGTTCGCCGGCTGGGCGCAGGGCGGGGAGCGGTACCGCTGCCGCGACCACCGGTGCGGCTGCGGTTGGGTGTACGAGTACGAGCCGGGCGAGCCGATGGGCCGGCCGTGGAACCAGCCTCTGATCCAGATCACGGCGACGTCCGAGGACCAGACCGACAACACCTACCGGCCGCTTCAGGCGATGATCCGCAACGGGCCGCTGTCCGAAGTGATGAAGGTGGGCGAGCAGTTCATCCGGCTGCCGAACGACGGCCGGGTCGACGTCGTCACCTCGTCCGCTCAAAGCCGTCTGGGCAACCCGATCACGTTCGCCGCGCAGGATGAGACGGGTATCTGGAACGACGGCAACGGCATGACGAAGGTGGCGACCACGCAGCGCCGCGGTCTCGCGGGCATGTCCGGCCGCTCCCTCGAGCAGACGAATGCGTGGGACCCGACCGAGAACTCGGTCGCCCAGAAGACCGCGGAGACCAAGGCCCGGGACGTGTACCGGTTCCACCGGCTGCCACCGAAGGGCCTGTCGTACACGAACAAGGCGGAGCGGCGGAAGATCCATACCGCTGTGTATGCGGGCAGTGCGCACATCGACCTCGACGCCATCGAGGGCGAAGCCGCCGAGCTGATGGAGAAGGAGCCGGCCGAGGCGGAACGCTTCTACGGCAACCGCATCACCGCGGGCATGGGCTCCTGGGTCCAGCAAGACCACTGGGACGCCCGGAAGAAGCCGCGAGCGGTCCCGGACGGCGCCCGGGTGGTTCTGGGTTTCGACGGCTCGGACGTGGACGACTGGACCGGCCTCCGCGCCGAGACCTTGGACGGTTACCAGTTCACCCCGGTCTACGGGCCGGACCGGCGGCCGTGCATCTGGGACCCGGCCGAGTGGGAAGGCCAGGTTCCCCGGCTCGAGGTCGACGCCGCGGTCGACGAGCTGATGCGCCGCTACGACGTGGTCCGCATGTACTGCGACCCGCCGTACTGGACCAGCGAGGTCGCGGCCTGGCAGGCCCGGCACGGCGAGAAGCGGGTGACGGAGTGGCACACGCAGCGCACGGCACAGATGCACGCGGCGTGCGAGCAGCTGCTCACCGACATCACGAAGGCGAAGTCGGAGTTCTGGCACGACGGCTGCGAGACCACCTCGATCCACGTGCGGAACGCCCGGAAGGCGGCCCGGCCGGCGAACCGGTACGTGCTGCGCAAGGCCACACACCAGCAGAAGATCGACCTCTGTGTCGTGTCGATCCTGGCCCACGAGGCGGCAACGGACGCCATCGCCGCGGGCCAGGCCGAACCGCCGCCCACCTACTACGCCTACACGGCATGAGAGGGGGTGCGCGTGGCTACCGAGGAGCAGGCCCGGCGCCTGGTCGACGTCCTGGCGACGGAGTTGACGTCCCGCTCTGGCGCGGTGCTGCGGCACGACCGGTACTACCGGGGCAAGCACCCCCTGAAGTTCGCCTCCGATGAGTTCCGCAAGTACTGCGCCGACCGCTATGAGGGCTTCTCGGACAACTGGGTCCAGCCCGTTGCCGACTCGCCTGTGGAACGCCTCACGGTCACCGGCATGCAGGCCCCGCGCGAGACGAAGGCGGACTCCGATCTGTGGGAGGTGTGGCAGCGCAACGGTCTGGACGCCGACAGCCAGCTCGGCTTCCTCGGCGCCGGGAACGCCGCCAGGTCCTTCGTCCTCGTGTGGGGTGACCCTGACGACGAGGACACCCCGTGCGTCACCTTCGAGGACGCGTCGACGGCCGTCGTGCAGTACGAGCCGGGCTCGCGGCGCCGTCGGCGGGCCGCGCTGAAGCTGTGGCAGGACGGTCATCGCGAGTACGCCACGCTGTACCTGCCCACCGAGGTGTGGAAGTTCGAGCGGCCTCTGTCCGCAGGGGAGAAGAAGTCCCCGCAGATGGCGGAGGCCGACGCCGTCGTCGACTCGTGGACGCCCCGGGAGCTCGAGAGCGAACCGAACCCGCAGCCGAACCCCATGGGCGTGGTGCCCATGGTCGAGCTGCCCAACCGGCCCCTGCTGGCGTCCGAGCCGGTCTCGGACGTGTCCGGCGTAATCGCGATGCAGGACGCCATCAACCTGATCTGGGCGATGCTCTTCACGACCGCGGACTACGCGAGCCTTGAGCAGCGCATCATCATCGGCGCCGAGATCCCCAAGGTGCCGATCCTGGACTCGAACGGGCAGAAAGTCGGCGAGCGGCCGATCGACCTGAAGAAGTTCGTCACCGACCGCATCCTGTGGCTGGAGAACCCGAACGCGAAGGTCGAGCACTGGAACGCGGCGAACCTGACCGCTTACACCGACGTCATCGAGGTGGCCGTCGGGCACATCGCCGCCCAGACCCGCACGCCAGCGCACTACCTGATCGGCCGCATGGCCAATCTGTCCGGTGACGCGCTGATCGCGGCGGAGACCGGCCTCGTGAAGCGCGTCGAGGAGAAACAGCTGTGGTTCGGCCAAGCCCTGCGCGAGGTGTTCCAGCTGATCTGTCTGGCCCGCGGCGAGGACGCCAAGGGCAAGGCGCTGGCCGCCGGAACGGTGCTGTGGAAGGACCCGCAGTCACGGAACCTGGCACAGCTCACCGACAGCCTGCTGAAGCTGAAGCAGATCGGTTTCCCCTTCGAGTGGCTCGCGCTGCGGTTCGGCCTGACACCGACGGAGGTGGCCACGCTGATGGAGATGCGGACCCGGGAAGCTGACCTGGACCCGGTCGCCGCCATCATGAGCGGCGCCGGCGGACCGCCCGTTCCCGCCGGGCCGGATCCGGTGCCGGGTGACGGTGGCGAGGGGGCGTGACCGCGCCGCTGGTCCTGGCGCAGCGGCAAGCGGCCGCGCAGCGCAGGATCGCGGTCACGGCGATGGCGGCGGCCCTGCGCGAGTGGGGGCTGCTCGACGCGAACGACCTGCGTACCTCGTGGTCGCGCATCAGCCCGCGCCTGGTGGCCGTACTGAGCGCGGGCCAGTTGGCCGCAGCCCGCGGGGCCGACGACTACGTGGCCGCTGCGGCCGCTGCGCAGGGGGCCACTTCGGAAGCGGAGTTCAGCGTCGAGGCTGCCGCATTCGCTGGCGTCGCGGCCGACGGGAGACCGCTGGAGTCTCTGCTTGCCCGGCCGCTCGTGGCGTCGCTCCAATCGATCGGCCAAGGCGCCGACGTGGCGCAGGCACTCGGAGTGGGCCGGGGTCTGCTGGGGACGATCGTGCGCTCGGAGGTTGCCGATGCCGGACGCGGCGCTGTCGGCGCGGCCATGACGGGCCGCCGGACGATCCAGGGCTACGTGCGGGTGGTGCAGCCTCCGGCCTGCGGACGGTGCGTGATCCTCGCCGGGCGGGAGTACGGCTGGAACAAAGGGTTCCTGAGACATCCCCGCTGCGACTGCATTCACCTGCCGACCACGCTGATTGCCCGCCATCAGCACCGTGGCGGCCTCAACGGAGACGCCTTCTCACCTACCAACCGCCTGGGCAGCAGCACGCGCGGATTCATCGACCCGCGCGCCTACTTCAACGCCCTCTCGGCGGCCGAACAGGACCGCATCTTCACTGCGGCCGGCGCCCGCGCGATTCGCGAGGGCGCCGACATGGGCCAGGTCGTCAACGCCCGCCGCGGCATGTACACCGCCGACGCCTACGGTCGCCGCCTGGCCGCGACCCGCGAGGGCACCACACGGCGCGGCGCCTTCTACCGCCAGGAACGGGCCCGGACCGAGGCCCGCACCGGCACCCGCTTCGCCCGCGACCGCACCGAGACGCGACGCGGCCTGCCCTCCTTCAACCTGCGCACTCCCCGGCTGATGCCGGAGGAGATTTACCGCATCGCCGAGGACCGCGAGGACGCGATCCGCATGCTGCGCCGCTTCGGCTACCTGACCTGACCGCGCGCAATGCCCGGTCCCGACTTCCGCAACGGGAGACGCACCGCCATGACCGCATCCACCCTGCCCACTCACCCCGTCACCGGCCGCACCGCGCTGGGCTGGCGCAAAGCCCGCCCCGGCGAGGACACCGAGCAGCAGTACCCGATCTGGCCTGTCCTCGGCGCCGAGGACGGCGATGACGATGACGACCAGGACGACGGCGACGGCGACGGCGACGGCGACGACGGAGAGGACGACACCGGAGACGGCCAAGCCGACGACACCGGAGACGGTGACGGCGACCAGGACGGCGCCGCCCAGCTCGGCGACGCCGGCAAGCAGGCCCTGGACCGCATGAAGGAGCGGTGGCGCGCGGAGCGGGACCGGCGCAAGGCGGCCGAGACCGAGCGCGATCAGCTCAAGGGCGCGTCCGGAGGGAGCGACGACGATCCCGAGCGGATCCGCAGTGAGGCCGACCGGGCGGCAACCGCCAAGGCCAACCAGCGGATCGTGCGCTCCGAGGTCCGCGCCGCGGCGGCCGGGAAGCTCACCAACCCGCGCGACGCCCTGGCCTTCCTCGACCTCAGCAAGTTCGAGGTCGACGGGGACGGCCAGGTCGACGAGGACGAGATCGCCGACGCGATCGAGGACCTCCTGAAGGAACGCCCCTACCTGGGAGCTGCCGCAAAGGCACCCGAACCCAGGTTCCAGGGGACCGGAGACGGCGGCGCCCGCAAGGGGACCGGCGGCCCCCGGCAGCTCACCGAGCAGGACGTGAAGAAACTGTCGCCCGAGCAGATCGACGAGGCTCACCGCAAGGGTCAGCTCCGCGACTACCTCGGCGGATAACCACCCGAGAGGAAACCGATGTCCATCAAGCGTTTCCGGCCGGAGATTTGGTCCGCCAAGCTCCTGGTCGCACTCCGCAAGGAACTGGTCTACGCCGGCCCCGGCATGGTCAACCGTGACTACGAGGGCGAGATCCAGGAGGCGGGCGACACTGTCCGCATCACCTCGATCTCCCGGCCGACGATCGGCACCTACAACGCCAACTCGACCGTCATCACGCCGGAAGAGCTGAACGACGCCCAGCGCACGCTGGTCGTCGACCAGTCCAAGTACTGGGCGTTCAAGGTCGACGACGTCGACAAGCGCCAGGCCAAGGGCGACGTCATGCCGCAGGCCATGAGCGAGGCGTCCTACGCCCTCGCCGACGTCGTCGACCAGTACGTCGCCAACCTGTACACGCAGGCCCAGTCGGCGAACCAGCTCGGCACCATCGCGGTCCCGGTCGCGAACCCCGAGTACTTCTACTCGAAGATCGTGGTTCCGCTGAAGGTCACGCTCGACAACGCCAACGTCCCCCGCCAGGGCCGGTGGATGGTCGTCCCGCCGTGGCTCGAGGGCCGGGCCCTGCTGGACCCGAACTTCATCAACGCCGACAAGGCCGCCGACCAGGGCGCCGCCCTGCGCAACGGCTTCATCGGCCGCGCCGGCGGCTTCGACATCTACATGTCGAACAACGCCCCCAACCCGACCGGCGACGACTACGTGGTCACCGCGGGCAACAACACGGCGATCTCCTTCGCCGAGCAGATCAACAAGACCGAGGCCTACCGCCCGGAGTCGTCGTTCTCCGACGCGGTCAAGGGCCTGGCGCTGTACGGCGCGAAGGTCATCCGTCCCGAGGCGCTGGCCACGGCCATCGCTTCCCAGACCTGATCGGAGGCGCCAGATATGGCACGCACCGCTGTCGCGTACAGCAACCTCGTCCCCAACAGCAACCTCGCCGACCCGGCCGGAACGGCGGTCAGCTCCGGCGCCGGCAACGGCGGCCAGGTCGCGGCTGCCTTCCCGGAGTTGACGCTGCTCCGCGTCTCCAACGCCTCCGGCGGCTCCGGCACCGCGACCGTCCTGGCAGGCTCCCTGCCCCTGGCCATCGCCTCCGGGCAGGGCAACCTCGCCGTCACCGTCGCCAACAGCGCCACCCAGTGGATCGGCCCGGTGGAGTCCGGCCGGTTTCTCCAGAACGACGGATCTCTGATCGTCGAGACCTCCGTCGCTATGACCATCACCGCCTTCAAGGTCCCGAGGAACACCTGACATGGCCGAGACGATCTACCTGCGCGGGGAGGGGGGCGGCATCCACGCGATGGATCTGCCGCTGCCCGAGCCGATCGAGGAACGGCTGCGCAAGGGCATGCTGCAGCGCGTCAACGAGGACGGCACCCCCTACATCGAGCCGTCCTCCGAGGATGCGACGGACGCCGGGAAGGTGCCGGCCCCCGGCGCCCAGGTGCCGGGGCTTCCCCTGACCGAGCCCGCCAAGACGGCGGTCAAGGCGGACTGGGTGGGCTGGGCCGTCGTGAAGGGCGCCACCCCCGAAGAGGCCGACGGCATGACCAAGGCCGACCTCATCGAGAAGTACGGCACCCCGAGCACCTGAGGAGGGAACCGTGCCACTCCCCTCTCTGGCCACGGCCGCGGACGCCGTCGCCTACGGCTACAGCCTGCCGGAGGCGTCCGCGGTGGCCCTGCTCACCCGCGCGTCGGTCCGTATCCGGCGCGCGGCCGGACAGCCCATCACTCCCAGCGTCGTCATCGTCCAGCTCGCGGTCGACGGCGGCTGCGTGGAGCTCCCGGCGCCGCCGGTCCTCGAGGTCCAGTCCGTCTCGGCGGTCGACGAGGACGGGCTGCTCACCGAGCTGACCGGATGGTGGTGGGACGGCCAGGTCCTCCGCCTCGGCACCTGCTTTGCGCATCGCGTGCAGGTCACCTACCGGCGCGGCTGGGAGACGGTGCCGGACGGGATCGTGGAGCTGACCTGCCAGGTCGCCAACCGCATCGGGGATTCCCCGGTCGGTATGGAGGCCGGGATCCGCGAGCGGGCCATCGACGACTACCGGGAGACCTACGCGGCCGAGGCCACCCAGACCGCTGGTGACCTGCTGCCCGGCGAACTCACCGCCCTGCAGCGCGAGCTCGGCGAGCGGTGCGTGTGGGTGGTGGGCACGCCGTGAACCTCGACTCCATCCTGGCGTCGGGGCGCGCGGCGGCCGAGGAGCGCATGCGGGACACCGTCCGCATGTACGCGCAGGCAGAAGGCACCTTCGACCGTGGCACCGGTACCACCACGCCCGGCGCCCAGACGACCCTGTACACCGGCAAGGCCCGGGTGAAGGCCATCGCAGCGAGCACCGGCCAGGAGACCACGGCCGGTGAGCGTGAGCTCGTGCTACGCGAGTACGAGGTTCACCTGCCCTGGTCGACGACCGTGCCCGGCGGCCGGGTCCTTCCCGGCACCCGTATCGAGGTGACCGCGTCGTCCGATCCCCGCATGGCCGGCCTGGTCCTGTGGGTGACGGGCACCGCGTTCACGGACCAGTCCACAGCGTGGCGGATCAGGACGGAGGACCGGTCATGAGCAGCGCACGCTTCGACATGTCCGACGTGCGGCGCCTCGAGCGACATCTGGCCCGCGCGATCCCCCGCGCCCGCCGGGACACCAGCATGGTGGTCCGCAAGGGCGCCACGAACATCAAGAAGGACTGGAAGACCAACGCGCGAGCTTCCGCCCCGAAGCACGCCCCCGCCTACCCGCGCACGATCGACTACGACTTCGCTGCATACGGCCGGGACATCTTCATGGCCACCATCGGTCCGGAGAACCTTCACCGGACGCGCGGCTCGCAGGGCGCACTCGGCGCCATCCTCGAATACGGCTCGGTGCACAACCCTCCACACTGCGACGGCGGCCGGGCCCTGGACGTCGAAGAGCCCAGGTTCGAGGCCCAGATGGCGCTCATCGCCGAGCGTGGTCTGGCCTGGTGGTGACCATGGCCGTACCGACTGTCCTGCCGCACATGGACGCCGTCCAGGCCGCGCTGGAGGCCGCCGAGCTGACCGTGTATCTCGGCGGCGCGCCGACCCAGTCGGACTGGGTGCCACCCGACAAGTACGTGGTCCTCTACCCGGAGCCCGGCCAGGCTGTGCGGGAGTCCCTCGCCGACGCCCGTACCGACTTCACGACGACCTTCCAGATCACCTGTGTGGGCGGCTCGATGGAACGGGCGCTCTGGGCCGCTGACACGGCCCGTGCCGCCCTGTCAGCACCCCTCGCGGTGGACGGCCGGGCGACGTGGCGGCCGGAGGATCTGGGCGGGCCTCCAGTGCAGCGCGACGACGACACCACCCCGCCTTCCTGGTTCGTGCCGGTGCAGTACCGGCTGATGTCCATCCCCGCCTGATCAGGAGATCCCCCTCATGGCACTTCTCGCCCAGCAGGCCATTGCGCGCTCCGGCCTGACCCCGACCTACTCGGCCGCGGCCGCGTCCACCACGGTTCTCTGCGGCGACCGTTCGTTCCTGCACGTCAAGAACACGAACGGTTCGAGCATGACCGTCACGATCACGGCGACCGCCACGGTCGACGGGCAGCCCTGCTCCGATCTCATCGTCACGGTCCCGGCGACCACCGGCGACAAGATGATCGGACCGATCACCAACAAGCTCTTCGCGTCCGCCGCGGACGGTGTGAGCGCATCGATCACGTACTCGTCGACCACATCGGTCACCGTGGCCAGCCTCACCATCTGACGCTCCCCGCAGTCCCGCCCCGCCCCGTTGACCGGGGCTTTTTTCATGCCCCGAGGAGGGCCCCATGTCTGATCTGATCAACGACGGAATGACGAAGGTGTGCTGGGCCGCCAGCATCGGCAACATCAGCTCGCCGACCGCGACGGAGCTCAACGCGGCAGCCGACTACACGCCGCGCGTCACGCCCGACGGCCTCAAGGTGGACCCGTCCACCGCAGACGTCGACACCAGCTCCCTGGCCAGCACCTTCGACACCAAAACGGTCGGCAGGATCGGCTACGACGCGGAGATCACCTTCAAGCGCGGGACCACCGGCGGCGAGGACCTGCCCTTCACGACGCTGAAGTACGGCGTGAGCGGCTACCTCTGCGTGCGCCGCGGCGTCGCCTACGCCACCACGTTCTCGGCCGGCCAGAAGGTCGAGGTCTACCCGATCACCTGCGGTGAGCCGATGAACATCGCCCCCGCCGCCAACGAGGTCGCCAAGTTCACCTCGCCCATGAAGGTCACCTCGGCCCCGGCGACCGCCGCGACGGTGGTCTGATGCCGAGCACCTTCGAGGAGATCCTCGCCCGCGCGAAGCCCCGGGAGAAGACCGTCATGGTCTGCCTCGCGGGTGATCTCGCGGGCGAGGCCGAGCGCCTCCAGGACGAACTCTCGCGGGTCAGCGAGGACTGGGAGCCCGAGGACCTCACGGACGTCCACCCGGGCCGAGCCATCGCCGAACAGCTCAAGACGGTGCTCGCGCAAGCCCGTGCCTCCGAGGAGCCGTTCACGTTCCGGTACATCGGCGACCGGGCCTACTCGGACCTGGTGGCCGCGCACCCCTCGGACAGCCCGCAGGAGATGTTCGACTCCGTCACGTTCCCGCGTGCCCTCGTTGCGGCCTCGTGCGTCCAGCCGAAGATGACCGAGGAGCAGGTCGTCGAGCTGTTCGAGGTCATCAACGAGGGCGAGATCAAGAAGATGTTCGACGCGGCATGGGACGTCCATAACGCCTCGGACGTCATCCCTTTCTCTGTGGCCGCCTCCGCACTCCTGGCCTCCCTCATCGACGCGAAGTAGAGACCGCGCGGGCATGGGGCGTGCCTCGAAGTGTCTTCCTCGGGCGGGTCGTCGCGGAGGGCGAGCCCCTGTTCCTGGAGGAAGACCGGGCCTGGGCGTTCGCTCTCGCCGAGGTCGAGGCAGACACCTGCCCGGAGTGCCGGCAGCCGTGGAGCGAGGCAACGGACCCCGCGAACGAATTCAAGTACCGGGCCGAGCCCATCCGTTGCCACGCCTGCGCCACAACGGCCAAGACCGTGAAAGCCAAGACCGACAAGGGCGAGTCCATCGACGGCCTGCACATGCACCTCCAACTCGAAGCGCCCAACGGGAGGTGAGCCGTGGCTACTCGCAGTGTCACCGTGCGCCTGCGTGCCGACATCAGCAGCTACACGCGCGGCATGCGGACCGCGGCTCGCGACACCTCCAAGCTGGCGGGCGCCGGCGCGGCGGTCGGCACCGCCATGCTCGCCGGGTTCGCGGTGGCTGCCGCTTCAGCGGCCAAATTCGACAAGGCCCTGTCGAACGTCAAGGCGGTCACCGGGGCTTCGTCGTCCGAGATGGCGAAGCTGCGCGCCGCCGCCCTGGAAGCGGGAAAGACCACCGCGTACACGGCGACGGAGGCGGCGGACGCCGAGGCGGAGCTCGCGCGCGCCGGTGTCTCCGTCGCCAACATCACCGGCGGCGCCCTCAAGGGCAGCCTGGCCCTAGCGGCCTCCGGCCAGCTCGACCTGTCCGAGTCGGCGACCATCGCCGCCCAGACCATGAACACCTTCGGCTTGGCCGGCAAGGACGTCAGCCACATCGCCGACGTCCTCTCCGCCAGCGCCAACAAGAGCGCGAGCGACGTGCACGGGCTCGGCATGTCGCTGCGGATGGGCGGCCTGCTCGCGCACCAGACCGGCCTGTCTCTTGAGGAGACGGTCGGCACCCTGTCGGCCTTCGCCGACCACGCCCTGATCGGGTCGGACGCCGGTACATCGCTCAAGGTCATGCTGCAGAGGCTCACGCCCCAGAGCAACGAGGCCAAAGCCGCGATGGACAAGATCGGCTTCTCGGCCTACGACTCGCAAGGCAAGTTCGTCGGACTGTCCGAGATGGCAGGCCGGATGAAGACCAGCTTCTCGAAGCTGACGCCCGAAGCCCGGAACGCCGCGATGAGCACGATCTTCGGATCGGACGCTGTCCGCTCGGCCACGATCATGTACGAGCTCGGTTCCCAAGGCATCGACAAGTACGTCAAGTCGGTCAACGACCAGGGAGCGGCCGGCAGGATGGCCGCCGTCCAGACCGACAACCTCATCGGCGACCTGGAGCGGCTCCGCGGCGCCATCGAGGTCGCCCTGATCGAGGGCGGCTCCGCGGCCACCGGGTCACTCCGCACGATGACCCAGTGGATCACCAGGCTGGTCAACGCGTACTCCAGCCTGCCCCCCGGCCTCCAGCAGGCCGTCACCCTGTTCACCGGCATCGGCGGCGCCACAGCCCTGGCAGGCGCCGGCATCCTGCTGCTGCTGCCGCGTATCGCCTCCACCAGAGCCGCGCTCGCCTCCATGGGCGTCACCGCAGCACGGGCGCGCATCGCCCTCGGCGTGCTCGGCAAGACCTCCGCGGTCGTGGCCGGCCTGGCGGCCATCGGCTACGCGAGCCAGACGATCAGAGATCAATTCAAGGACGCCCCGCCGTCGGTGTCGAAGATGGCGGCCTCGCTGGTCGACCTCGCCAAGAACGGCAAGATCTCCGGCGAGGGCCTCAAGTCGCTCGGCAAGAACCTGGACGGCTTCGGCGAGGCCGTCCAGCGCGTCGCCCACCCGGACTGGGAAGCCCGCACCACCGACATCGTCAACTCGTGGACCTTCAACATCACCAAGGGCATCGGTGAATCGCAGATCCCTCTGGACGAGGCCCACGACAAGATCACGGCTGTCGACCAGGCACTTGCGCAGCTCGTGCAGTCCGGCAACGCGCAGTTGGCGGCCGACGCCTTCAACGAGCTGGCAGGCGCAGCGGCGTCAGATGGAACCAGCAAGGAAAAGCTGCTCACCCTGATGCCGGAGTACACCGACGGGCTCGCTGGCGTCGATGTGCAGACCAAGACGAACGCCAGCTCCCAGAAGGAACTCGCGGCCCAGCTCGGAATCACTGCAGACCAGTTGCAGGACAACCGCACCGAGGCCGAGAAGCTGACCGAGGCGCTGAACTCCCTGAACGGGGTCAACATCAGCGCTGGAGAGAAGGAGATCAGCTTCCAGCAGGCGCTCGACGATCTGTCCGCGGCCGTGAAGGAGAACGGCCACTCCCTGGACGTCACCACCGCCAAGGGGCGTGCGGTCAAGGGTGCGTTCCTGGGCGCCGCCCAGGCGGCCATGGACCACGCGCAGGCAGTGGCGGAGCAGAAGAACAGCCAGGAGGCCGGGCAGGCAGTCCTGGGCAAGGACATCGAACTGCTGAAGAAGCAGATGCGTGCCGCCGGGTTCTCGAAGGACGCCATCAACACCCTGACGGCCGCCTACGGCCAGTTGCCCGTAGTGGTGTCCACGGAAATTGACGCGAAGACCGCCGGCGCCATGGGAGACCTGGAAAGGGTCCAAGAGCAGGTCCGTCACACCAAGGGCAAGAAGATCACCGTTGACGCCCTGACCAAGGAGGGCGAGAAGAACCTCGAGGACCTCGGCTTCAAGGTCAAGCGCACCAAGGGCAAGAAGATCGTGATCACGGTGCCCACCGGCACCCAGGCGCACAACGTGGCCGTCCTCGCCGCGGCCATCGCCAACCTGCACGACAAGTCCGTCGCGGTGACCACGACCTTCTACACGCGCGGCTCCCAGTCCACGGTCGCGCCGGCGCACCGCGACTGGGGGGCGCAGGCGAACGGGTCGATCCTGTCCTTCTACGCCAACGGCGGCATGCGCGAGAACCACGTCGCCCAGTTCGCTCCCAAGGGGAGCTGGCGGGTCTGGGCCGAGGACGAGACGGGCGGCGAGGCCTACATCCCGCTCGCGGCCAGCAAGCGCCCCCGGTCCCGGCAGATCGCGGCCGAAGCGGTGAAGCGGCTGGGCGGCGCCGTCCAATGGTTCGCCGGCGGCGGCATCCCTGGCTTCACCTACACCCCCACCTCGAAGGCCGTGCTCGGCGGCCCGTCGAACGCCAAGCAGCGCTACGACCAGGAGATCGAGGACCTCAAGAAGGCCTGGGACGCGCTGAACAAGGCGCTCTCGGACGCCAAGAAGAAGGCCGACGACCTCAAGGCCGCCGAGAAGAACTTGTCGAAGGTCAGGCACGGGCACCACACGGCCGCGCAGTTGCGGTCGGCCGAGGAGCGTGTCGACAAGGCCAAGAAGGCGAAGAGGAAGGCCGACGACACGGTCCGGAAGGACCGCAAGGCCGTCAACGCCGCCGACAAGGAACTGGGTCTGAAGAACGGCGCTCACGCGCCGAAGGCTTTCTCCCTGAAGGCCTACGAGACCCAGCTCGACGAGTCAGTCCACGACACCGAGAAGTGGCGCAAGAGCCTGGAGAAGATCGGCCGCCGTGGCGGCAAGGAACTCCAGACCATGCTGGAGGGGATGGGCGAGGAGGGCTACAGCCTCGTCAATTCGCTCGCGGGGGCGTCGGACAAGCAGTTCAAGTCGATCACCAGCAAGTTGCAGAAGACCGGTGAGCTCGCGAAGGCGACGTTGGCGGACTTCACCAAGCAGCTCAACGGGTCGACGAAGGAGTCGCAGCAGTTCGCCGCCGACCTGCAGAAGCTGGCCGCATCCGGGTTCGGGGACCTGGCCCAGGCGCTCGCCGCGCAGGGCGACTCCAGCGCCATGGAGCTCGCGCACCAGGCAGCCGGGAGCAAGTCCCAGGCGGCTACCGCCAACGCAGCCGTTGGCAAGGCCCAGAACGCCCTCACAGGCGAGGACCTGTCGAACTCGCTGATCCTGCTGTCGACGCTGCGCGGCGGCCCGAACCGGGGCTTCGCCGACCTCATCTCCGCCGGCCTGGACGTGGCCACCATCCGCGCCCTGGTCCCGAAGATGACCAAGCAGATCAGCAGCCTGCCCGCCGTGAACAAAGACAACTTCGTGCGGCAGTGGGTGCAGCAGGGCGGCAAGGCGATGGCGACCGGCGGGATCCTCTCGCGACCGACGATGGTTCTCGGCGCGGAGGCCGGAGTCCGCGAGTCGTGGATCCCGTGGAACGGCACCGCTCGCTCTGTCGGGCTGCTGGCGCGAACGGCAGCGGGCATGGGCTACCAGCTCGTGCCCGCCGGCCGGTACGGGGGCGGTGGGGCGTCCACGGCCGCGATCGCCCGCGAGGTGTCCAAGCAGATCACCGTGAACTTGTACGGCGCCAAGCAGAGCGTCGCCGAGCAGGCGCACGACATCGCCCGCGTCATCTCCTTCGCGGTCTGACGGGAGGCTCACATGCCGACAGCAGGCAGCGCCCTGGACGGGCTCAAGGCCAGCCTGGGCGCCGTCGATCTCGGTCGCGTCGACTCCAACGGTGTCTCCTGGTTCCTCCAGACCTTGGAGGGCTGGGACAGCCCTGAGTCCCGCAGCGAGTTCACGGACCGCGAGGGCGACCACGGCTCATGGGCGGGCCCCGTGTACCTGGGGTCCCGCCCGATCACCCTCGGCGGAACGATCGTCGCCCCGTCCCGGGATCTCCTGGACGGGGCGATGGAGCAAATCCGATCGGCGGCCGGACTGACCGACACTGTGCTGACCGTGTGGGAGACCGCGCCCAAGCAGGCCGTCGTCGTCCGCTCGGGCAAGCCGCTCGCGCAGTACGTCACCGACACGGCGGCGACCTACAGCGTGATGGTGACCGCCGCTGACCCGCGCAGGTACAGCACCACCCTCCAGTCGGCCACCACCGGGCTGCCGTCCAGCAGCGGCGGTCTGACACCGCCCGTCACGCCGCCGCTGACGAGCACCGCGACCACGGTGGCCGGGGAGATCGACGCGTTGAACGAGGGGACGTTCGAGACGCGGGCCCTCTTCACCATCACGGGGCCGGCCGACACCCCGCAGATCCTCACCCAGATGCCGGACGGATCGGTCGTGTTCCTCACCTACACCGATGTCCTGGTCACGGGCGACAGCCTCGTCATCGACACGGACGCCAAGACGTGCGTGCTGAACGGCGCGGTCTCCCGGCGCCGGTACCTCGTCACCCCCACCGGCTGGCCCACCATCCCCGCCGATTCCCAGGTGTCCTTCCAGTTCCGCGCCCGCTACTACAACAGCACGGCCACGCTGACCGCCTCGTGGCGCTCCGCCTGGATGTGAGAGGAGATCACCTGTGACCGCCACCAATCCATCCTGGATCGACGGCCTCGCCCTGGACGGCTACAAGCTGCGGCGCATCGACTCGGCGCTG
Organism: Streptomyces sp. NPDC056738; assembly: GCF_042790435.1. Lineage (NCBI taxonomy): Bacteria > Bacillati > Actinomycetota > Actinomycetes > Kitasatosporales > Streptomycetaceae > Streptomyces > Streptomyces sp. NPDC056738. The sequence goes on from NZ_JBHTZF010000003.1 coordinate 402,938, forward strand.
ACCATGCACAACGGCAATGCCCTGGGCGCCCGCAGCGGGATCATCCCCGGGACGGGCGGTTTCGGCGTATCGATCGCCGGGTCAACCATCACCGTGGGCTCCGGCATCGCCGTCGTCTACTACGCAGGCGAGGGCGTCTTTCGTGCGCCGATGACGTCGTCGAGCACGCTCACCCTCACCGCCGCGCACGCCACGCTTCCTCGCGTCGACCTCGTGTACCTGCGGATCTGGTGCAACAGCGTGGACGCGTCCGGCCTCAACCAGGCGGACTGCGTCTACCTGGCGGGCACGGCCGCCGCGAGCCCGGTCGCACCGACGCCGGCCGGAACCCTGATTTACATGCCGCTCGCCACCATCAACGTGCCAGCATCCGGCGGCGGCTCACCGACCGTGTCCCAGGCCGTGCTCCCGTACACGGTCGCTCCCGGCGGCATCCTGCCTCTGCAGAGCTCGGCTCCCCCGAGCCCGTACACGGGCCAGTTCTACGACAATGGCACCGACCTGCTCCGCTACAACGGCAGCAGTTGGGACACCTACCAAAAGGTCCCGGGAGCCTGGACGCCGTACACACCGGTCTGGACCGGTTCTGGTACCAACCCGTCCGTCGGTGCCAACGGAACCCTCATCGGTCGCTACCAGAAATTCGGCCGAACCGTCATCGCCCACATCAACCTGACGTGCGGCTCCAACACGACATACGGGTCCGGTCACTACAACTTCACCATCCCGTTCGCAGCGGCCAACGTGGGCGCGTCCCTGATCGGCAACGCCATGCTCCTCGGCACGGACCGATGGAACGGAGAGATCAACATCTCACCGGGTGCCACCACGCTCGCCGCCTTCTTCCCACTGTCTGCAACGAACAACCGAACAGACTTCATGACCCCAACCCGCCCGGAAACACTCGCAACGGGCGCCCAGTTGCGAATGACGTTCCAGTACGAGTCGGCGACGTGACAGGCACTCCATATCAGCTCGCCTGGTACGGCTGCGATCTACGCACCGGCGGCATCGTGGAGGACCTGCCGTCCCTCACCCCGACGGGCGCCCTGTCGCGGAAGCTTGGTGCGCCCACGACCCTTCAGGCCGACCTCAGTCTGTCCGGGGCGCCCGGCGACTGGGAGGCGGCCACCGCTCCCGGGCGGAGCCTGCTCGTCGCCGTCGACACGGCCACCGACACCCCGCTGTGGGGAGGTGCGGTCCTGCCCCGGGACGGCGGCAGCTCCACCACCGTGCAGCTCGGCGCGGCCACCCTGGAGGCGTACCTCGACGCACGATTCCCCGGCACACAGAACCTCGTCGGCGTGGACCAGGCGGCCGTCGTCCAGGCCCTCGCGACACCGGCGCTCACCGGCGGCCCGCCGATCGTCATCGACGCCGTCAGCACCGGCGTGCTCATGGACTACCCGACGTCCGACGGCGACGACAAGTCCATCCTGTCGTGCCTGCAAGAGGTCATGGGCCTCGACGGCGGGCCGGAATGGACGATCGACGTCGTCTGGAACGCGGCCCACACCGGGTTCCAGTTCCCCCTGCGCGTCCGCTCTGCCATCGGCGTCCAGACCACCACGCCCGAGGCCGTCTTCGACTACCCGGGCTGCATCGCCGAGTACGTGCTCAGCGAGTCCTACGAGAGCGGCAAGGGCGCGACCCGCGTCATCGCCCGCGGCGAGGGCGAGGGCGAGTCCCGGCTCACCTCCGGCGTGCAACAGGCGACCGCGCTGACCGCGAACGGGTGGCCCATCTGGGAGTACCGCTACACCCCGGCAACCGGGGTCAACGACCCCGACCAGCTCACGGCGCACGCCGTGAAGTCCCTCGGCCTCATGGCGCAGGGCGGCCAGGTGTGGACGCTCCAGGGCGTGGCCTCGCAGTCACCACGGCTGGGCCGGGACTGGGGGCTCGGTGACTCGATCCGCCTCGCCGTCGACCACTCGCCGCGCCACCCGGCCGGCACCGACTTCGCGGCCCGCTGCTGGGCGTGGGAGCTCGACCCGGGCGCCAACAACGTCCGCCCGATCCTCGTGGAGGAGTCCTGATGCCGCGGCAACTTGAGCAGCTCCCCACCGACCCGACCACACTCGCCCGCGAGATCGCCGCGCTGAAGCGGCAGATGAGGGAGATGCGGGCGGCACGGCGGATGGTGGCCGCGAGCATCGGCACCCTGCGCGTGTACGCAGCCGACGGCACAACGCTGCTCGCCGAGCTCGGCCCGTCCGAGGACGGCGGGGGCGGCCTATCAACCTTCGGCGTCACAGAGGTCGACGGCATTCCGGTCGTGGCGGCCCTGTCGTCAGGCAGGCTGCGCTTCCAGTCGGTCGACGAGGAAGTGGTCGCCGTTCCCGGCTTCGCCGCCTTCACCGCTATCGCGGGCGGGAGCTGCGACCTCATGCTGGCGTCAGGCTCCCCCCGCGCGACGGACTGGGCGGCCGTGGTCGACCTGACATCCGGCTCGGACGGCGGCCGCCCCACCGTGCTCGTCGCGGGCACCCGCACAGTTGGTGGGGTCGGGGAGAGCGGCGCGTGCGACATGGACGTGGCCGGTGTCCTGACCGCGGGGAATATGGCGTTCGGGCAGGTCAGCATCACGCCGAGTGCCGCGAACACCCCCACCTCGATAAACGTCACGGGCCTGAGCCTCCAAGGGACCACGTTCCTCGGCTACGCATCGGCGGCCACGACCGTGCCCGGCACCCAGGTCACCGGAGTCGGCGCGACGTCCCCGTCCTCGACGGGCCTGACCGTGTGGGCGACGCGCACCAACACCACTGCAACCCTCGTGAACTGGTGGGTGTTCGGCGTATGAGCGATGTGACGTTCCAGCCCGGCCTCTGGTACTCGGTCACCGCCCAGGACGTCAGCGAGGCCTGCGAGAACTACAACCAGGAGTTCGAGGTGAACCCCTGCTACTCCAACGGGGGCCACGTTGTCGTGGAGTGCGGCCTGTGTCAGGCGCCGATGACGCTCGTGTCCGCCACGCTGCTCGACCCGCAGCCACAGATGCCCTGACCGCATCCCCTCTGCCCGCCCCGAGCCGCCCGGCCCGGGGCCTTTCTCATGCCCTGGAGGGCTCATGTCCCAGCAACAGGCACCGTCCATCGGACGGATCGTCCGGGTCCCCATGGACCCTGCCACGAACAACGGCGCTGACGAGGCGCCCGCGGTCATCACGCGCGTCTGGAACGACACGACGGTGAACGTGCGGATCCTCGCCGACGCGGCCCCGAAGGCGGAGGACTGGCGCACGTCGCTCGTCCTCGTCGAGAGCCTCAACGAGGGCATGGGCCTGTGCCGCTGGACCTGGCCGGGACGCGTCTGATGGTGCTCCCTCGCATCGGCCAGACCGTCCACTACGTCTCCCACGGGACACCGCTCCAGGCCGACGGCAGCCAGGCCTACAACTCCCGGTGCCGCGCCGCGATCGTCACCGAGGAGAACACGACCCCCGACCACCCCACCCAGGTCGGCCTGGCCGTCCTCAACCCGACCGGTCTCTTCTTCCACCGCTTCGTCCCGCACCACGACGGCAACGCGACGCCGAGCACAGAGGAGTGCCCGACGCCCGAGGCGCACGGGAAGCCGTTCCGGTACTGCGCGTGCGGCTGGATCGAGGCCTCCTTCGCCGCTGGGTCCTGGCACTCCTTGGAGGAATGCGACTCCTGAGTCGCCGTCTGCTCTCACACGTCCGCCCCGCGCCGCCCGGCCCGGGGCTTTCTCATGTCTGGAGACCCCATGGGCTCACCACTGACCCCGGACCGGTTGATAGCGATCCTCAAGGCGGAGGGCGTTAAGGTCGCCGAGTACCCGGGCTGGCGCACCCGCGAGCGGGACGACGAGACCGGCAAGCCGTTCGGCCCGGTCCACATGATCCTCAACCACCACACCGCCGGCCGCGACTCGCTCGCCGTCGTCGCCAAGACCGGCGTCCCCGGCCTGCCCCCGCCGCTCGCCCACATCCACCTGGCGAAGTCCGGCCTGGCCACACTGTGCAGCGCAGGCCGGGCGAACCACGCCGGGCTGATGGCGCGCAACGCCTACGACTCGTTCCTCAACGAGGAGTCCACGCACCCGGCGCCGGCCAAGAGCACAGGCACCGTCGATGGTAACGACCTCTCATACGGCATCGAGACCGAGAACCTGGGCAACGGCACTGACCCATACACCCGCGCCCAGTACGACGCGTGGGTACGGATCAACGCCGCGATCTGCCGGGAGTACGGCTGGTCAGAGGAGTCGTGCGGCTGCCACAAGGAGACCTCGATCGAGGGCAAGGTCGACCCGCTCGGCCCGGTCGACGGATACGGCACCCGCGGAAAGTTCGCGTTCACCGGCAAGCAGTTCCGGGCGGACGTCGAGCAGCGGCTGGCGCACCCGGCGAAGTGGTCCCCGCCGATCACCCTCCCTGCGCCGATCCCGGCGCCCCCCGTTCCAAAGCCGCAGCCCACCACAGAGCAGCGGCTCACCGCCCTGGAGTCGCGCGTCTCCGCGCTCGAAAAGAAGTGAGGTAGTCCCATGCCCGAGTTCACGCTGCCCGGCGAAGCTGAGACCGTCGTGAAGACGGCGAAGACCTACGCCGTCGACCTGATCGAACGCGTCCTCTGGACGTTCCTCGGCGCTGCCGGCGCTGTCGCTCTGGCGGGCGGCCCCGGCGACATGCTGCACGTCTCCTTCTGGCAGGGCGCGGCCACGGCCGGTATCGCGGCGGCTGTCTCCCTGGTGAAGGGTCTGTTCGTTCGCGGCTTCGGCCAGCGCTACAGCGCCAGCTCGGCGCCCGGCGTCTGATGGGGGCCCCCGCCTCGGACCCGGCGGGCGTCTACATCAGTTCGGCACAGATGTACCAGGAGCTGAGATCCCTGAGCGATGGACTGACCCGAGTGGAGACCAAGCTCGACAGCATCGGCCAGGGCATGAACGATCTCGGCAAGGACGTCGCCGACCACGAGACCCGCATCCGCACCCTGGAAAAAGGCCGGTGGCCGTTGCCCACCATCGGCGTCCTCGCCGGTGTGGCTGGAGCGGCGACGGGCGCCGTCGCCCTCTTCGCACGATGACCGCGGCCCCGCCCTCTTCGGAGGGCGGGGCCGCTTTCGTCATGTCCGGGTTCAGCTCGGGACGGCGATGACGTAGACACCTTTGCCTTGGACCCCCTGCACCAGGCCCTCGGTGGCGAGCAGCTCCAGCGCCGTCTTGATCGTGCGGCGGGACACGACGCCTCCGGTCTCCACCTCCAGCTCAGCCTGTGAGGGGAGCCGCCGGCCTACGGGGATCTCGCCCTCGCGGATGCGCTCGCGCAGCACGTTGGCGAGCTGCACGTACAGCGGCGTCATAGCGTCCCGGTCGAGGTGGATCATGCTGCGACCGTAAGAGCACCGCTCATGCAGGCATAGATCTACGTAGCCCGTCCGAGGACGTGCCAAGACGTACTAAGTGGGCGTAGCATCCGAGCAGAGAAAACCCCCGCGGCCGATGGCACGGCCCGGGGCTTGGACGACTGGTTGGAGTCGGCATGAGAGAGCCTACGCGCGCTCCGGACCGCGGCACAGCCCCCGAGGGCGCTCCGGGCCGCTGCGACTATCACAGGGGGCCGTCGGAGACCGCAGTCCCGGTGGATGTGACCGAGCGGACCTCCGGCCCCCCGCGACCCGTGTATGCGTGCGCCCCCTGTCGCGAGCAGCGCGGCCTCACGCCTCTGGCTCAGGCGGTCCAGTCGTGAGCGCCCGAACGGTACAACCGATCGCACCGGTGGAGTACGGAGCCCTGCTCTCTCACTGCACGACGTGCGGCACGTGCCGGGAAGTCCCCGATCGCGAATGCCCGCGGGCTGGTGCGCTGCGCCGACAGTGGCGGGCGGCGAGCCGACGATCCGCCGGCGCAAGGAGGTCGCGGTGAGCAAGCCGACCAAGCCAAAGCCGGATCGCGCCCGAATCTCGGGCTACTGCTGGGTCGAGCACCCGAACGGCGGGAAGCACTGCTGCCTACCGGTCGGGCACACGGGAAGCCACTGGCACCCGTACAGCAAGACCAGCTTCTAGGACCCCGGGCTCCGCGACGGCAAAGGGTCGGGGCTCGGGTGGGCGGTCGCCTCGCACGGCCCGGGGCGGCTGCCCGTCACTGGACCAGTTCGGAGAGCGGAACGTCGAGGGCCTGGGCAATCAGGATCAGGTGGTCGAGGAGCGTGGCGTAGGCGCCCTGCTCTATCCGATTGACCGTCTTGCGGTCGAGGCCGACGAGTTCGCCCAGCTTCTCCTGGCTCAGTTTGTGACTCAGGCGTGCGGCGCGGATTTGATCGCCGACGGCCCGGCGGCGGGTGAGCACCCAGTCGGGCATCGGGTCGTTCGGCACCCGTTCACGCTGGCTGCGCAGACGATCATTGTCTGTACCATCGTTGGTACATCTGAGAAGCTACGTTCCGGCCAGAGCGCAAGACTCTCAGATATAAAACACTTGTTCGAGTGAACGTGCTTCAATGCCTCTTGCACGGATGTCAGCGGAGCCGCATCATTCACTTGCGCCACACAGAGTGTTGACGATTCATTCACACGCCCACTGAACGTGCCGGGCGCCACTGGGACGGTGCCCCCTCCCGGACGCGTCCCGGCACAGGCAACCCCCGCACTCCCGAGGGAGTGCGGGGGTTGCCGATATCCCGCCTGACCTGCGCGTTCACCGTGATCGTTTAGGGGATATTTAGGGGACGCCCCCCAGTAGTAGGGGTGTAGCCAGGTCGTAGGCAGTGCGTAGCCAGACCGTGTGGCGAGCGCACGAGAAAGGCCCCGCACCCTCCCTGACCTGGGAGTTACGGGGCCTATCTGCTGGTCAACCTGGTGGGCGCGGACGGTTTCGAACCGCCGACATCCGCCTTGTAAGGGCGGCGCTCTACCACTGAGCTACGCGCCCAGGACGAGTCGACAGCCTACATCGCCCGGGGGGATGCCCCGCAAACCCGTATCGGGCGAGTTGGTGGCCAGGCAGGGGCAGGGGCAGAGGTCGTCCGTGGCGAGGGGGCACAAGGGGTCTGCGGGTGGGGGCTCGTCGGGGAACGGTCAGGGGGTGCGGGGCGGGGGTTATCCCCACCTCTCATTCGGGAGCGGGCCGGATCGATCCGGGCTTCGTGCGTGCATACCGTCGAAGAGGCTTCGGCGACCCGCTTGGGCGAGGGAGCGAGGCGTCCAGGCGTTCAGGCATTCAGGCATTCACGTGATCGCAGACCGGTATCCAGGGGGAGATCGACATGGCCAGTACACGCCACCGCGGCATCGGCGGGAGCCGGGACCGTACCCGCGCCGCCGCTCTCACCGCCCTCGCGGTCGGGCTCGTCGCCACGGTCGGTGCGTGTGGGGCTTCCGCCAGGGACGACAAGGAGCCCGAGCAGCGGTCCTTCGGGCTGCACGGGCGGGTCCTGACCGTCGACTCCGACGACTCCGCGCTCGATCTCGTGGTGTCGGACTCCGCGAAGGCCGGTGAGGTCCAGGTCACCCGGTGGTTCGAGGGCCACGTCGCCCTGGGCGGAGACCCCCGGGTCACCTGGGCCATGAAGGACGGGGACCGGCTGGTGCTGCGGATGAAGTGCTCGGGCGTCGTCGCCGACTGCTCGGCCCGGCACCGGATCGTCGTGCCGCGCGGGGTGGCCGTCAAGGTCGAGGACGGGGACGGGCGGGTCAGCGCGAAGGGCTTCGCGGAGGCGCTGAGCATCCGTACGGCCGACGGCTCGGTACACGTCAGCGACTCCTCGGGCGCGCTGGATCTGCGCAGCGGCGACGGCTCCATCCGGGCCGTCGGCGTGGACACCCGCAGGGTTCTGGCCCGTACCGACGACGGGTCGATCCGGCTCGAACTCGGCACCGTGCCGGACCTGGTGGACTCCCGCAGCGGCGACGGTTCCGTGTCGATCGTGCTGCCCCGGGCCGGCTACCGGGTGACGGCCGCGAGCGGCGACGGCTCGGTCCACGTGGACGTGCCGCGCGACGGTTCCAGCTCCCACCGGGTCTCCGCGCACACCGACGACGGAAAGATCACGGTACGAACAGCGAACTGATCGGCCCGTGTGTTCGTCTTCAACCGGTGGGAGAATGACAGCCGGGCAAGGCGGATGACAGCACGGGAGAGGGATGTGACGGCGACACCTTCGCGGCCGTATTCGCCGTTCTCGGGACCCGCGCGGCCTGCGCGCCCAGCACAGCCTGCACAGCATGCGCGCCCAGCACGCCCAGCACGCCCTGCACGTCCCTGGGACCTCCGGGACCTTCTCGGCCTCCGGGGGCGGTTCCGTCTCCCGGGCGGTCTCGGCCTCCCGGGCAAGGGCGGTCTCGGGCTCCGGCACGGGCGCCCACGGATCCCTCTGACGCCACCGGTCCCGCAAACGCGGGCGACCTCACCGACACGCCCGACGTCCGGCACCGCCCGTGACGTGCTCACGCTCGTCGCCCTGCCCCTGCTGGCCGCCCTCGCGCTGCCCGCGGCCTTCGCGGGGGGCGGCACCCGGCGCTGGTTCGGCGGACGGTCCGAGGAGCACCGGGCCGAGGCGCAGGCCGCCAAGGACGCCGCCGCGGCGGCGTTCTACGAGCTCGACACCGCCCAGCGCGACCTGCGGATCTCGATCGAGACCATCACGGCCGTCGACGACTCCCCGGCCGCCCGGCGCGCGGTCTCCGACTTCGCGGCGCTGGGGCGGCGCATCGACGAGGCCAGCCAGAAGTACATCACCGCCGTCGACGCCCATGATCTCGACCGGGACGAGCTGGAGGCGTCGGTCGCGGTACGGGCCCGCACCGAGCTCGTCGCCGCGAAGGACGAACTCGGCCGTGTGAAGGCCGATCTGGACCGGTTCGAGCTGAGCCTCGGGCCGCTGCTCGGCAAGGCCGAGACCCAGCTCGCCCGGCTGGCGCCGGCCGTCGAGCGGGCCCGGCAGGCACTGCTCGCCGCCTCCAACGCCCTCGATTCCGTACGGCAGTCGGGGCTGAAGGCCGACGATCTCGCGACACGGCTGGCCGCGCTGGCCCCCGAGCTGACCAAGCTCAACCAGGGCGCCGGGCAGCACGGCGTGCCGGAGACGCTGGAGCGGGCCGAACGGGTTTCGCGTGAGGCCGCGGCGGTGCGCTCGGAGGCGGAGCGGCTCCCGGAGCGGGCCGCGGAGATCGACCACCGGCTCGTTTCACTGCGGACCCGGGCGCAGGCCCTGACGACCCGCTCGGGGCAGGTGGAGCCGGTGCTGAGCGAGTTGCGGCGGCGGTTCTCGGCGGCGTGCTGGCAGGACCTCCAGCACGTGCCGGAGCAGGCCGCGGAGAACGTACGGCAGGCCGAGGCGAAGCTGAACGAGGCGCGGGCCGCGCGTGAGGCGCAGCGCTGGCCGGACGCGACCTCGCTGCTGGCGACGGTGCGCGCGCTGCTGAACGGCACCGACGAGGCGGTGTCGGCGGCGGGTGACCGGCTGCGGCGGCTGAACGCCGTGCAGAAAGATCCGCAGCAGGAGATCGACCGCACCCGGTTCGCGATCCGGGACGCGCAGCGGCTGGCGATGGCGGGCCGTTCGACGCCCGACCCCCGGCAGGCCCGCCCGCTCGACGACTCCGTCGCGCGGCTCGACCGTGCCGTGGCCACGCTGGAGGGCCGGCACCCCGACTACTGGCACTTCCTCACCGAGACGGAGGCGGTGCGGCAGACGGTGGCCCGTGTCGTCACGCAGATCCGCGAGGAGCGCGGCGGCGTCTGAGAGCGCGGCGGCGCCTGGGGAAGTACCGGGGGGCCGAACCAAGGTTCCGGACCGGGGGTCCGAACCAGGGTTCCGGACCGGGGGTCCGAACCAACGGTCCGCACCGGGATCCGAACCAGAGGTCCGCACCGGGGATCCGAACCGGGGATCCGCACCGGGAATCCGGCCCGGCAAGTCTCTCCCCCGTCCGGCCTCGCCCCGAGGCCCCCGCCCGCCCGCTCGCCGAGGCCCCCCCCCCGGGCAGTTTCCGCCGGAGGGAACCTCCCCGCGGAGCCTCCCCCCGGCTACCTCGCCGGGGAGAGGACCCTGGACGCCGATCAGGTGCGGTACGCGTAGTACGCCGCGTTCGGGTACGCCGCGAGCAGGCTCGACAGCGAGCGGCGGTAGGTGTCGGTGTCGTGGTAGGTCAGGTACGGCACCCCGCCGCTGCTGCGGTACGACGTGATCATGGAGTGGTCCTTGGACCCGTCCTTGTCGAAGTCCATCTGCATCACGTCGCCGACGTCCATCTGGTAGACGTTCGCGAGGGGCGTGGAGCGGTGGGCGGTCTGGGTGAACCAGGACCACTCGTTGACGCCGACCCAGGTGTCGGTCTGGGTGGACGCCGTGTAGTTCCAGGTGCCGTACTCCTCGGCGGAGCTCGCGACCGTCGCCCAGCCGCCCGCCATCAGGGACTGGCTGAGGTAGTTCGTGCAGTCGCCGCCGACGGAGTTGAAGCTGCGGTAGGCGGGGTTGTAGTTCTTCCAGTACTTCTCGGCGTACGTCGCCATGCCCGCGTAGTCGTACGGGCCGCCGGTGAGGTTCTTGGGGTTGGCGGGCGCGGGGTACGTGGTCGCTGCCCGGGGGGCGTCGACAGCGGCCATCGTGGTTCTGGTGGGCTTCGTCGTGACGGGCTGGTTGATCTGCCGGGGGCCCTTGTCCGTCGAGCGTTCGCCGGTCAGTTTCCAGGTTCCGTCGGGCCGGGCGGCGAAGGTCAGGACGTGGTGGGCCCGGAAGCCGGTGGTGGCGGGCTCGTCCCCGCGGATCTTCCGGTAGGTGAGGGTGGTGGTCTCGGTGACCCAGGCGGTGGCGTGACGGCCGGTGAGCCGGGTCCGGTCCACGGTGACCTGGGTGTCGGCGGCGCTGTAGGCCTCGCCGAGGGCGGCGAGGCGGGACCGGGTGCCGTGCAGCGCGGTGACGGCGGTGGTCTCGGTCTGCGCGAGGGTGCCGGAGACCCGGATGCCGGACGTGGTCGCCTTCAGGGCCGTACGGGCCTTCGGGGCCGTGTCCAGCAGGGCGGCCGTGCGGTCGGTGAAGACGGCGTCGGCCACGCGGCCGAAGGCATCGGCCGTCGCCGCGGTCACGCGGGGGGCGGGGGCCGCCGCGTGGGCGGTGGACAGGGGCAGCAGGAGGGCGGAGAGGGTGAGCGCTCCCACGACGGAACAACTGCGGCTTAAGTTCTTCGGTGTCACTGAAGATTCTCCTTGATCCCCGGTAGGACTCCAGGGAAGGGAATCTTTACATGTCCCACTCAACTGTGGTGACTCCGGGGGGAGTTCGCGTCGACTACAACCAAGTCCCTTATGTCGGAGGTAAGTTGATCTCGACGTACGGGGCGGGGTCACCACACGGAAGCGGGGTCACCGTCCCGGCGGCGGGCCCTACTTCACCACGGTCGACCAGTCGGGCGACTGGGCGGGGTCCAGGCCGCGCAGGCGTTCCAGGGTCTCGGGCTTCTGCACGTCGAGCCAGTTGGACAGCTCCTGGAAGGACACGCATTTCACGCCCTTCTTCGTGCACACGTTCTTGATGACCTGGTCGATGGACTTCATGTAGATGCCGCCGTTCCAGTCCTCGAAGTGGTTGCCGATGAACAGCGGTGCCCGGCTGCCGTAGTAGACGCGGTTGAATCCGGCCATGTAGGAGTTGACCGTCTCCTGCTCCCACTGCGGGTACTGGGCCGGGTTCCCCTCGGTCTCACCGTCGGACTGGTTGTAGAGGAAGTTGAAGTCCATGGACAGGCCTTGGTACTTGCCGTTCTCGTAGGGGAGCATCTGGAGCGGGAAGTCCCACACGCCCTCCTTCTTCCTGGGCCATATCTGGAAGTCGCCCGCGGAGCTGGCGTCGTAGCGCCAGTTGTACTCCTTCGACGTGGCCTTCATGGCCTTGAGCAGGTTCTTCTGTCCTTCGAGACACGGCGCGCGCCCGCCACTGATGGCCTTCGACGGGTCGAAGGGAAGCGACGGAAGGTCCGTGTAGCCGGTGTTGGTCCTCCACTTCTCCACGAAGTCGAAGAACTGGTTGATCTCGCTCTCCCACTCCTCGACGCTCCAGTCCCCGCCGCCCTTGTCGCCGCAGAAGTGACCGTTGAAGTGGGTGCCGATCTCGTTGCCGCCCTTCCACGCCTTGCCGAGCTCCTCCAGCGTGGTGCGTATGTGGTCGTCGGTGGCGTAGCTGATGGCCGCCGATCCGGGCGAGTGCATCGGCGGTTCGTAGAGCGTCTTCTTGTCCTTGGGCAGCAGGTAGATGCCGGTCAGGAAGAACGTCATGTGGGCGTTGTACTGCTCGGCCATCTGCCGGTAGTGCGAGAAGAGTTCGTCGTCGCCCTGGAGGGCGCCGTCCCAGGAGAAGACGACGAACTGGGGAGGCTTCTCACCGGGCTTGAGCGGTACGGCCTTCAACTCGCCTTTCTGCGGGCCGGTGTAGGACGTGGAGCCGTCGCCCAGCACATGGATCTTGCCGTCCCACGGCGGTTCCTTCTTCACCTTGGTGGCCGGGCCGTGCGCGCGGGCGGACGCGGCCGGGGTGGTGTGGTCGGTGTTGAGGGCCAGGTAGGTGGCCGCCGTGGAGGTGACGACGAGGAAGGCCGTCATGGCCGCGAAGCCCTGGCGGGCGGAGGCGGCTGCGGAAGCGGGATCGGACTCACGGCGCCGGCGCCGGCTGTGCTTCGAGTTCATACGGGGCACATTCTGCGAGGGGGACGGAAGGTGTGTGGCGCGGCCACCGGGTGGCCGTCGGCGGGGGCCGAGCCGGACGGTCGGCCGACGGGATCAGCGGAGCGGGCTCATGGCGCCGGACCAGATGCCGTACGGCACGTCGGCGACGGGTGCGCCGGCGATCCCCTTGAGCGGCAGCGGTTCGAGGCTCTTGGTCAGGTCGATGCGGTACAGGACCACGGCCGTCGACACGGAGGCGTTCGAGCCCACGTACCAGGCGGACTTGTCGTCGAGCGTGGCGCCCCGCTTGCCGGCCACCCTCACCGAGAGGGGGGCCGCGCCCGGGTGGCCGAGGCGGAAGGAGTCCGCGAGCGCGTCGGTGACCTGGCGGGCCACCTCGGCGCGCATCGCGCGGTGGGGCGCGGGCATGTCCAGCCGGACGCGGGAGCCGTTGCGGGTGATGCGCTTGACCGAGTACGGCTCGTAGTGCGTTCCGTCGGCGGCGAAGGTGGCGTAGGCGCTGGCCATGCGGATCGCGCTGGGGGTGGCGGCGCCGAGGGACATGGCCGGCACCTGGGGTCCGATGCTGGAGGGCAGCAGGCCCGAGGCCTCGGCGGTCTCGCGCACCTTGTCCAGGCCGGCGTCCATGCCGAGCTGCATGAACGGGGTGTTCACGTTCTGGGCGAGCGCCGAACGCAGGGAGATCCGGCCGTAGTTCTTGTTGCCCTCGTTGTGGGCGGCGACCTTCTTGCCGCCGCGGTCCCAGTAGGGGCCCTCGGGGGTGCTGACCGGGACGCCGTCGTTGCCGTCGTACAGGGTCTCGGGGGTGACCGGAGTGGCCGCGCCCTCGCGGGTCTTGTGGACGCCGTTCTCCAGCGCGGCGGCGTAGACGAAGGGCAGGAAGGCCGAACCGGCGGGGACCGTGGTCGCGTTGGACTCGTTGTAGCCCTGCTTGCGGTGGTCGGGGCCGCCGTAGACGGCGAGGATCCGGCCGTCGTCGCCGATCGAGGCGGCGCCGTAGTGGGCGGCCTTCGCGTTGTCCGGGTCGTCCTTCTTCGTCTGCTTGCGGGCCTTGGCCACGGCGTCGGTGAGCGCGGTCTCGCGCTTGCGGTCGAAGGTCGTGTAGATCTGGTAGCCGCCGAGGTCGAAGTCCCGGTCGGAGATGTGCCCGGCCTTCTTCGCGTACTGGGTCGCCAGCTCGACCAGGTAGTCGCTCTGCTTGCCGGTGTCGTAGCTCCCGCTCTGCTTGATCGGCTCGGGGAACTTCGTGTACGTGGCCCGCTCGGCGGCCGAGAGCTTGCCGGTCTTGACCATGCGGTCGAGGATCCAGGACCAGCGTTCGACGGCGCGCTCGTGGTTGGCCTTGCTCAGGGTGGGGTCGTAGAGGCCCGCGCCCTTGAGGAGCGAGGCGAGGAACGCTCCCTCGCTGGCGTTGAGGTGGCTCACGTCCTTGCCGTAGTAGGCCTGCGAGGCCCGCTGGAGGCCGTAGGTGCCGCGTCCGAACCAGCTCGTGTTGAGGTAACCCTCGAGGATCTTGTCCTTGCTCATCTTGTTGTCGAGCTTGAGGGCGATCATGGCCTCGGTGAACTTGCGGGTCACCGAACGGTTCTGGGTCAGGTAGACGTTCTTGACGTACTGCTGGGTGATGGTGGAGCCGCCCTGGGTGTCCCCCTGGCCGACCGTCTTGACCAGGGCGCGGGCCAGGCCCTTGGCGGAGATGCCGGGGTCGCTGTAGAAGCTCTCGTTCTCCGCCGCGAGGACGGCGGAGCGCACGTCCTTCGGTATGTCCTTCAGCGGCATGGCCTGGCGGCGCACCCAGCCGGTCCGGGCCATCGGCGTGCCGTCCGACCAGAAGTAGACATTGTCCTGCTGGGTGGCATATGTGTTCAGGTTCTGGGGTATGTCCGTTGCCGCGTAGGCGATGACGAGCAGCGAACCGCTCAGGCCCACGGACAGCGCGAAGGCGCAGAGCCACTGCCGCCAGGAGGGCAGCCAGCGGCGCAGTCCGGTGCGGCCGGGGCGCGGATAGGCGGGTTTGAGGCGCCGCGTGTACGGCTTGAGGCGTGCGGCCAGCCGGGCCGCGGCGGAGGGCCCCGAGGGCTTGCGGCGGCTGCCGCGGCCGCGCTGCGGTACGGATGTGTCAGCCATGGCGCACCCCTGCGCCTCGGCGGCCCAAAGACAGGGGATTCGAGGCATCGTTGTGATGCCATGTCCTGGTCACGACTGCGTCTCCCTCCGCACTCCGGATCTGCGCGCGCGGGTAGTTGCAGCGGCCGCTTTCGCGGCTGCGAGCCCCCCTCCCCGACCTTGCGGCTCGTCGCGGCCCTATTAAATTATCAGCGACCAATCCAATCCCTTCGATCAGCAACGAGACAAAAAAGCTCAGAGCTCAACGAGTTCCCCTGGTTCACCCAGCGCGAGCAGTCGTAACTCCCGCCCCGGAAGGCATGTTCCGCCACGCGCGACGAGCGCCGCCGAGCCCTCCGAACGACGCCCCCTTCCGGCTAACCTGGGGGCATGCCTCGCTACGAGTACCGCTGCCGGACCTGCGGCGACACCTTCGAACTGAGCCGTCCCATGGCCGAGTCGGCCGCCCCCGCGGCCTGCCCCGCCGGGCACGACGACACCGTCAAACTGCTGTCGGCGGTCGCCGTCGCGCGGGGCGGCTCGGCGTCCGCGCCGGCGCCCCAGCCGCCTTCGGGCGGCGGCGGAGGCGGGTGCTGCGGCGGAGGCTGCTGCGGCTGAGCGCGGGGATTTCTTACCAACTCTTCAGCCTCGTCCCATTCGAACCCCCGGCGTGCCGCGACGGCATGGCGTCGGTCACACCAACGCGTCCGCGCCAGGGGCAAGTTCGACACATCCCCCAGGACGCCCCGAACCGGGCGTGTCGCGGACCGGAGCCCTACGGCATCCCGACCCGGCGGAAAGAGCGCCGGAGTTGGGCAGTCCGGGCACTCCACCGCGAACACGGTTCGGAATGCCGGTCGAAACGACAGCGGTCCCGTGGGGAGGGTGCGCCGAGGACGATCACCCTCGGTACGCCCGTCCCCACGGGACCGCGACAGGAAACGGAATTACCTATTCCGAATTCCGGGAGTAGTTGAAATTCAGACGAGTCCTCGGCCGGCCTCGACGCAGGCGCCCATGAACTCGCGCAGGATGCGCTCCCCCGCCACCACACCCCGCTCCGGCAGCGTGGCGATCGCCGGAGCCGTCCAGTCGGCCTCGGCGAGTTCGCCGTGGCCCGGACGCCAGCCGCGGTCGGCGGCGAGCAGCAGGTCGGCGTCGAGCAGCGAGTCGCCGGCGGCGAGGGTGAGCGGGGCTCCGGTGCGGCGGGCGACCTCGCGCACGGCCGCGCTCTTGGTGAGCGGCCCGGGGACGGCGTAGATCTTGCGTCCCTGCAACGAGACCGTCCAGCCGCGGCTCTCGGCCCACGCGGTGAGGTCCTTGACCCACTGCTCGGGCAGCAGTTCCCGCTCGACCACCAGGTAGACGAACAGGTCCTCGGCGACGCGGTGTTTGCGCACCCACTCCGGGTCCGCGGTCGCCTCCAGGTGCTCGCGGACCTCCTCCAGCGGCGCGCACTCGGAGGCGAGCCGCTCCTGCACGCTGCGGTGCCAGTCGGGGTCGGAGACACCGTCGACGAGCAGATGTCCGCCGTTGGCGCAGATCGCGTACTCGGGCTCCGGACCCGGCAGGTTGATGCGCTGGTACTGCTTGCGGGTGCGGGTCGTGGTGGGCACGAAGTGCGCGATGTCGCCGAGTTCGGTGAGCAGCCCGGCGGCCGTCTCCGTCATGTAGGAGAGGGGCTTGCTCTCGTGCACCTCGACGCAGAGCAGCCGGGGCGCGCGGGCGTCCGGCATGGTGAGCGCGAGCGCGGCGGAGGAGTAGATGAGTGTGCGGTCGAGGTCGCTGGCGACGAGCACCTTGGGCGTGGACATCAGAGGGTCACCGCCTTGCCGTCGGCACCGGTCGCGCCGCGTGTGTACTTCGGGTGGATCAACCCCACACAGGTGTACGGGAGTTCGTCGACCTCCTCGACGGGCACCCCGCGCTGCTCGGCGAGCAGCCGGACGTGGTCGAGGTCGGCGCCCGCTCCGGCGCGCGCGAGGATCTTCCAGGGGACCCGGCGCAGCAGTACCCGCGTGGTCTCGCCGACGCCCGGCTTGACGAGGTTCACGTCGTGGATGCCGTACTCCTCACTGATCCGTTCGACCGCCGCCCAGCCCTCCCAGGTGGGTTCGCGGTCGGCGGCGAGGAGTTCCTTCGCCCGGTCGCGGGCGGATTCGGCGACGTCGGGGAAATGGGCGGCGACGGCGTCGAGGAACTCGACGGAGACGTCGGAGCCGGCGAGCTCGCGGTAGAACTTCGCGCCGTGGAAGTCGTGTTCGCCGACCAGGTCGGAGCGCAGGACGGTGCGCGAGATCAGCCCGGAGACGGTCGAGTTGAGGCACGCGGAGGGGATGAGGAAGTCCTCGCGGGTGCCGTACGTGCGCACGCAGGAGCCCGGGTCGGCGAGGACCGCTATCTCCGGGTCGAAGCCGGTGATGCCCTCGGCCTCCTCGAACTCCTCGATCGCGTCGGCGAGTTCGCGGGTGATGGCGCCCTTGCCGGTCCAGCCGTCGACGAAGACGACGTCGGCGGGGTCGTGGTGGGCAGCGAGCCAGCGCAGCGCGTTGGCGTCGATGCCGCGGCCGCGGACGATGGAGACGGCGTAGTGCGGCAGGTCGAGGCCGTGCTGGTGGTGGGCCCAGCGGCGCATCAGGACGCCGACGGGGGTGCCGGCGCGGGCCAGGGACACCAGGACGGGGCGCGGGGAGCGGTCGGCGAGCACGAGTTCGGTCACGGCGCCCACGGCCTCGGCGATCCGGGCGGCGGAGGCGTCGAGGGCGGCGTGGAAGAGCTCCTGGTACGCGGCGCTCGGCTGGTACTCGACCGGCAGCGACTCGGCGTAGTGGGCGCCACCGCTCTGGATGGCCTCCTCGCGCTCCTCGGTCGGCGCCTCCAGCGTCACGTCCGACAGGTCCTGCAGCAGCCAGCCGACCTCGTCGGGGGCGTACGAGGAGAAGGCGGGGCCGCGGAGGGGCTCGGGCAGCATGGAGGGCCTTTCGGTGGACGGCCGTACGGGCGTGTACGAGGGCACGACGGCGAGCAGGACGTGCGGGGTGTGTGCCGCCAACTGTGCCAACAGCCCGTCGGGTGCGTGCAGTTCGGGGGTGTCGGCGGTGGAGTCGACGACCGCGACGACGGCGTCGAAGCCGGCGCCCGCGACGTTGTAGGCGTAGCGCTCGCCGGGGCCGTCGTCCGGGTCGTCGTGGGCCGGGAAGGCGATGCGGCTGCGGATGGCGTAGCCGGGGTCGTCGAGGGCGAGCACCGGGGAGCGGGTCGTGGTGGAGAAGTACACCTCGGCGGGGGCGGAGCGCTCCAGTTCGTGGGCCAGGCGCAGCGGCGCGTACATCAGTTCCTCGAAGCCGAGGACCAGGACGCGGCCCGCGTCGGCGGGCAGGGCGTGGGCGAGCCGGGCCGCCATGGCGGGCAGGGCCGCTTCCATGCGTATTCGGTGTCCGGGGGTGAATCCGTGCCGTCCGCCGTCGGGGAGGCCGTGGGGCCAGCCGAGGTCGACGCGGACGGCCGGGCCGGTGTCCGGGGCGGCGGGGTGGGCGGGCGCCGCCGTCTCGTGGCGGGCGACCAGGGCGGTGCCCTTGGCCAGGACGTCCTCGGGCAGGCGCACCGTGCCGGAGGCGGCCGCGATCAGGTCCACGCGGGCGCCGATGTCGCCGGCGAACTTCTCGAAGCGCGCGTGGTCGGCGGCCGAGCGCATGTCGACGAGCGCGACGACGACGTACCGCTCGCGCGGGTAGCGCCGGTGCAGGTCGCGGATGGTGTTGAGGACGGTGTTGCCGGTGGAGAACTCGTCGTCGACGAGGACGAGCGGGCCGGAGCCGGCGAGCAGGCCCGGGTCCTCGGGCAGGAGGAGGTGCGAGGTGGCGTGCGAGTGGGACTCCTCGAAGCCGCCCGCCGGCCGGACTCCGCGGACCGGGCGGCGGGTGGAGTGGAGGTAGGGGGCGACGCCGATCCCGTCGGCGACGGAGTGGCCGAGCCCGGTGGCCGTCTCGGCGTATCCGAGGACGACGGCCGCGCGGGCGTCCTCGGTGCCCAGCAGCTCGCGCACGCGCCGGCCGAGCTCGACGCCGTACCCGTGGACCACGGCCGGCGACTGCGGCACGTGCTTGCCGAGGATGTTCGAGACGAGCAGGTGGGCGCGCTTGGGGTTGCGTCGCAGGGCGAGCCCCAGCAGGCCGCTCAGCCCCTCGTCGCCGACGAGCTCGACGCCGAGCCGCTCGGCGACCCAGGTCCCGGTCCACACCGCGTCGTCCGCGTCGTGCCCGGGGTCCGTGGCGTGCGCGGGGTCCGGGCCGCGCACGCCGTCCGGGCCGCTGCCGCCGTCGGGGTGGTTCGGGTCGTGCGCTGGGGTGTTCATCTGTTCCTTGCTGTCGGGGGTGCTCTTCGCTCGGCCGGACCGGCTCACGCCGGCAGTCCGGCGGTGAGCAGCTCGACGAAGCCGATGTCCTCGCGGGCGACGCCGAAGACCTCCGCGCGCAGCAGGGTGCGCTCGGCCCAGGCGCGATGCGGCTTCACCTCGTTCATTTTGTTCGTGTACGCCGATCTCAGTACACCGCCGCCGCCGCGCTCCGGCCTGAGGATGTCCTGGGCGTCACTGAATTCCTCGTGGCTGACCACGGACAGTGCGTGGACGGGTGGTACGTGCGAGGGGTGGATGCAGGTCTTGCCCATGAGGCCGTTGGCCTGGTCGAGGGCGATCTCGCGCAGGAGTCCGTCCATGGCGTGTTCGAGCAGCCGCTCGCGCAGTTCCTCCGCCTCTCCCTCCAGGAAGGGGCTGCGGCGGAGCTGCGGCTTGAACATGCGTTCCGGGACGCGGAAGTACTCCCAGACGGGCCCGGTGACGGTGAAGCCGCTGCCGTCGGCCCGGCCCAGCATGTTCACCACGTCGGCGATCACGGAGGCGACGACCTGGACGTCGTAGGCGGTCATGTCGGGGGCGCGGCGCAGCCCGTAGGAGGAGCAGAAGTCGGTGACGCCGAGGCGCAGGGCGAGCACCCGGTCGCGGTACTTGTCGACGGCGCGGAAGATGCCTTCCAGCGTCTCGACGCGCGATTCGCGGTAGAGCAGTTCGGGCGACTCCAGGACGGGCATGGCGAAGAGCCGCCTGCCGCTCTCCGCCTCGGCGGCGGCGAGGGCCTCCAGGAAGGGTGTGCCGCGTTCCTCGGTGAATTTCGGCATCACGAAGCCGGAGAGCAGCGAGACGGCGGGGCCGAGGCGCCGTACGAGGTCGGGGATCTGCTCGGGGAAGCGGACACGGACGAAGAGCAGGGGCAGCTCTCCGGTGCCGGGGCGGGCGGCGAGGTCGGTGAACTGGCGGACCAGGTTCTGCTCGGCGCCCACGACCTCGGAGTCGTCGATCGAGTCCTCCAGGCACAGGACCATCGAGACGACGCCGCGTGCGGCCTGCTTGACGATGTCGTCGGCGAGGGTCGTCCGGGTCGCCGGGCTGTACAGCGTCGCGCCGAGGGCGGCGGCGAGCACTCTGGCCGGGGACTCGGACGTGAAGACGCCGGGTTCCTGGTGGAAGAGCCGCTGCCGCTCCTCCGGGGTGACGTGACCGAAATGACGCATGGGACTCCCCCGCGGCGGCTAGGTGGCCGAATGTGATGTGGCCGGTAATGGTACGTACGTTTCCATGTCAGAGATTCCCACCGGGCGTGAAGTTCAGGTAACTCCACCATGTCGAACACCGGCCGGTTCCGGAACGACCCCACATTGTCGTGACCAGGACCGACAGGGCAGGATGACCGCATGACGCACGCGATGCTGAAAGGGTCGAACGTCCCGCTGGACTCCACAGCGGTGCGCGCCGTCCTGCGCTGGACGCCCGGCCAGGGTGTCCCCGATGTCGATGCCTCCGCGCTGCTCCTCGGCCCCGACGGTCGTGTGCGATCCGACGAGGACTTCGTCTTCTACAACCAGCCCCGCCATCCGTCGGGCAAGGTCTGGCGGCTCGGCAAGAAGCGCGGCGCCGAGGGCCTCACCGACACGATCCAGACGGATCTGACGGGTGTCGAGCCCGGCGTCGGACAGATTCTCCTGGTCGCATCGGCGGACGACGTCACCTTCGACCACGTACGCGATCTGCGCATTCTGCTGTACGACGCGGGCGTCGCGGACGGTGAACCTCTGGCGTACTTCGACATCAAGCCGGAGACCGGGGCGGAGACCGCGCTGATCTGCGGCGAGCTGTACCGGCGCGGTGACGGGTGGAAGTTCCGGGCGCTCGGCGAGGGCTACTCCAACGGTCTGGTGGGGCTCGCGACGGATTTCGGGATCTCGGTGGACGAGTCGGAGGCCGCGGCCGGGTCCGCGCCGGAGACGGCCGCCTGGGCCGCGCCCGCGGCGGCTCCGGAGACCTCGCAGCCGCTGCCGCCCGAGCACGCGGCCCCGGTCCCGCAGCAGCCGGCCCCGGTGCCGCAGCAGCCCGCCTACGGCTATCCCGGGCCCGCGGCCGCTGCCTCGACCGGCCCCGCGTACGGCTACCCGCAGCCGGCGGGACGGCAGGAGGATCCTTCCGCCTACGGCTACCCGCAGCCGCAGAGCGCCCCGGCCACGCAGCCCGCGTACGGGTTCCCGCAGGCGGTGGGATCGGGCCCTGACCCCGACTTCCGGCTGCCGCCGCAGGGGCCCCAGTTCCTCTCCCGCTGAGTCCGGCGGGGGCGTATGCCGTCGGCCGGCCGTGCGCGAGCACCGCGGGCCGGCGGGAGACGCCCTAACGGTCGGCCTTCGACTTGTAGCCGCGGCCCCACTGGAGCCCCCAGCCGTAGAGGCGGTCGAGTTCGGCCTGGAAGCCGTACACGAACCGGACCTCGCGGCGCACGGTCACCTCGCCCTTGTTGCACTCGATCATGACGACGGCGCAGGAACGGGCCTGCGGATGGCGCTCCTCCAGGCCGATCTCGATGCGCGGGCCGTTGCTCGGGTAGAGCGTGATGATGGCGTGCGTACGGTCGAAGGCCGGCGTCTGGTCGTAGATGTAGACGAAGACCAGCAGGCGCTTGATGTCGTCGCGGTGGTCGAGGTTGACGTAGGCCGTCTCGCCCGAGCCGGAACCGAAACGGTCGTCGCCGCTGAGCTTCACGAACGGCGGGGCGTTGAGTTCGCCGAAGAAGCTGCCGAGCGGCTGGACGACGCCCTTGGTGCCGTCGGTCAGCTCGTACATGACGCCGAGGTCGAGGTCGACGTTGACCATGCTCTGGGTGTGGGCCTGCACCACTTCCGGCTTGAAGGTGCGGAAGGGGTGGCGCAGCAAGCTGCCGCGCTGGGGCCCGCCGATGTCGGACGTGCGCATCCGCCAGGACAGGTTGATGCGGAGGTTGCCGCTGGCCGCGCCCTGCTTGGTGAGCGAGACCGTGTGGTTGCGCTTGGTCATCTCGATGGAGTTGGAGGCCGCGCTGCCGGAGTCGAAGTCCGCCGAGCGGCCGCGCCACAGGTCCTGCCAGATTCCCATTCGGCCCCCCACGTGTCTGGTGTGCGGCGGGGCGGCCGACGAGTCCTCGTCGACCGCCCCGCTCAGAGCGTTCCTCAGCCGGAGGGGTGTCACACCCCGGACGAGACCTCAGCCTTCTCGTCCGAGGTCGGGCCTTTTCCCTCGGCCTCGGCGAGCGCCTTGTTGCGGCGCACGGAGGACCAGAAGGACCAGCCGATCAGGACGACGCCGACGAGACCGGTGATGACCTCGTTGATCTCGTACTGGATGGTGACCAGGAGGATCGCGGCGAGGGCGCCGATGGCGTAGTGCGCGCCGTGCTCCAGGTAGACGTAGTCGTCGAGGGTGCCCTGGCGGACGAGGTAGACGGTGAGCGACCGGACGTACATGGCGCCGATGCCGAGGCCGAGCGCCATGAGCACGATGTCGTTGGTGATGGCGAAGGCGCCGATGACACCGTCGAAGGAGAAGGAGGCGTCCAGCACTTCCAGGTAGAGGAACATGAAGAACGCGGCCTGGCCGGCGAGGACGATGGCCGGCTTCTTCTTGCCGGTCCGCTCGGCCTCCTCCTCTTCCTCGTGTTCGCGCTCCTCCTCCTCTTCGAGCTTGTCCTCGAAGTAGCCGGAGAGACCGCCGACGATCATGTACGTGATCAGGCCGGCGATGCCGGAGATCAGTACCGTCTGTGCCTTGTCGACGTGGCCGCCGCCGTGCTGGTGGGCGTGGACCGCGAAGGTCATGGAGGTGATCAGCAGGACGATCAGGGCGATGCAGACCGACAGCATGTCGACCTTGCCGAGCTTGGCCAGCGGGCGCTCGATCCAGCGCAGCCACTGGATGTCCCGGTCCTCGAAGATGAAGTCGAGGAAGATCATGAGCAGGAACATGCCGCCGAAGGCAGCGATCGACGGGTGGGCGTCGGTGACGAGCTGCTGGTACTGGTCCTTGTCGTTCAGCGCGAGATCGACCGCGTCGATCGGGCCGATCTTGGCGCTGATCGCGACGATCACGACGGGGAAGACCAGGCGCATGCCGAAGACGGCGATCAGAACGCCGACCGTGAGGAAGATCTTCTGCCAGAAGGCATTCATCTTCTTCAGGATCCCGGCGTTGACCACCGCGTTGTCGAAGGACAGCGAGATCTCCAGGACGGCCAGGATCGCCACGATCCCGAAGGCGGTCCACCCCCCGTAGACGGCCGCCGCGGCCAGACCGAGCGCGGTGATCGCGAACGACCAGCCGAAGGTTTTCAGAAGCACTGGCTACCCAATCATCGTGTGGTGGGGGCACCCCCAAGCGGTGGCTCAGGGAGTGCGCAACCCCCGTGCCGTACTCGGCTTTACCTACTGTTGACCACGAAGTCTAAGGGGCCGCCTTCGGCTGATACAGGTGGGTCTAGGAAACATTGACCCCGAAGTCGAGTGCGATGCCCCGCAGCCCCGACGCGTACCCCTGACCGACGGCACGGAACTTCCATTCCGCGTTGTAGCGGTAGACCTCGCCGAAGATCATCGCCGTTTCGGTGGAGGCGTCCTCGGAGAGGTCGTAGCGGGCGAGCTCCTGGCCGTCCGCCTGGTTGACGACCCGGATGAACGCGTTGCTGACCTGGCCGAAGGTCTGGCCACGGTTGTCCGCGTCATGGATGGACACCGGGAAGACGATCTTGTCGACCACGGCGGGGACCTTGGCGAGGTCGATCAGGATCGACTCGTCGTCGCCCTCGCCCTCACCCGTGAGGTTGTCGCCGGTGTGCTCGACGGAGCCGTCCGGGCTCTTGAGCTGGTTGTAGAAGATGAACCACTCGTCCCCGAGCACACGGCCGCCGCTGCACAGCAGCGCGCTCGCGTCGAGGTCGAAATCGGCTCCGGTGGTGGAGCGCGCGTCCCAGCCGAGCCCGATCATCACATGTGTGAGGTTCGGTGCGGCCTTCGAGAGGGAGACATTGCCCCCCTTGGCGAGCGTGACGCCCATGATGCTGGTCCTCCCGAGGTGCGATCTTCTGTTGGTACGGCCGGTCCGGTGCCGCACCGAGCGGTGCGGCACCGGACCGGGATGCCCGAGGGCCGGCGGACTCAGACGTTGACGCCGAAGTCCTGCGCGATGCCGCGCAGGCCCGAGGCGTAGCCCTGGCCGATGGCCCGGAACTTCCACTCGGCGCCGTTGCGGTAGAGCTCGCCGAAGACCATCGCGGTCTCCGTCGAGGCGTCCTCGGAGAGGTCGTAGCGCGCGATCTCCGCTTCGCCGGCCTGGTTCACGACGCGGATGAACGCGTTGCGGACCTGGCCGAAGGACTGCTGGCGGTTCTCGGCGTCGTAGATGGAGACCGGGAACACGATCTTCGTGACGTCGGCGGGAACGGCGGCGAGGTTGACCTTGATCTGCTCGTCGTCGCCCTCGCCCTCACCGGTGATGTTGTCGCCGGTGTGCTCCACCGAGCCGTCCGGGCTCTTCAGGTTGTTGAAGAACACGAAGTTCTGGTCGGTGCTGACCTTGCCGTCCGCGTTCGTGAGGATGGCGCTGGCATCGAGGTCGAAGTCCACGCCGGTGGTGGTCCGGGCGTCCCATCCCAGACCGACGATGACCGCGGTCAGTCCCGGGGCCTCCTTCGACAGCGATACGTTGCCGCCCTTGCTGAGGCTGACTCCCACGAGTCCTCCCAATGGTGTTCAGGGGCGGGGAGCCCCGTAGGTGCGTTGGTATCGGATCAACGGTTCGATCCTAGTGAGGGGTTCCCGTGCCTTGCAGGGCTTGGAACCGAAGAATCACAGGGTGTCGAGCGCCTTGACGTACTCGTTCAGGTCACGCGCGTCCGGCAGCGCGTTGACGACGGTCCAGCGGACGACGCCCTCCTTGTCGATGATGAACGTGCCGCGCACGGCGCAGCCCTTGTCCTCGTCGAAGACGCCGTACGCGCGCGAAATGTTGCCGTGCGGCCAGAAGTCGGAGAGCAGCGGGTACTCCAGGCCCTCCTGCTCGGCGAAGACGCGCAGGGTGTGGATGGAGTCGTTCGAGACCGCGAGGAGCTGGGTGTCGCGGTCCGTGAACTGCGGCAGGTTGTCGCGCAGGGAGCACAGCTCGCCGGTGCACACACCGGTGAAGGCGAAGGGGTAGAAGAGCAGTACGACGTTCTTCTCGCCACGGAAGTCGGACAGCTTCACGGTGGCGCCGTGATTGTCCTTGAGCTCGAAGTCCGGGGCCTTGGTGCCGACCTCGACGGCCATAGTCACTCGCTTCCCTTCCAAGGGTCTGTTCGGGTGACGCCCAGCGTACGCAGTGATCGGCTCGCGGCGGCGGCGCGACCCCGGCCGGGTCCCCCGGGTGCCGGTTCCGGGCATGCGTGAGGCCCCCGCCGAGGTGGCTCGGCGGGGGCCTCACGGATGCTCTGCGTGCAGACGGGGCTGCAGCTCAGCGCTTCGACTTGGGAGTGGCCAGGCGGGTGCCCGACCATTCCTTGCCGACGGAGATGCTCTTCGTCTGGGAGAGGCCGGCTGTCTGTGCGGCATCGCTGATGTCGCTGGGCTCGACGTAACCGTCCCTGCCGGTCTTCGGGGTCAGCAGCCAGATGTTGCCGCCGTCCTCGAGGAAACTGATGACGTCCACCAGTGCGTCCGTGAGATCGCCGTCCTCGTCCCGGAACCACAACAGCACCACATCGGCGACGTCGTCGTAGTCCTCGTCGACCAGATCCTGGCCGATCAGCGATTCGATGCCTTCACGGAGCTCGTGGTCAACGTCGTCGTCGAAGCCGATCTCCTGGACCACCTGTCCGGGCTCGAACCCCAGCCTGGCGGCCGGGTTGGTCCGCTCCTCCGCGTGGTCCGCGGTCGCGCTCACGGCTTGCCTCCTGATCATGTTTCGGAATGGGGGTCTCCCTCTGCTCGTCCAGAGCGGGGGGATCTCAGCCACGCGCGTACGCGAAGCGTTGGCCGTAGTCCACACGGGCGGAGCGGATCGCGCAAGTACCCGGCCGCCGAGACCGCCGAAACGGTGACGATCCTGGCAGTGCCGACGCAACTCCCGACGGGCCTTCATGACGCCGCGTGACGGGCACCACACACTTCTGCCCCATTTATTCCCTTCGGAACCCTCGGGGCGTGCGAAAGCCGAACTGCTTTGCGGAACGCGTCACCCCCTGAGCGTATCGTTACGTTTTGGTCGAGACCGCCCCAACGGTCCGCACGAGCGACTCGGTTACCCCCTGGTAGAGATGACGTACGCGTTCGCGGGGTACACGATGGGGATCGGTGCAGATGCAGGGAAAACCCACGAAGACAGCCCTCTGACAGCGAAGGAACAGCGTGGCTTCCGGATCCGATCGCAACCCGATCATCATTGGCGGCCTTCCCAGCCAGGTCCCGGACTTCGACCCTGAGGAGACTCAGGAGTGGCTCGACTCCCTCGACGCCGCCGTCGACGAGCGCGGCCGCGAGCGGGCCCGCTATCTGATGCTGCGGCTGATCGAGCGAGCCCGCGAGAAGCGCGTGGCCGTGCCCGAGATGCGCAGCACGGACTACGTCAACACGATCGCGACCAAGGACGAGCCGTTCTTCCCGGGCAACGAGGAGATCGAGCGCAAGATCCTCAACGCGACCCGCTGGAACGCCGCCGTGATGGTCTCGAGGGCGCAGCGCCCCGGCATCGGCGTGGGCGGCCACATCGCGACCTTCGCCTCCTCCGCCTCGCTCTACGACGTCGGCTTCAACCACTTCTTCCGCGGCAAGGACGAGGGCGACGGCGGCGACCAGATCTTCTTCCAGGGGCACGCCTCCCCCGGCATCTACGCCCGCGCCTTCCTTCTCGACCGGCTCTCCGAGCAGCAGCTCGACGCGTTCCGCCAGGAGAAGTCGAAGGCGCCCTACGGACTGTCCTCGTACCCGCACCCGCGGCTGATGCCGGACTTCTGGGAGTTCCCGACCGTCTCGATGGGCCTCGGCCCGCTCGGCGCGATCTTCCAGGCGCGGATGAACCGCTACATGGAGGCGCGCGGCATCGCGGACACCTCCAAGTCCCATGTCTGGGCGTTCCTCGGCGACGGCGAGATGGACGAGCCCGAGTCGCTGGGCCAGCTCTCCATCGCCGCGCGCGAGGGCCTGGACAACCTGACCTTCGTCGTGAACTGCAACCTCCAGCGCCTCGACGGCCCGGTGCGCGGCAACGGCAAGATCATCCAGGAGCTGGAGTCGCAGTTCCGGGGCGCCGGCTGGAACGTCGTGAAGCTCGTCTGGGACCGCACCTGGGACCCGCTGCTCGCGCAGGACCGCGACGGGGTGCTCGTCAACCGGCTGAACACGACGCCGGACGGCCAGTTCCAGACGTACGCCACGGAGACGGGCGCGTACATCCGCGACCACTTCTTCGGTGACGACCACCGGCTGCGCGCGATGGTCGAGAACATGACCGACGACCAGATCCTGCACCTGGGGCGCGGCGGCCACGACCACAAGAAGATCTTCGCGGCGTTCTCGGCGGCCAAGGCGCACGCGGGCCAGCCGACGGTGATCCTGGCGCAGACGGTCAAGGGCTGGACGCTCGGCCCGAACTTCGAGGGCCGCAACGCCACGCACCAGATGAAGAAGCTGACGGTCTCCGACCTCAAGGGCTTCCGCGACCGGCTGCACCTGCCGATCTCCGACAAGGAGCTGGAGGACGGCGCCCCGCCGTACTACCACCCGGGCCGGGACTCGGAGGAGATCCAGTACATGCACGACCGCCGCAAGGGCCTCGGCGGGTACGTGCCCACGCGTGTCGTGCGGTCGAAGCCACTGGTCCTGCCCGAGGACAAGACGTACGCGAGCGTGAAGAAGGGTTCGGGTCAGCAGTCCATCGCCACGACCATGGCGTTCGTCCGACTGCTCAAGGACCTCATGCGGGACAAGGAGATCGGCAAGCGGTTCGTGCTGATCGCGCCCGACGAGTACCGCACGTTCGGCATGGACTCGTTCTTCCCGAGCGCGAAGATCTACAACCCGCTCGGCCAGCAGTACGAGTCGGTGGACCGCGAGCTGCTGCTCGCCTACAAGGAGTCGCCGACCGGCCAGATGCTGCACGACGGCATCTCGGAGGCGGGCTGCACGGCCTCGCTGATCGCCGCGGGTTCGGCGTACGCCACGCACGGCGAGCCGCTCATCCCGGTCTACGTCTTCTACTCGATGTTCGGTTTCCAGCGCACGGGCGACCAGTTCTGGCAGATGGCGGACCAGTTGGCGCGCGGTTTCGTCCTGGGCGCGACCGCCGGGCGGACGACGCTGACCGGTGAGGGGCTCCAGCACGCGGACGGCCACTCGCAGCTCCTCGCCTCGACGAACCCGGGCTGTGTCGCCTACGACCCGGCGTTCGGCTTCGAGATCGCGCACATCGTCCAGGACGGTCTGCGCCGCATGTACGGCTCGTCCGACGAGCACCCGCACGGCGAGGACGTCTTCTACTACCTCACCGTCTACAACGAGCCGCTCCAGCACCCGGCGGAGCCGGAGAACGTGGACGCCGAGGGCATCCTGAAGGGCCTGTACCGCTTCAGCGAGGGCACCTCGGGCACGATCCCCGCGCAGATCATGGCGTCCGGCATCGGCGTCACCTGGGCGATGGAGGCGCAGCGGATCCTCGCCGAGGAGTGGAACGTCAGGGCCGACGTGTGGTCGGCGACGTCCTGGAACGAGCTGCGGCGCGAGGCGGTCGACGTCGAGCGGCACAACCTGCTGCACCCCGAGGAGGAGCAGCGCGTCCCGTACGTGACGCGGAAGCTGTCCTCCGCGCAGGGTCCGTTCGTGGCCGTCTCCGACTGGATGCGATCGGTTCCCGACCAGATCGCGCGGTGGGTGCCGGGCACCTACCAGTCCCTCGGCGCGGACGGTTTCGGCTTCGCGGACACGCGCGGCGCGGCCCGGCGCTTCTTCCACATCGACGCGCAGTCGATCGTGGTCGCCGTGCTGACCGAGCTGGCCCGTGAGGGCAAGGTGGACCGGTCGGTGCTGAAGCAGGCCGTCGACCGCTATCAGCTTCTCGACGTGCGGGCGGCCGACCCGGGCGCGGCGGGCGGCGACGCGTAGGGCGTGAGCCCGGCAGGACCGACGAGGGGCGGCGGGCCGTGGGCCCACCGCCCCTCACCCGTTTTCTTTCTACGATGCGGGCATGAATGCGGCCATGGATGCGGGCATGAACGAACAATCGGCGCAGGCCCGCTGGGAGCTGCGCACCCAGCGGCCCCTGCTCGTGCTCGCGGTGGCGTTCGCCCTCGCCTACGCCGTGCCGATCGTGGACAGCGACGCCGGCCGCTCCGTCACGTTCACCTGCACGGTCGTGGAGTGGGTGGTGTGGGGGGCCTTCGCGGCCGACTACCTCGTCCGGCTCGCCCTCGCCCCGCGACGGCGGGTCTTCGTCCGCGGTCACTGGATGGACCTGTGCGCCGTGATCCTGCCGATCCTGCAGCCGCTGCGGCTGCTGCGGCTCGTCTCCACGCTGACGCTGGTGGGGCGGCGCGCCCGGATGGCCTCGCAGATACGGCTGACGACGTACGTCGGGGGCGCGGTCGTCGGACTGCTGATGTTCGGCTCGCTGGCGGTGCTGTCGGTGGAAAGGGACTCGCCGAACGGGAACATCAAGACGCTGGGTGACGCGGTGTGGTGGTCGTTCACGACGATGACGACCGTCGGATACGGCGATCACGCCCCGACGACGGGGATGGGCCGTGTCCTCGCGGTCGGTCTGATGCTCTCCGGGATCGCGCTCCTCGGTGTGGTCACCGCGAACATCGCGGCCTGGTTCATCTCGCGGTTCGAGAAGGACGACGTGGAGGAGCGGCGGCAGACGGCGGCGATCGAGGCGCTCACGGCCGAGGTGCGCGCGCTGCGGGCCGAGGTCGCCGCCCTGACCGAGGGCCCGGGAATCCTGCCGCATCCCCTGGCGGCGGGGTCGGAGGAACACTCGCCCACGTAACCGGCGGGGTCGGAGGAGCACTCCCCCACATAACGGGCGGGGTCGGAGGAGCACTCGCCCACATAACCGGCGGGCCCGCGTGCCGCTCGAAGCGGTGCGCGGGCCCGTGTCCGGTCCGGTCCCCGGAGGCGTCAGAGCAGGCCGTTGCCCGGTCCGCCGCCCAGCCAGATGACCGCCAGGAGTGTGTCGATCGCTCCCAGCACCAGGGCGATCAGCGCCGGCACCGGCCCCGAGCCGGTCCAGCGGCGGCCCATCGCGAGCCAGCCGCAGACCATCGCGGCCGGCCCGAGGACGATCCCCAGCGTGAAGAAGCCCGCCACCGCGCACACGGTGCCGACGATCCCCAGGGTCGCGCTGTCCGGCCCGGTCCGTGATCCTGTACGGCCACGTGAACGGGGGTACCTGCGCGTACCGTTTCCGAAGCCCGCCATCATCAACTCCTGAACTCCCGTGACCTGTCGGTCGGTTCGGGTCGATGGACCGGGTACC
Source organism: Streptomyces sp. NPDC056738 (assembly GCF_042790435.1). NCBI lineage: Bacteria > Bacillati > Actinomycetota > Actinomycetes > Kitasatosporales > Streptomycetaceae > Streptomyces > Streptomyces sp. NPDC056738. The sequence goes on from NZ_JBHTZF010000003.1 coordinate 433,539, forward strand.
CCCGTTTCACGCCGGCAGACCCGCCCGGGTCCGGGCGGGTCTGCCGGAGGCGGACGGGTCAGATGTGACCGACGCCCGCACCGGCTTCGGCGTTCTCGCCGCGCTTGGTGAACAGCGCGACGAAGACGGCCACGACGGCGACCACGGCGGCGACGAGGCACGCGAGGCTCATGCCGGAGATGAACGTGTCGTGCGCGACCACCGAGATCTTCGCCGCGATGGCCTCCGGCGTGCCCTTGGTCACCGGCGCCATGCCCTGCTGCACGGCCTGCGAGGCCAGGGCCTCCTGCGCGTCGGTGAGCTTGGGCAGCCCGGCCCCGACCCAGTTGCCCGCGAGGTCGTTGTCGACCTTCGACGCCATCACGGCACCGAGCACGGCCGTACCGAGGCTGCCGCCGATCTGCATGGCGGCCTGCTGGAGACCGCCGGCGACGCCGGAGAGCTCCATCGGGGCGTTGCCGACGATGACCTCGGTGGCGCCGACCATGACCGGCGCGAGACCGAAGCCGAGCAGGGCGAACCAGATGGACATCAGGCCGCTGGAGGTGTCCGCCTCCAGCGTCGACATGCCGTACATGGCGATCGCGGTGGCCGCCATGCCGCCGGCGAGCGGGATGCGCGGGCCGAGCTTGGTGATGGCCAGACCCGCGAGCGGGGAGCCGACGATCATCATGCCGGTGAGCGGCAGCAGGTGCAGGCCCGCGTCGACCGGGCTCATGCCGTGCACGTTCTGGAGGTAGAACGTCACGAAGAACAGGCCGCCCATGAACGCGATGGCCATGAGCACCATCAGCACCACACCCGCCGAGAGCGGGACGGAGCGGAAGAGGCCGAGCGGGATCAGCGGTTCCGCGACGCGCTTCTCCCACAGGGCGAAGCACACGAAGCCGAGGACCGAGGCACCGAGGAAGGACCAGGTCTTGACGTCGCCCCAGCCCCAGGCCGGGGCCTTGATGAGGGCCCAGACCAGGCAGAACATGGCGCCGGAGAGCAGCGCGATGCCGAGCAGGTCGAAGGAGCGCGGGGCGTTCTCGGCGCGGTGGTCCTTGAGGATCAGCACACCGAGGACGAGCGCGAGGGCGCCGACGGGCACGTTGATGAAGAACACCGACTGCCAGCTCACGTGCTGGACGAGCAGACCGCCGAGGATCGGGCCGCCCGCGGTGGAGGCGCCGATGACCATGCCCCAGATGCCGATCGCCATGTTCAGCTTCTCGGCCGGGAAGGTCGCGCGGAGCAGGCCGAGCGCGGCGGGCATGAGCAGCGCGCCGAACAGACCCTGGAAGACGCGGAAGGTGACCACGAAGGCGATGCTGTGCGACAGGCCGATCGCGCCGGACGCGGCGGCGAAGCCGGTCACGCCGATCAGGAAGGTCTGCCGGTGGCCGAAGCGGTCGCCGAGCTTGCCCGCGGTGATGAGGGAGACCGCGAGGGCGAGGAAGTAGGCGTTGGTGATCCACTGGACGTCGGCGAAGGTCGCGCCGAGGTCCTGGGCGATCGCCGGGTTGGCGATGGCCACGATGGTGCCGTCGAGGGCCACCATCATGACCCCGACGGCCACGGTGATGAGGGTGAACCACGGATGGCCGCGCAGGCCCGTGGACGGGGCCTGGTCCAACGGCGGGACCGGAGTCTTGTCCTCCGGGCCCGTCTTGTCGATGGTGGTCTGACTAGTCATTTTTCGAGGCTAGTGACAGTCGCTGACAATTGACAAACCGATTCACAAGTCGGTAACTGTCACGTCACTCACAGATAGGCTGAACTGGGCGAACTGTTGGCGAAGGAGAGAGCGCGGCACCATGACGGACACGGTCCCCCCTGCGCAGGTGACGCGCCCCGGGCTGCGGGAGCGCAAGAAGCAGCGCACCCGGGACGCGCTGCTGCGGGCCGCCCTCGAACTGTTCACGACCCAGGGTTACGAGGAGACCACGGTCGACGAGATCGCCGAGGCCGTCGACGTCTCCCAGCGCACCTTCTTCCGCTACTTCGCGGGCAAGGAGGACGCGGCCCTGTTCCTGCAGCGGCTCTCGGAGTCGCATTTCATCGCCGCGGTGCGCGAACGGCCGCCCCACGAGGCACCGTTGGAGGCGCTGCGGCGCGCCGTGCTGGAGAGCTGGGACACCATCGGCGAGGCGATCGAGGCGGTGGTGCCCATCGAACTGCACATGCGCACCTACCAATTGATCGAATCGACCCCGGCGCTGCTCGCGGTGCACCTGCGCCGCTCGGAGGAGATCGAGGAGGAGATCGCGCGGCTCATCGCCGAACGCGAGGGCCTCGACGTGGACAGGGACCCGCGTCCGCGCATCGCGGTCGCGGTGTTCGGCGGGGTGATGCGCGTCACGGGCCGGCTGTGGGGGGCCGGCGAGGACACCAGCGTCGAGGCGATCCGTGAGCTGACCGCGGCCTATCTCGACCACGTGGGGCCCGCGTTGGCGGAGAAGTGGGGCCCCGCCCCGCGGTGACGCCGGGCCCTGCCCCGCGGTGACGCCCGCCCGCGCGATCCGGCACCTCTCACCCAGGCCGATCGACGCATGCCCGTGTACGGAACCTCACGGACGCCCGCGCTCGTTGTAGAGGTGACGTGCGCGCGAGATGTGCCACGTGGGCCTCCGGGTCATCACAACACCCCCGTACGGAGCGTCACATATCGCACACGCATAGCAGGAAAGCACGTACAGAGTGTCACCATTTAACTCAAACTGAACCCGGTTTGCCCCAATCACCCCATCAGAAACGTGATCCCAGTCACTCGTTTAACGGGAGGCTCTTCACTTCTCCTAGGGTGTCCTCTCAGTGACTTCCTTCGACACCACTCCCCAACTCAACGTCTGGCGCGCTCTGCTCGCGCTGGCCGTGGTGTTCGTGATGCTGGCCACCAGTGGCTGGACCGCGCTCCACAGCCACCGGGCAGCCTCACCGCTCCAGGCGTCCCGCTCCGCGTGGGAACGCGGCAGCATCGCCGGGCACAAGCTGCCCGACCCGGACTCCGCTCCGGGGCTGCTGACGCATTTCTTCACCACGCTCGACACGCAGGAGCGTGCGGAGCTCGCTCACCGCTACCCGCTCGCGGTCGGCAACATGAACGGGGCGCCGGTGACCCTGCGCTACGCGGCGAACCGTCTCGCGCTCAAGCACGAGCGCACGGTCGAGCGCGGGCGCATGCACGACAACCGGCTGTCCTCGGTCGGCCAGTACGACGCCGGCCGCCGCATGCACCGCTACGAGGCGCTCCTGCACAAGGGCCGCAAGATCCTCGCCTTCGACCCCAACGGCTCGGGCCGCGTCGCCGAGGTCTTCGGCGACCTCGACAGGGCCGACCGCGTCTCGGTCGTGGTGCCCGGCGTGGACACCGACCTGCTCACCTTCCAGCGCACGTACAAGCAGTACGCGGCGCCGGTCGGCATGGCGGGCTCGCTGTACGCGGCGGAGCGCGCGGCCGACCCCGGCACGCGTACGGCCGTGATCGCGTGGGCCGACTACACGACGCCCAGCGGACTGGGCATCGACTCGGCCACCGCCATGCGGGCCGAGGACGGCGCGGTGCGGCTGAACGCGCTGCTGCGGGCACTGCCGGGCAGCTCCGAGGTGGCGCTGTACTGCCACAGCTACGGCTCGGTGCTGTGCGGGGTGGCGGCCTCGAAGCTGCCCGCCAGGGTCTCCGACATAGCGGTGGCCGGCAGCCCCGGCATGCGGGCGGCGAAGGCGGCGAACCTGCGCACGACCGCGCGGGTCTGGGCGATGCGCGACACGGACGACTGGATCCAGGACGTGCCGCACATGGAGGTCGGCGGCCTCGGGCACGGCGCGGACCCGGTCTCCAAGGGGTTCGGGGCACGGGTGCTGTCGGCCGAGGGGGCGAAGGGGCACGCCGGCTACTTCGAGCCGGGCACGGAGAGTCTCCGCAACTTCGCGGAGATCGGGATCGGTGCGTACCGCGCCGTCCGCTGTGCGCACGATGATGACGCCTGCCGGACGGGTTTGTCCGCCGGTGCGTCGGTCTGACGCGCGTAGAGGACGAAAAACTGCGGTCCGCCCAGAGAGGCGACGGAGGCTTGCGTGCCGCATACGATGGCCCGCATGGGTGACGTACTGGCCGGTTTTCATGCCGCCTGGGAGTTCGAGTCCGACTCCGTGCTCATCCGCTTCGAACGGGGGATCCGCACACCGAAGCTGTTCCAGGCGCTCGGCGAACGCCGTGTCCCCCTGGAGGCGATCGCTGCGGTGACGCTGACGCCCGGGAAGCGAGGCACGGTCGTTCTGCGTGCGGTGCCGAGGCCCGGCGCCGATCCGCTGATGGAAGCGGCCGCGGGACAGCTCAAGGAGGGGTGCGACCCCTATCGGCTGGTGCTGCCCGCCGACCGCGAGACGCTCGCCGAGTACTACGCGGACGAACTGCGCGGACAGCTCACCGGCGACGAGGAGCCGGCCGAGCGCTTCCTCGTGAAGCCGCCCGAGGGGCCGCTGACCTTCAAGGCCTACGACGGGAAGGCCACCTTCGACGGCAAGACGGTGTCCTTCCGGTGGTTCTGGACGGGCGCGTCCTCGGCGAAGTGGAAGGCCGGAGACCAGACGTTCCCGGTCTCCTCGCTGTGCGGGGTCGAATGGCGCTCGCCCGAGGTGTTCGAGGGGCATCTGCGGCTGCTGCGCCGGGACCCCGCCCCGGCACATCCCGCGCAGGCGGACCAGGACCCGGCGGCCGTCGTCTTCGGACTCGGGTACGGGCCCGTCCACGAGTCGCTGCCGTTCGCGGCGGCCGTGCTCGCCGCCGCGCGCTCCGCGAGTCCCGCTCCGGTGGACGCGGTCCCGGCGCCGCACCGCGACCCGGCCGACATCGCCGACCGGATCCGGCATCTCGGGGAGCTCCACGAGGCGGGGCTCGTCACGGACGAGGAGTTCTCCGTGAAGAAGGCGGAACTGCTCGCCCAGCTCTGAGGCACGGGTGCCCCGAAGGGGGCCCTCGCCTCAGGAGCGCTCGGCGGCGAGGGCCTGGCCCGCGTCGCCGTAGAAGCCGATCTTCCGGTCGAGCACGGCCAGGGTGTCCTGGAGCTCGGCGATCCGGGCCCGGACGTCCCGGCGGGTGGCTTCCAGGAGTTCGTAGCGCTCCCTGTACGTGTGGTCGCCGGCACGCACCATCTCCGCGTAGCGGACCATGTCGGCGACCGGCATCCCGGTGAGCCGGAGCTTGCCGACGAGGCCCAGCCAGTCCAGGTCGCGGTTGCTGTAGCGGCGCTGGCCGGTGTGCGAGCGGTCGATGTGCGGCATCAGCCCGATGCGCTCGTACCAGCGCAGGGTGTGCGCGCTGAGGCCGGTGAAGGCGACGACTTCGCTGATCGTGTAGTTGTCCCGGCCGTCCGGGCGCCGCGGCTCCTGCTCGGGGGGCTCGGCGCAGGTGTCGGTCCCGGTGGCCTCGGCTGTGGTCTCCATCACCGTCATGCCCCCACGCTAAAACCTTGGAGTGCACTCCAGGCAACCCGAACCGGCCGAAAACCCCAGGACATGGCCGGGAGACGCCGGTGACCGTGCTGATCGCCCCCGGCGGACAGCCCGCCCCCTCCATGCGGCCGGTCCTCCGGGGCACTTAGGGTCGGGGTATGTCCTTGCAGAGCCTGGCGCTGATCTCGAACTGGCCCGTCCCCACCGCCGCCGCAGCGGTCGTCCGGGCGGACGGCACCGTGGCCGGCACGCACGGTCCCGGCGGGCACCGGTTCGCGCTGGCGTCCGTGACCAAGCCGCTCGCCGCGTACGCCGCTCTCGTCGCGTACGAGGAGGGCGCCATCGAGCTCGACGAACCCGCGGGACCCGCCGGTTCGACGGTCCGCCATCTGCTCGCGCACACCTCGGGTCTGGCCTTCGACGAGCACCGGGCGACCTTCACGCCCGGTGAGCGGCGGCTGTACTCCAACGCCGGCTTCGAGGTGCTCGGGGACCACATCGCCAAGGCGGCCGACATGCCCTTCGCGGAGTACGCGCGCCAGGCGGTCCTCGAACCGCTCGGCATGACCGCGACGACGCTGGACGGTTCGCCCGCCAAGGACGGCGTCTCGACGGTGGACGACCTCGTCCGCTTCGCCGCCGAGCTGCAGGCGCCCCGGCTGCTGGACCCGCGCACGGTCGCGGAGGCGATGACCGTCCAGTACCCCGGCACCAAGGGCGTCCTTCCGGGGTACGGCCACCAGAACCCCAACGACTGGGGGCTCGGCTTCGAGATCCGCGACTCCAAGTCGCCGCACTGGACGGGGAACGCGTCCTCGGCGCGCACCTTCGGCCACTTCGGGCAGGCCGGTACGTTCCTGTGGGTCGACCCGGCCGTGGGCGCCGCCTGCGTCGCGCTGACCGACCGGACCTTCGGCCCCTGGGCGGTCGAGGCGTGGACCCCGTTCACGGACGCGGTACTGGCCGACCTCGCGGCCTCCTGACGCGGGCCGGCGTCAGCCGACCGTCATCTCCCACACCAGCAGCTCCGCCGGCGCGCCCGCGACCAGTTCCAGGTCCTTCGCGTCCGTGACCCGGGCCGCGTCCCCCTCCCCCAGTTCCACGCCGTCAAGCCGGACCTCACCGCGCACGACGTGGACGTACACGTAGGACCCGTCCGGGACCGCCGTGCGCTCGCCCGCCGTCAGCCGGCGGACATGGAGCATGGCGCCCGCCTCGGGGACGGCGTACGGGGTGGAGTCGGCGATGCCGCGGACGGTCTCGTAGGCGGGGTCGCCGCCCGGCTCCAGCGGGGCCAGCCACATCTGGACGAAGACCAGCGGCAGCTCGCCGTCGTTGCGCTCGACGTGACGGACTCCGCCCGCCGAGCTCAGCCGCTGGACGTCGCCGTGCCGCAGCACCGACACGTTCCCCGCCGAGTCGCGGTGGGTCAGTTCGCCCTCCACCACCCAGGTGACGATCTCGGTGTGGCTGTGCGGGTGCTCGTCGAAGCCCGCGCCGGGGGCGAGCCGCTCCTCGTTGCAGGCGATGACCGCGCCGAAGCGGAGGTTGTCGGGGTCGTAGTGCGGGCCGAAGGAAAAGGCGTGGAGCGAGGAGATCCCGGCCGCCGGGTCTCCTCCGCGGTAGCGCTCGTCGGCGCGGCGGACGTCCATCACCCCACCACGGTAGCCGTGGCCGGGCGGCGGCTCCTCGCTTACTTGCGACCCGCCGCCGCACGGCTCCGTCCGGATAAGGCAGTCTTGTCCCGTGCCCGAACCCGAAGCCAGCAACACCGAGCGCCCAGCGCACGACGTCGACTCGCACACCGCGACCCTCAAGCGGCTGGAGAAGTCGGCCGGCAGTCTCGCCGCCCAGGCCATCACGCGCATGGACGAGACGCTGCCGTGGTACCGGGCCATGCCACCGGAGAACCGGTCGTGGATCGGGCTGGTCGCCCAGGCCGGTATCGCGGCCTTCACGGAGTGGTTCCGGCACCCGGACGCCCCGCAGGCCATCTCCACGGACGTCTTCGGCACCGCGCCACGCGAGCTGACCAGGGCCATCACGCTGCGCCAGACGGTGGAGATGGTGCGGACGACAATCGAGGTCATGGAATCGGCCATCGACGAGGTGGCGGCACCCGGCGACGAGTCCGTGCTGCGCGAGGCACTCCTCGTGTACGCCCGCGAGATCGCCTTCGCCACCGCCCAGGTGTACGCGCAGGCCGCGGAGGCGCGCGGCGCCTGGGACGCCCGGCTCGAGTCGCTCGTGGTGAACGCGGTGCTCTCCGGCGAGGCCGACGAGGGCGCCGTCTCCCGGGCCGCCGCGCTCGGCTGGAACTCGCCCGAACATGTCTGCGTGGTGCTGGGCACGGCACCCGACGGTGACAGCGAGCTGACCGTCGAGGCGATCCGGCGGGCGGCACGGCACGCCAAGCTGCAGGTGCTGACGGGAGTGCTCGGGGACCGGCTGGTGGTCATCGCGGGCGGCAGCGACAACCCGCTGGCCGTCGCCAAGTCGCTGATCGGTCCGTACGCCGCCGGATCGGTGGTCGCGGGCCCGATCGTGCCCGATCTGCTGGCCGCGACCCGGTCCGCGCAGGCCGCGGCGGCCGGGCTCAAGGCGTGTTTCGCCTGGCAGGACGCCCCTCGCCCGGTGCTGGCGGACGATCTGCTGCCGGAGCGCGCGATCGCCGGAGACCCGTCGGCCCGCGAGCAGTTGGTGGAGGAGATCTACAGACCGCTGGAGGAGGCGGGCTCGGCGCTCCTGGAGACGCTCAGCGTCTATCTGGAACAGGCGAGCAGCCTCGAAGGCGCGGCCCGCATGCTGTTCGTCCATCCCAACACCGTGCGCTACCGGCTCCGACGTGTGACTGACGTCACCGGCTGGTCGCCCTCGGATGTTCGATCGGCGTTCACGCTGCGGATCGCGCTGATCCTGGGGCGTCTGGCCGATGGAGATCCACAAACCTAGGCTTTTGTCGGGCCCCTACAATTCCCCCTCGTGTTCTTCGTCCCTGTCCCCACGGGCGGCCGTGGCCGTCCACAAGAGAGAGTGTGAGAGTGCTCGTACTCGTCGCTCCCGGCCAGGGCGCTCAGACGCCCGGCTTCCTGACTCCTTGGCTCGACCTCCCCGGCGCCGCCGAACGCCTCGCCGCGTGGTCGGACGCCATCGGGCTGGACCTTGCCCACTACGGCACCCAGGCCGACGCGGACGCGATCCGTGACACGGCCGTCGCGCAGCCGCTCCTGGTCGCCGCCGGTCTCCTGTCCGCCGCCGCCCTCGGTGACGTCACCCCCGGTGCCGTCGCCGGCCACAGCGTCGGCGAGATCACCGCGGCCGCGTTCGCGGGAGTGCTCGACGACACCGCCGCGCTGGACCTCGTACGCAAGCGCGGCCTCGCGATGGCCGACGCCGCCGCCATCACGCAGACCGGTATGTCGGCGCTGCTCGGCGGTGACCCCGACACGACGGTCGCGCACCTGGAGAAGCTCGGGCTGACCCCGGCGAACGTGAACGGCGCCGGCCAGATCGTGGCCGCCGGCACGCTGGAGCAGCTCGCCGCCCTGGAGGCGGACAAGCCCGAGGGTGTCCGGCGGGTCGTGGCCCTGAAGGTGGCGGGCGCGTTCCACACCCACCACATGGCCCCCGCGGTCGACGCGCTGGCGAAGGCCGCCGAGGAGCTGACCCCGGGCGACCCGCGGGTCACGTACGTCTCGAACCGTGACGGCCAGGCGGTGGCCTCCGGTGCCGAGGTCCTCTCCCGCCTGGTCGGCCAGGTCGCCAACCCGGTCCGCTGGGACCTGTGCATGGAGACCTTCCAGGAGCTCGGCGCGACCGCGCTGATCGAGGTGTGCCCCGGCGGCACGCTGACCGGTCTGGCCAAGCGCGCGCTGCCCGGTGTCACGACGCTGGCCCTGAAGACCCCCGACGACCTGGACGCGGCTCGCGAACTCATCGCCGAGCACGGCGCAGCCTGAGGAGCCCGAGAGCATGACGAAGATCAAGGCACCCAAGGGCGCTCCGTTCGCGCGCATCCTCGGCGTCGGCGGCTACCGTCCCGTCCGGGTGGTGCCCAACGAGGTGATCCTGGAGACGATCGACTCGTCCGACGAGTGGATCCGTTCGCGCTCCGGCATCGAGACCCGGCACTGGGCCTCCGACGAGGAGACGGTGGCCGCGATGTCGGTCGAGGCGTCCGGCAAGGCCATCGCCGACGCCGGGATCGACGCCGACCAGATCGGCGCCGTGGTGGTCTCCACCGTGTCGCACTTCGCGCAGACCCCCGCCATCGCCACCGAGATCGCCGACAAGCTCGGCACGAACAAGGCCGCGGCCTTCGACATCTCGGCCGGCTGCGCGGGCTTCGGCTACGGCCTGACCCTCGCCAAGGGCATGATCGTCGAGGGTTCCGCGGAGTACGTCCTCGTCATCGGCGTGGAGCGGCTGTCCGACCTCACCGACCTGGAGGACCGCGCGACGGCCTTCCTGTTCGGCGACGGCGCGGGCGCGGTCGTCGTGGGTCCCTCGCAGGAGCCTCACATCGGCCCGACCGTCTGGGGCAGCGAGGGCGACAAGGCCGGCACGATCAAGCAGACCGTGCCGTGGGACCGCTTCCGGGTCGGCGACGTCTCCAATCTCCCGCTCGACTCCAAGGGCGAGATCAAGTTCCCTGCCATCACGCAGGAGGGCCAGGCGGTGTTCCGCTGGGCCGTGTTCGAGATGGCGAAGGTCGCACAGCAGGCGCTGGACGCGGCCGGGATCAGCCCGGACGACCTGGATGTCTTCATTCCCCACCAGGCCAACGAGCGGATCATCGACTCGATGGTGAAGACGCTGAAACTGCCGGGACACGTCACGGTCGCGCGTGACGTGCGCACCACCGGCAACACCTCGGCCGCCTCGATCCCGCTCGCGATGGAGCGGCTTCTGGCGACCGGTGAGGCGAAGAGCGGCGACACCGCGCTCGTCATCGGCTTCGGGGCGGGTCTCGTGTACGCCGCGACGGTCGTTACCCTCCCCTAGGCACTCCGTACCGGATCATCCGGTCCGTACGGAATATCGCCACCCCTCTGGAAACACACCGAAGGAGCGCCTGACATGGCCGCCACTCAGGAAGAGATCGTCGAAGGTCTCGCCGAGATCGTCAACGAGATCGCCGGGATCCCCACCGAGGACGTCCAGCTGGACAAGTCCTTCACCGACGACCTGGACGTCGACTCGCTGTCCATGGTCGAGGTCGTCGTCGCCGCCGAAGAGCGCTTCGACGTCAAGATCCCGGACGACGACGTCAAGAACCTCAAGACGGTCGGCGACGCGACCGACTACATCCTCAAGCACCAGGCCTGATCTTCCGGTCACCTGGGCCGACCGTCCGGGGCCGCCGGGGCCGTGTGCCCTGGTTCCCCCGGGCTGATGCCCCGCCACCCGGCGGTGGCGCCGCTGAATCCTCGTATCCGTTGGAGAAAGAATTCCCGTGAGCCCGACCAATCGCACCGTGGTCGTCACCGGTATCGGCGCAACCACACCGCTGGGTGGCGACGCAGCCTCTACCTGGGAGGGCCTGATCGCCGGACGTTCCGGCGTCCGCCCTCTCGAGCAGGAGTGGGCCGCCGACCAGGCTGTCCGTATCGCGGCGCAGATCGCCGTGGAGCCGGGCGAGGTCATTCCCCGCCCGCAGGCCCGCCGTCTCGACCGCTCGGCGCAGTTCGCGCTGATCGCGGCCAAGGAGGCCTGGGCAGACGCCGGTTTCACCGACAAGGCGGGCGAGGACCAGAGCGTCGACCCCGACCGGCTGGGCGCGGTCATCGCCTCCGGCATCGGTGGTGTCACGACCCTGCTCGACCAGTACGACGTGCTGAAGGAGAAGGGCGTACGCCGCGTCTCCCCGCACACCGTTCCGATGCTGATGCCGAACGGCCCGTCCGCCAACGTGGGCCTCGCCGTGGGCGCCCGCGCCGGTGTGCACACCCCGGTCTCCGCCTGCGCCTCCGGCGCCGAGGCCATCGGCTACGCCATCGAGATGATCCGCACGGGCCGCGCCGACGTCGTCGTCGCCGGTGGCACCGAGGCGGCCATCCACCCGCTTCCCATCGCCGCGTTCGGCAACATGATGGCGATGTCCAAGAACAACGACGACCCCGAGGGTGCCTCGCGCCCGTACGACGTGGCCCGTGACGGCTTCGTCCTCGGCGAGGGCGCCGGTGTGCTCGTCCTGGAGTCCGCCGAGCACGCCGCCAAGCGTGGTGCCCGGGTGTACGCCGAGGCGGTCGGCCAGGGCATCTCGGCCGACGCGCACGACATCGTGCAGCCGGAGCCCGAGGGCCGCGGCATCTCGCACGCCCTGCAGAACCTGCTCGACAACACCGACCTGGACCCGGCCGAGATCGTGCACGTGAACGCGCACGCCACCTCGACGCCCGCCGGTGACGTGGCCGAGCTGAAGGCGCTGCGCAAGGTGTTCGGCGACGACGCCGACCACTTCGCGGTCTCGGCGACGAAGTCGATGACCGGTCACCTCCTCGGTGGCGCCGGTGGCATCGAGTCGGTCGCGGCCGTGCTCGCGCTGTACCACCGTCTCGCGCCGCCGACCATCAACGTGGAGAACCTCGACCCCGAGGCCGAGGCCGCCGCGGACATCGTGCGCGGCGAGGCCCGCAAGCTGCCCGTCGAGGGCCGTATCGCCGCGCTGAACGACTCGTTCGGCTTCGGCGGGCACAACGTGGTGCTGGCGTTCCGTTCGGTCTGACTCCGGTTTCCTCCTCCGTACGGCGTGTGGCCCGTACCCCTGGTCCCAGGGGTACGGGCCACACGCCGTTCGAAGACCGGTGACGTCGGGGTCCCTGACGGAGCCTCACGCCTCCGTGCGTCACACCACCTGGTGCAGCCAGCGGACCGGGGCGCCCTCGCCCGCGTAGCGGAAGGGCTCCAGCTCGTCGTCCCAGGGCTTGCCGAGGAGTTTGGCGAGGTCGGCCTCCAGGTCGCTCTCGCCGCGCTGGGAGCGCAGGAGCGCGGCGCGCAGCCGGTCCTCGGGGATGAGGATGTCGCCGTGGATGCCGGTGACGGCGTGGAAGATGCCGAGTTCGGGGGTGCAGCTGTAGCGCTCGCCCTCGGCGGTGGGGCAGGGTTCGGCGGTGACCTCGAAGCGCAGCAGGTGCCAGCCGCGCAGCGCGGAGGCGAGCTTGGAGGCGGTGCCGGCCTCGCCCTTCCAGGAGAACTCGGATCTCCAGGTGCCCGGCGCGGCGGGCTGCCGGATCCAGTCGAGGTTGACGCGTGTGCCGAGCACCCCCGCGACCGCCCACTCGACATGCGGACACAACGCGCGGGGCGCGGAGTGCACGTAGAGAACTCCACGTGTCGTCACTGGGGCCTCCGGACAGAGCGAGACATCTTGTAACTTAGCGGAACGGCAGTGGCAGGGCGGCCACGTGGCGAGGCTACCCTGCGGCGGCGCAAGGAGTGTGACGTACCGTCGGTCCAAGCGCCGTGAACCTCCGAGGTTTCACCCGGCGGGACGTGTCCGGACTCCCCTGCCGGGACTCCGGGCCCGCCTTCCGGGCGGAGCCGGTCACACCGCGGAACCGTGGCGCGACCGACCGTGTACGACGTGGTGCGACCGACCGCGCGGAGCGGATGCCGACCAACCCTGTACAACGAACGAGGAGACCAGGGGATGCGGAATCGCAGCCACCGTTCGCGGGCCGTCCTCGCCGCCGCCGCCGCGGCGGCGCTCCTGGGCACCGCCGCCTGCGACTCCTCGGCGCCCGGCGGGACCGGGAGGATGCGGCCGTCGGCGAGGCCCACGCCGGTGTGGGACCGCAGTCCGGACTCCATGGCCGCGGTCGGCGACTCGATCACCCGCGGTTTCGACGCGTGCAGCGTGCTCTCCGACTGCCCCGAGGTGTCGTGGGCGACGGGCAGCGATCCGCGGGTCGACTCGCTCGCCGTACGGCTGCTCGGCACGACGGGGGCGGCCGAGCGGAGCTGGAACTACGCGGTGACCGGAGCGCGGATGGCGGACCTTCCCGGCCAGATGGCCGAGGCGGTGACCCGTAGGCCGGAGCTGGTCACGGTGATGGCGGGCGCCAACGACGCGTGCCGGTCCTCCACCTCCGCGATGACGCCCGTGGCCGACTTCCGTACCGGGTTCCAGGACGCGCTGCGGACGCTGCGCCGGACCCTGCCCAGGACGCAGGTGTACGTGTCGAGCGTGCCGGATCTGAAGCGGCTCTGGTCGGAGGGGCGGGGCAGCGCGCTGGGCAAGCAGGTGTGGAAGCTGGGCATCTGCCCCTCGATGCTCGGGGACGCCGACTCGCTGAACGCGGCGGCGACCCTGCGGCGTGGGCAGGTGCAGGACCGGGTGAAGGCGTACAACCAGGTGCTGCGCGAGGTGTGCGCCAAGGACCGGCGCTGCCGCTTCGACGGGAACGCCGTCTTCGACTTCCGCTTCGGCACGGATCAGTTGAGCCACTGGGACTGGTTCCATCCGAGCAGGGACGGTCAGGCGCGACTCGCGGAGATCGCCTACCGGACCGTCACGGCACGCGAGCCCGTGACCTAGGGTTTCCCTCATGAGTGAACTTTTCGGCACACTTTCCGACGGCACCCCGGTCCATCGCTGGACGCTGGAGCGCGCCGGGGTCCGGGTGCGTGTGCTCACGTACGGCGGGATCGTGCAGTCGGCCGAGGTGCCGGACCGGGACGGGCGGGCCGTGGACGTGACCCTGGGCTTCTCCGCCCTGGAGGGGTACACGGCCCATCCCGAGCCGTATCTCGGCGCGCTGGTCGGGCGGTACGCGAACCGGATCGGGGGCGCCCGTTTCACCCTGGAGGGGGTGACCCACCGCCTGGAGCCGAACAACGGGCCCAACTCCCTGCACGGCGGCGACGGCGGTTTCGACAAGCGCGTGTGGGACGCGGAGCCGGTCGAACACGGGGTCCGGCTCTCCCGGGTCAGCCCGGACGGCGAGGAGGGCTTCCCGGGGCGCCTGGAGGTCTCGGCGACGTACACGCTGGACGAGCGGGGGGCGCTGCGGATCGCCTACGAGGCGGTCACCGACGCGCCGACGGTGGTGAACCTGACGAACCACACGTACTGGAACCTCGCCGGCTCCGGCAGCGCGCTCGGGCACGAACTCCGGCTCGACGCGTCCCGGTTGACCAGGGTGGACGACACCCTCATCCCGACCGGGGAACTCGACCCGGTCGAGGGCACCCGCTTCGACTTCCGCGAGTCCCGCAAGACCGGCGCGGGATACGACCACAACTACGTGCTCGACAAGGGGCTCACGGCCGATCCGGTGGAGGTGGCCGAACTGTACGACCCGGCGTCCGGGCGGGTGCTCACGGTCGCGACCACCGAACCCGGGCTCCAGCTCTACACCGCGGACCACCTGGGCGAGCCCTTCGCCCCGAACGACGGCATCGCGCTGGAGACCCAGCACTTCCCCGACTCCCCCAACCGGCCGGCCTTCCCGAGCACCGAGCTGCGGCCGGGCGCGGTGTACCGCTCGCAGACGGTGTACGGGTTCTCCGTACGGCCCTAGGGCCGCCCCGAGGACGTGGTCCCGGAGGGCGCCGGGGGAGAAAACGGCGGGCCCCGGTCCGGATGTCAGGTTCCGGGCCGGGGCCGGCCGAAGGGGGGCGCGACGTCTACGCCTCGACGATCGTGCTCAGACGGCGGTCCAGAAGGGAACGACCTGCCTGAACCTCGTACAAACCCTTCACGAACGCCCACGTGTCCGCCGCGGTGTCCCAGACCTCGAAGGCGCGGCGCGGGAGCTCCACGACGGCCTCGGCGCTCTCGCCGGGGGCGGCCTCGACTCCGGCGAATCCGGCGAGCGCCCGCGCGGGCCGGTCGGCGCCGGGTTCCACCGGGGCGAGGTAGACCTGCACGACCTCGCGCCCGGCCCGCCGGCCGGAGTTGCGGACCCGGACGGTGACGGTGGTGCCCTCGACCTCGATGGACTCGTACGTCCAGTCGGTGTAGCCGAGACCGTGCCCGAACGGGTACGAGGGGGTCCTGCCCTCCTTCTCCCAGGCGCGGTAGCCGATGAAGACGTCCTCGGTGTACGGGAGTTCGCCGTCGGCCGGGGTGACCCGGGTGACCGGGGCGTCGGCCAGGGCGCCCCAGGTGGTGGGGAGGCGGCCGCCCGGCTCGTGGGCGCCGGTGAGGACGTCGGCGAGGGCGGCGCCGCCCTCCTGGCCCGGGAACCAGCTCAGGAGCACGGCGGCGACCTCCTCGCGCCACGGGAGTTCCACCGGGGAGCCGGAGTTCACGACGACGACGGTGTTGGGGTTGGCGGCGGCCACGGCGTGGACCAGTTCGTCCTGGCGGCCGGGGAGCCCGAGGTCCGCGCGGTCGAAGCCCTCGGACTCGACGCGGTCGGTGGTGGCGACCACGACGACGGCGGTGTCGGCGGCGCGGGCCGCCTCGACCGCCTCGGCGATCAGTTCGTCGGCGCCGCGCACGGGCTCCTGGTGGGCGAGGGAGAAGCCGACGACCTTCATCGGGACGCCCTCGGGGACCGTGACGACATGGGTGAGGGAGACCTCCACCGGCTCGCCCGCGGCGAGTTCGGCCCGGCCGCGCGGGACGGGGGCGCCGAAGAACGTCACGAACGGGTCGTCCTTCTCGGCGCCCTGGACGCCGTCGAAGTACGTCGTGCCGCCGACGGTGAGGGTGAACGCGCCGAGGCCCTTGATGCCGAACGTGTGCGGGCCGGAGTCGCGCGGGGTGAGGGTGCCGGTGAGTTCGACGCTGTGCAGGTTCGCGTGTGTGACCCCTTCGGGCAGGTCGTCGCCCATCCACTGGATCTGGCCGTTCGGGGCGGAGGCGGTGGCGATGATCGCGCCGGCGGCGTCGCGGCACACCGCGCGCAGCTCGAACCCCTTGTCGGCGACGGGGAGTTCGACGGCGAGGTCGGCGCCGACGGCGTAGGTCACCGTGCCCTCGGGGAGCGCGGCGGTGAGGCCGTCGAGGGGCGAGACGATCCGGGCGGGGAAGACGGTGGCCGAGCCGCCGCCGAGGACGCGTGCGTCGCGGGCGGCGGCACCGATGAGGGCGACCCGGTGGCCCGCGGGGAGCGGCAGGGCGCCTTCGTTGCGGACGAGGACGAAGCCGCGGCGGGCCACCTCGCGGGCCAGCGCCGGCCCGTCCACGGCCGCGGGCGCCTCGGTCACCACGGGTTCGGCGCCCTCCAGGGCGCCGACGCGGGCGGCGAGCCGGAGCACGTTGCGCACGGCGGCGTCGAGGGTGGCCTCCGCCACGTCCCCGGCGCGCACGGCGGCGGCGAGCGGTTCCCCGTAGACGGTGAGGGGGCCGGGCATGGCGACGTCGAGGCCGCCCTCGATCGCCGCCCTGGTGTCGCGGGCGGCCATCCAGTCGGAGACGTTGAATCCGTCGAAGCCCCATTCGCCGCGCAGGACGTCGTTCACGAGACGGCGGTGCTCGCTCATGGTCGTGCCGTTGACCGAGTTGTAGGCGGTCATCACGCCCCACGGGCGGGCCTTCTCGACGATGGTCTCGAAGGGCGCCAGGTACAGCTCGCGCAGGGCGCGTTCGGAGACGAGGTTGTCCACGGTGAAGCGGTCGGTCTCGGCGTCGTTGGCGACGAAGTGCTTGACCGTGGTGGCGACCCCGCCGGACTGCACACCGCGGACGTAGCCGGCGCCGATCGCGCCGGTCAGGAGCGGGTCCTCGCTGTAGGCCTCGAAGTGGCGGCCGCCGAGCGGCGAGCGGTGGAGGTTGACGGTGGGGGCGAGCAGGACGTGGACGCCCTTGCGGCGCGCCTCCTGGGCGAGCAGCGTGCCGGCGCGGCGGGCCAGCTCCGGGTCCCAGGAGGCGGCGAGCGCGGTGGGCGAGGGGAGCGCGACGGAGGGGTCGTCGGCGGTCCAGCGGACGCCGCGGACGCCGATCGGGCCGTCGGACATGACGAGGGGCCTCAGCCCGATCTCGGGGAGTCCGGGCAGCGTCCACATGTTCCGCCCGGACAGCAGCCGGGCCTTCGCGTCCAGGCCGAGCCGGGCGAGCGCCGCCTCGACGACGGCCTCACGGGCCGCGTCCGCCTCCGCGCCGTCCGCCCCCGCGCCGTTCGGGTCCTTCGCCGTCTCCACCGCAGCGTCCGCCATGCCGGCACCTCCTCGTCGAAAACCGTCGGTCCCCAACATCGCGCATTCGGCCCCGCCGGGCGAGAGCCTGACGGCGGGACAGCAGGCCCGGGGGCCGGGCGGTCCGGGCGGTCCGAGGGTCCGGGGGGCGACGGGAGGCGGTCTAGAGGGCGAGGGGGAGCGTCCCGGTCACGGGGTGGCGCTCTGCTCCTCGGAGGCGGTGTCGGCGTCCGGTTCGGCGTCGCCCTCCTGGATCTCCTCGCCGAGCAGGTCCCGGGCCATCAGGGTGGCGCCCGCGACCGCTCCCGGCATCAGGAACACCGCGACGAACGGGACGAGGAAGGCCAGGCCCAGCGGGGTGCCGAAGCCCCAGACCAGCGTCTTGCGGGAGCGGAGCAGCGCGAGGCGCGCCCGCAGGTCGACGTCACGGCGCTGCAGGGCGACGGCGACGAGTTCCTCGGTGAGGAAGAAGCCTGTCACGAAGAAGCCGAGCACCGGGACGACGGTCTGGCCGATGAACGGGACGAAGCCGAGCGCGAAGAGGAGGGTCGCCCACACCAGGGCCCGCGCGAGGATGCGAAGGCTGTCGCGCGCGGAGATCCACAGCTCGCGCCAGAGCGGCAGCCCGGACTCGGGGGCCGTGCCGTCCGGGGAGACGTCGCGGTCGACCTTCTCCGAGAGGCTCTCGTAGAAGGGCTGGCCTATGAGCAGGGTGACCGCGGTGAAGGTGAGGACGGCGAGGAGGAGGGCCAGGGCGAACAGGACGGCGGTGAGGAAGCCGCGGAACAGACCGTCCCAGGGGCTGCTCCAGTCGTCCGCGAACGGCGTCGCCCAGGTGACGAAGTCCTCCCCGTACACGCCGAGGGCGACCAGCGCCGCCGCGTAGAGGACGAGCGTGACGAGTCCGGGCAGCAGCCCGAACCCGAAACTCTTCCCGTGCCGGGCCACCCACCGCTGGCCGCGCAGCAGATAGCCGAAACCCACCCCAAGATCGCGCATGGGGAGACCCTATCGGGGCGCAGCGCCGGGCCACAGCCCGTGGTGGCGGCGGCCGTGGCCGCCCGGTCCGCCGCCCATCCCGAAGCGGGCACCTCCCGGTTCGCCGCCACCCCGGAAGCGGGTGCCGCCCGGTCCGCCGCCACCCCGGAAGCGGGTGCCGCCCGGTCCGCCGCCACCCCGGGGGCGGCGCCGCGCGGCGGTCCGCCGCCGCCCGCCGCCGCCCCGCCGGGATCAGAGCTTGACGATCATCTTTCCGATGTTGTCGCCGCGCAGGACGCCGAAGAACGCCTCCACGTTGTTCTCGATGCCCTCGACGACCGTCTCGGCGTACTTCAGCTCGCCGGAGCGGATCCAGGCGCCGACCTCGCGCACGAACTCCGGCTGGAGGTCGTACTGGTCGCCGACGAGGAAGCCCTGGATGCGGCCGCGGGTCTGGATCAGCCGGGCCAGGTTCCGCGGGCCCGGGGCGGGCTCGGTGCTGTTGTAGACAGAGATCATGCCGCAGATGGCGATGCGGCCGTCCCGGTTCAGGGAGCCGATGGCGGCCTCCAGGTGGTCGCCTCCCACGTTGTCGAAGTAGACGTCGACGCCGTCGGGCGCGGCCTCGCGGAGCTGCTGGGAGACCGGGCCGTTCTTGTAGTTGAAGGCCGCGTCGAAGCCGTACTCCTCGACGAGCAGCTTGACCTTCTCGTCGGAGCCGGCCGAGCCGATGACGCGCGAGGCGCCCTTGAGCTTGGCGATCTGGCCGACCTGGCTGCCGACGGCACCGGCCGCGCCCGACACGAAGACGGAGTCGCCCTCCTTGAAGGAGGCGGTGCGCAGGAGCCCGGCGTAGGCGGTGAGGCCGGTCATGCCGAGGACGCCGAGGTACGTCGACAGCGGCGCGGCCTCCGGGTCCACCTTGACGGCCTGCTTGGCGTCCACGACGGCGTACTCGCGCCAGCCGAGGAAGTGCAGCACGTGGTCGCCGACCTCGATGCCCTCGGCGTTCGAGGCGACGACCTCGCCGACCGCGCCGCCCTGCATGGTCTTGCCGAGCTCGAAGGGGGCGACGTAGGACTTGGCGGCGCTCATACGGCCGCGCATGTACGGGTCGACGGAGACGTAGGCGTTGCGGACCAGGACCTCGCCGGGACCCGGCTGCCGGACCTCGGCCTCGACCAGGGCGAAGTCGGCGGGCTCGGGCCAGCCGACCGGACGGCTGACCAGGTGCCATTCACGGCCGGTGGAGGGAAGCTGGGGGGTCTCGGACATGAGGGGTGCGCCTTTCGCGGTGACCGGCGGGGGGAATTACTTAAGTACCTCAAACAATGAGTACCTGAAACAACGATGCTCATGAATATTTCATGATGTCAAGTAACGCGGTACGATCGAGGGCATGGCCACCCCCAAGAGACCACGGATCGACCCCTTGACCCTGGAGGTCGTCGAACTGATCGGCACGGTGGTGGCCCGCTACCACGAGGAGTACGAGCACGCGGCCGCCGAACACGCCCTCACCGGCGCGCAGGCGCGGCTGCTGAGCCTGCTCTCGCTGGAGCCGCTGCCGATGCGCCGTCTGGCGCGGCAACTGCGGTGCGAGCCGTCCAACGTCACGGGCATCGTGGACCGGCTGGAGACGCGGGGGCTGGTGGAGCGCCGCCCCGACCCGGCGGACCGCCGGGTGAAGCTGGCGGCGGCGACGGCCGAGGGCCGCAGAATCGCCGGCGGGCTGCGCGACTCGCTCGACTTCGCCCGCGAACCCCTGGCGGAGCTCTCGGACCGGGAACGGCTGGCCCTGCGCGACCTGCTGCGCCGCATGCTGGGCGAGACCCCGGAGGGCGCGGGCGGCGGCGCCTGAGGGCGCGAGCGCCGAGAAGGGCACCTGGCCGGCCGGAGGCAGGGCCAGGACACGGGAGGGCCCGGAGACGGGACGGACGGCCCGGAGACGGGACGGACGACCCCGAGACGCGACGGACGACCCGGAGACGGGTCGACCCGTAAGCCGGAGAACCGGAGGAAGGTCAGCCCGTGCCGGGCGGCACCCTCACGTGCACCACCACAGGAAGCGGTTGCAGTCGCCCGAGGACGAGGGCGCGGGCGTGGGCGCCGACGTGGTCGGTCCCGTGGTGGCGGGGGCCGACGTACCCGGGGCCGCGGGAGTGGCCGCCGGGGCCGATGTGGACCGGCCCGGGAGGGTGCCCGCGGTCGCGGACCCGCCGCTCCCGGCGCTCTTCTCGCTCGTCGCCGACGCGGAGGCGGAGGACGAGGCGGAGGCGGATCCGGAGGCCGACGGCGAGGAGGTGGACGTACGTCCGGCCGAGGGGGACTTGGAGGGCGAGCCCTTCTTGAGCACGGACGCCGCCGGCGAGGCCGAGCCGTCGGGCGACTCCGCCGCGGCGGGGCTGGGGCCGAGCCCGGGCGCGTCGACGCCGAGTTCGGCGAGGCTCAGACCGCCGGCCGCCAGGACGAAGCCGACGGCTATGTACAGGGTGCGGCGGCGCCGGCGGCGGTGCGCGGCGGCCTTGCGGTCGCGGCGGCTGGCACCGGCCGGACCCCTCGCCCCCCGCGGGTCGCCCTCACTCCCGGCCTCGGTGTCCACGACAGGGCCACGTCGGCGCGCGGCACGCCGGGAGCGCCACTCGACGTCACGGTCGCCACCGTCGTCGCCGTGGTGCGCGTCGGTGTCCGCGTCTGCCGGCGGGCGCGCGCCGGCGTCCTCGGCGTCCGCGCCGAGTTCGTCGACCGGGGTGCCGCACCCGGGACAGGCGAGGGCGCCGTTGAGGTGCCTGCGGCACACGTGGCAGTAGTCCATGACGCGGGAAGACTAGGGTCACCGCCGGTAACGTTCCTAGGCGCAGTTGTGAAGATGTTGTGCGGAATCGATTATTCCGGTCCGTCGGACCCGGGCACCCCCGAACATTCCCCGCCATCCTGCGCCCATCGCGTCGAAACCGATATGCGCGCGACCCATTGACACTCCCCGGGCGGCGTCCTTACTGTCACGCCAGCATTTCGAACGTGTGACGAAATTTCGAACAGAGCTGAAAGCACAGGGGGCAACTGCCGTGCGCATCACGGGAATCACCACACACGTGGTCGGGACACCCTGGCGGAACCTGACCTACGTCCAGGTGCACACCGACGAGGGCATCACCGGGGTCGGCGAGACCCGCATGCTGGGCCACACCGACGCGCTGATCGGCTATCTGCACGAGGCGCAGGCCAACCATATTCTCGGCTCCGACCCGTTCGCGGTCGAGGACCTGGTCCGCCGCATGAAGTACGGCGACTACGGGCGCGCCGGAGAGATCGTGATGTCCGGCATCGCCGTCATCGAGATGGCCTGCTGGGACATCAAGGGCAAGGCGCTCGGGGTGCCGGTCTGGCAGCTTCTCGGCGGCAAGGTCACCGACAGGGTCAAGGCCTACGCCAACGGCTGGTACACCACCGAACGCACCCCGGAGGCCTACCACAAGGCCGCCCAGGAGGTCGTCGCCCGGGGTTACAAGGCCCTCAAGATCGACCCCTTCGGCACCGGGCACTTCGAGCTGGACCACGAGGCCACGCTGTACTCGGTGTCGCTCATCGAGGCGGTGCGCGACGCGATCGGGCCCGAGACCGAGCTGATGCTGGAGATGCACGGCCGTTTCTCACCGTCCACCGCCGTCCGGCTGGCCCACGAGCTCGCCCCCTTCAAGCCCGCGTGGCTGGAGGAGCCGGTGCCGCCGGAGAACCTCAAGGCGCTGGAGAAGGTGGCCGCCAAGGTCGACATGCCCCTCGCCACGGGCGAGCGGATCCACGACCGCATCGAGTTCCGCGAGCTCTTCGAGAGCCAGGCGGTCGACATCATCCAGCCCGACGTCGGCCACATCGGCGGCATCTGGGAGACCCGGAAACTGGCCGCGACCGCCGAGACCCACTACATGCTGGTCGCGCCGCACAACGTCGGCGGGCCGGTCCTGACCGCCGCGTCCCTCCAGGTCGGCTTCACCTCGCCGAACTTCAAGATCCTGGAGCACTTCAACGACTTCGCCGACGCGGAGATCAAGAAGGTCGTCAAGGGCGCCCCGCAGGTCGTGGACGGCTACTTCGAGCTGTCCCACGAGCCGGGACTCGGCGTGGAGCTGGACGTCGACGCGGCGGCCGAGTTCCCCCAGCAGCAGGCCCGGTTCGACCTGTGGGCCGACGGCTGGGAGCAGCGCAAGCCCAAGGGGTCGAAGTGAGCACCGCGGTCCTCGTCGAGGGTCCCGGCGAGCACCGGCTGGTCCCGCACGAGCCGGTCCGGCCCGCGGCGGGCGAGGCGCTCGTGCGGGTGCACGCGGTCGGCATCTGCGGCAGCGACCGCGAGGTCTACCAGGGCAACCGGCCCGAGGGCTACGTCCGCTATCCCCTGACGCCGGGTCACGAGTGGTCCGGGACCGTCGAGGAGGTCGGCGCCGGTGTCCCGGCGACGCTCGTCGGCCGCAAGGTCGTCGGCGAGGGCTTCCGCAACTGCCAGGTCTGCGACCGCTGCCACGCGGGCGAGACGACGTTGTGCACGGCCGGGTACGAGGAGACGGGCTTCACCGTTCCCGGGGCGATGGCGAGCACGCTGACGCTGCCGGCCAGGCTGCTGCACGTCCTGCCCGACGACGCCGATCTGACGGCCGCCGCCCTGCTGGAGCCGGCCGCCTGCATCGCGGCCGCCGCGCTCAAGGCGAACGCCCGGCCCGGTGAGCGGGTGGCCGTGGTGGGCACCGGAACGCTCGGGATGTTCGCCGTGCAGTTCCTGAAGGCGGGCTCCCCGGCCGAACTGCTCGTGGTGGGCACCCGCCCCGACCGGGCGGCGCTGTCGCGGGAGTTCGGCGCCACCGGGTTCCGCACCAGGGACCAGGAACTCCCCGACGACTTCGACGTCGTGATCGAGACCGCCGGGTCCGCGTCCGCCGCGCGCACCGCCGCCTCCCTGCTGCGGCGCGGCGGGCGCCTGGTCCTCACGGGGATCCCGGCGCCGGGTGCCGAGGGTCTCGACCCGACCGATCTCGTCGTACGGCAGTTGGAGGTGCACACCGTGTTCGGGGCTCCGCCGGAGGCCTGGGCGCACACGGTACGCGTCTTCGGCGCGGGTCTGCTGGACCCCTCCCCGCTGGTGACCCACGAGTTGCCGCTCGCCGCGTTCCCGGAGGCCATCGAACTGGTGGGTTCCGGTGATCCCAAGGTCGGCAAGGTCCTGCTGAAGCCGTGACCACCCGAGCCGTACGCCGGTACGGGGTTCCCTGACGGTCCCGTACCGGCGTACACCAGGCCTCGCGCGCCCGACGTCGCGAACCATGCCCGAAATATCGAACGATGAAGGACAGCTTGTGACCGACGCCTCTCCCACGGCGCCCCGTCGCCCCGGCGAGCCGGCCCTGGCCGCGCTCGGCCTGGCCGCGCCCGCCCTCGCCCCCGACGACGCCTCGCCGCACACCTTCCCCGGAGGCGGCCGCTGGCGCACCGAGGTCCCCTCCGTGGAGGGGCCCGAGGCGCTCGCCGTGGTCCTCAAGGAGGCCTCGCGGCTCGACGTGCCGATCCACCGGATCAGCCAGGGCAGCGGCATCTGGATGCTGACCGACGCCGAGATCACCGAGATGGTCGAGGCCACCGGTGAACGCGACATAGAGCTCTGCCTGTTCACCGGACCGCGCGGCATCTGGGACATCGGCGGCTCGACCCGCTCCGACTCGCGCGGCGGCGGGCTGCGCGCCCGCGGCCACGACGCGGTGGCCGGCTGTGTCGAGGACGCCGTCCGGGCGACGGAACTGGGCGTCAAGTGCCTGCTCGTCGCCGACGAGGGCGTGCTGTGGACGCTGCACCGGGCGCGCGTCGCCGGGATCCTGCCGGCCGACACGACGTTCAAGGTCTCGGCGCTGATCGGTCCGGTGAACCCGGCCTCGTACGCCGTGTACGAGAACCTCGGCGCCGACTCGCTGAACGTGCCGAGCGACCTGACCCTCGATCACCTCACCGAGATCCGGCGGGTCTCCGCCGCCCCCATGGACATGTACATCGAGGCCCCCGACGATCTCGGCGGGTACATCCGGATGTACGAGGTCGCCGAGCTGATCCGGCGCGGCGCACCGCTCTACCTGAAGTTCGGGCTGTCCAAGACCCCCGGGCTCTACCCGTACGGGCACCATCTGCGGGACCTGACCCTGAGCACGGCCAAGGAGCGGGTGCGGCGCGGCCGTCTCGCCCTTGACCTGCTGGCACGGCACGGCGCGGGCGGCGACATGGCCCCGCTCGGCACCCGTCTGCCCGGGACTCTCTCGCGGTTCGACACTCCCTCATAACGTTCGCACAAACCCCCTTCACACAAGCAGACACAGTCGCGCACAATCCAACACACCTTCTCGGCCTCACCTGTAACACTCCCGGAACATCCCAGCTCCGTGAGACTCCGCCCGGTCCAAGACATCAAGGATGATGATCATGCGTAACCGCAGAGCCGCACTCGCCGCCATAGCCGGAGCCGCCTCCCTCGCCCTGACCCTCACCGCCTGTGGCCAGAGCGGCGAAGGCGGCAGCAAGGAGGACAAGGGCAGCAGCAAGGGCGGGACGATCGGCATCGCGATGCCGACCAAGTCGTCCGAGCGCTGGATCGCCGACGGCAACAACGTCGTCAAGAACCTCCAGGCCAAGGGCTACAAGACCAAGCTGGTCTACGGCGAGGACGACCCGGACCAGCAGGTCTCGCAGATCGAGAACCTGATCACGCAGGGTGTCAAGGCGCTGATCGTGGCCGCCATCGACAACAAGTCCCTGAACAACGTGCTCCAGCAGGCCGCCGACGCCCACATCCCGGTCATCGCCTACGACCGTCTGATCCTCGGCTCGAAGAACGTCGACTACTACGCGTCCTTCGACAACTCGAAGGTCGGCGAGCTCCAGGGCAACTACATCCTGCAGAAGCTCGGCCTCGCGGACGGCTCCAAGAAGGGCCCGTTCAACCTCGAGCTCTTCGCCGGCTCGAACGACGACAACAACACGAAGTACTTCTTCGGCGGCGCGATGAAGGTGCTGCAGCCCTACATCGACAAGAAGCAGCTCGTCGTCCAGTCCGGCCAGACCGCGCTCAACCAGGTCACCACCCTGCGCTGGGACGGCGCGACCGCCCAGAAGCGCATGGACGACATCCTCACCAAGTCGTACTCCAGCAAGAAGGTCGACGCGGTCCTCTCCCCGTACGACGGCATCTCCATCGGCATCCTGTCGGCGCTGAAGTCGGACGACTACGGCTCCAAGAGCAAGCCGCTGCCGATCCTCACGGGCCAGGACGCCGAGCTGGCGTCGGTGAAGTCGATCATCGCGGGCGAGCAGACGCAGACGGTCTACAAGGACACCCGCGAGCTCGCCAAGATCGCTTCGACGATGGTCGACTCGGCCCTCAACGGCAAGAAGCCGGAGACCAACGACACCAAGACGTACGACAACGGCGCCAAGGTCGTTCCCGCCTACCTGCTCCAGCCGGTGAGCGTCGACAAGTCCAACTACCAGTCGGTCCTGGTCGACGGCGGCTACTACACGGCGGACCAGCTCAAGTAAGCGTCGAACCTTACGGATTGGAAGGCACGACCATGGCGGGACCCGTCCTGGACATGCGCTCGATCGTCAAGACCTTTCCCGGCGTCAAGGCGCTCTCGGACGTCAATCTGACCGTCCGGCAGGGCGAGGTCCACGCCATCTGCGGTGAGAACGGCGCCGGCAAGTCCACCTTGATGAAGGTGCTCTCCGGCGTTCACCCTCACGGCAGTTACGAGGGCGAGATCCTCTTCGAGGGAGAGGTCTGCCGCTTCAAGGACATCCGGGCGAGCGAGCACCACGGCATCGTCATCATCCACCAGGAACTGGCGCTGTCGCCCTACCTCTCCCTCGCGGAGAACATCTTCCTCGGCAACGAGCACGCCAAGCGCGGTTTCATCGACTGGAACCTGACGCTGCGTCACGCCACCGAGCTGCTGCGGCGGGTGGGTCTGAACGACCACCCCGAGACCCGCGTCGCCGACATCGGCGTGGGCAAGCAGCAGCTCGTGGAGATCGCCAAGGCCCTCTCGAAGAAGGTGAAGCTGCTGATCCTCGACGAGCCGACCGCGGCGCTCAACGACGAGGACAGCGAGAAGCTCCTGGACCTGATCCTGGAGCTGAAGAAGCAGGGCATCACCTCGATCATCATCTCCCACAAGCTCAACGAGATCCGCAGGGTCGCCGACTCGGTGACGATCCTGCGGGACGGCCGGACCATCGAGACGCTCGACGTGAAGGCGCCGGAGACGACCGAGGACCGGATCATCAGCGGCATGGTCGGCCGCGACCTGGAACACCGCTTCCCCGAGCGCACCCCGCACCACGCCGAGGCGGGGGCGGCTCCCGCGCTGGAGATCCGCGACTGGACCGTCCACCACCCGATCGACCAGCAGCGCAAGGTCGTCGACGACGTGTCGATCCAGGCGCGGCGCGGGGAGATCGTCGGCATCGCCGGCCTGATGGGCGCAGGCCGCACCGAGCTCGCGATGAGCGTCTTCGGGCGGACCTACGGCCGGCACGCGGGCGGCACGGTCCTCAAGGACGGCGAGGAGATCCGTACGAAGACGGTCGCGGAGGCCGTCGACCACGGCATCGCGTACGTCACCGAGGACCGCAAGCACTACGGCCTCAACCTCATCGACACGATCAACCGCAACATCTCGTTGTCCGCGCTCGGCAAGGTGTCCAGGCGCGGGATCGTCGACGAGCACGCGGAACGCCAGGTCGCCGAGGGCTACCGCACCTCGATGAACATCAAGGCGCCGACCGTCTTCGAGCCGGTGGGCAAGCTGTCCGGCGGCAACCAGCAGAAGGTCGTCCTCAGCAAGTGGATCTTCGCGGGTCCGGACGTGCTCATCCTGGACGAGCCGACCCGCGGCATCGACGTGGGCGCCAAGTTCGAGATCTACACGGTCATCGACAAACTGGCGGCCGAGGGCAAGGCGATCATCTTCATCTCCTCCGAGCTGCCCGAACTGCTCGGCATGTGCGACCGCATCTACACGATGGCCGCTGGGCGGCTGACCGGTGAGTTCTCGCGGGCCGAGGCCACTCAGGAAGTGCTGATGCGTCAGATGACGAAGGACAAAGAGGTAACGCGATGAGCACCGATGTGACCAACATCCCGGCCGAGGCGCCACCGGGCAAGGGCGGGAGCGGCGACGCCGGCGAGAACCTGCTGCGGGTGATGCTCGACGGCCTGCGCCAGAACATGCGCCAGTACGGCATGCTGCTCGCGCTCGGCCTGATCGTCGTCCTCTTCGCGGTCTGGACCGACGGCCAGCTCCTGCTGCCGCGCAACGTCTCCAACCTCGTCCTGCAGAACAGCTACATCCTGATCCTGGCGATCGGCATGATGCTGGTGATCATCGCGGGCCACATCGACCTGTCGGTCGGCTCGCTGACGGCGTTCGTCGGCGCGTTCGCGGCCGTGCTGATGGTGGAACACCGGATGGCGTGGCCACTCGCCCTGCTGCTGTGCCTGGTGGTGGGCGCCGTGGCGGGCTCGGTCCAGGGATTCCTGATCGCCTATCTCGGCATACCCTCCTTCATCGTCACCCTCGCGGGCATGCTGCTCTTCCGCGGTCTGACGGAGATCCTGCTCAAGGGGCAGACCCTCGGCCCGTTCCCGGACGGCCTGCAGAAGGTGGGCAACGGCTTCCTCCCCGAGGTCGGCCCGACCACGAACTACCACAACATCACCCTGCTGCTCGGCCTCGCGGTGATCGCCTTCGTGGTCGTCCAGGAGGTCCGCGACCGCAAGCGCCAGCAGGAGTTCACCCTGGACGTGCTGCCGGCCAAGCTGTTCCTGCTCAAGCTGGTGGCGCTGGTCGCCGCGGTGCTCACCGTCACGATGCTGCTCGCCAGCTACAAGGGCGCGCCGGTCGTGCTGCTGGTCCTCGGCGCGCTGGTCGTCGGCTACGGCTACGTCATGCGCAACGCCGTCTTCGGCCGGCACATCTACGCGATCGGCGGCAACCTCCCGGCGGCGAAGCTGTCGGGCGTGAAGGACAAGAAGGTCACCTTCTACGTCTTCCTGAACATGGGCATGCTCGCGGCCCTGGCGGGTCTGGTGGTAGCCGCCCGCCTGAACGCGGCCTCTCCGAAGGCCGGCCTGAACTTCGAGCTGGAAGCCATCGCCTCGTCGTTCATCGGCGGCGCGTCCATGAGCGGCGGTGTCGGTACCGTCCTCGGCGCGATCATCGGCGGTCTGGTCCTCGGCGTGCTGAACAACGGTATGAACCTCCTCAGTGTCGGCACCGACTGGCAACAGGTCATCAAGGGCCTGGCCCTGCTGGCCGCGGTCGGGTTCGACGTGTGGAACAAGCGCAAGGTCGGTTCGTAAGTCAGCCGGGGCCCCCCCCAGAGGCGGGGCCCCCTCCATTGGGCAGGAGCCGCGAAATGGAAACGAGCAGACGTACGGTCATCGCAGCGGCGGCAGCGGGCTTAACCGCGGCCGGCATCGGCACGGCGCACGCGGCGGGCGAGAAGAAGCCCGTGAGGGAACTGTTCGGCAGGCTCGCCGACGGGACGAAGGTCCACCGGTGGTCGCTGGAGAACGGCGGGACACGGCTCAAGGTCCTGTCCTACGGCGGAATCGTCCAGTCCCTGGAGATCCCCGACCGGCACGGCAGGTACCGCAACGTCGCACTGGGCTTCGGCGACCTCGACTCCTACGTCGCCTCCAGCCCGTACTTCGGCGCCCTGATCGGCCGGTACGGCAACCGCATCGGCAAGGGGCGGTTCACCCTCGACGGCACGACCTACCAGCTCTCCGTCAACGACGGCGTCAACAGCCTGCACGGCGGCGCCAAGGGCTTCGACAAGCGGGTCTGGGACGTGGAGGGCTTCGCCTCCGGCTCCGACGTCGGACTCGTCCTGCACTACACCGGCATCGACGGCGAGATGGGCTACCCCGGCACGCTCCGGGCGAAGGTCATCTACACCCTGACCCGGCACGGCGACTGGCGCATCGACTACGAGGCCACCACGGACAAGGCCACCGTCGTCAACCTCACCAGCCATGTGTACTGGAACCTCGCCGGTGAGGGCAGCGGCTCGATCTACGACCACGAGCTCGAGATCGCCGCCTCCCGCTACACCCCCGTCGACTCGGGCCTGATCCCCACCGGGGAACGCGCGAAGGTCGCCGGCACCCCCTTCGACTTCCGCCGGACCAAGACCGTCGGCCGGGACATCCGGGTGGCCCACCAGCAGCTCCTGTACGGCAAGGGCATCGACCACAACTGGGTCCTCGACAAGGGGATCACGGCGCGGCCCGAGCATGTCGCGACCCTCCGCGACCCGTCCTCCGGCCGCACCCTGACCATCGCGTCGAACGAGCCCGGCCTGCAGTTCTACTCGGGCAACTTCCTGGACGGCACCCTGGTCGGCACCGGCGGCCACATCTACCGCCAGGGCGACGCGCTGTGCCTGGAGACCCAGCACTTCCCGGACTCCCCGAACCAGCCGTCGTTCCCCTCGACGGTGCTGCGGCCCGGGCAGACCTACCGGACCAGCACGGTCCACTCGTTCGGGGTGTGACCGGATTTCTCAGCCGGTTCACAGGATCCGCACGACCTCACGACGATTGAACAGCGCCCCGTCCGTATCCGTATGAGAGGGCGGCCCGTGCTCCCCCGCGCGGGCCACCCAAAGAACGGGGGCCCGTCCTCCCCAACGGGCTCGCCCTATACGGAGGTTCCATGGCCGGCAATGTCACCTCGCTCTTTCGCGGCACCGCGGCGCACAGCCCGTCGATGGCCGCACTGACGCGGGAGGGCGACGGAGCCGGCCCGGTTGACTTCTGCATCCCCTGCAACCCGTACTTCCCCACCCCGGCAATGTTCGACGAACTCGCCGGCCGTCTGCGCGAGATCATCACCTACTACCCGAGCAGCGCCGACACGATCACCAGCGAGCTGTGCTCGCTGCTCCAGCTTCCGCCGCAGTGCGTCGCGATGGGCAACGGCTCGACCGAACTGATCACCTGGATCGATCACCTGCTGGTCCGTGAGTCCCTCGCGATCCCCGTCCCCACGTTCGGCCGCTGGACCGACCAGCCGATGGAGACCGGCAAGCGGGTCGACATGTTCCCGCTCCAGGAGTCCAACGGCTTCGCGCTCGACCTGGCCGCCTACGCCAAGTTCATCCGCTCGCGCGGCACCAAGGTCGCCGTCATCTGCAACCCGAACAACCCCGACGGCGGTTTCCTGCCGCGCCAGTCGGTCATCCAGTTCATGGACGCGATGGCCGACCTGGACCTGGTCGTCATCGACGAGTCCTTCCTGGAGTTCGCCGACGCCGAGTCGGAGCCCAGCGTGGTGGAGGACGCGGTCATGAGACCCAACGTCATCGTGCTGCGCAGCCTCGGCAAGAACTTCGGCCTGCACGGCATCCGCTTCGGCTACATGGTCGCCAACCCCTCGCTCGCCGGCAAGGTCCGCTCCATGCTGCCGAAGTGGAACCTCAACTCCTTCGCGGAGACCGTGGTGTTCATGCTCAAGAACCACGGCAAGGAGTACATGGAGAGCCTGCACATGGTCCGCCGCGACCGGCTCGACATGGCCCGCCAGCTCTCCGCGCTGCCCGGCCTGACGATCTACCCCTCGCAGGGCAACTTCCTGTTCGTCCGTCTTCCCGTCGGCGCCGAGGGCACCGTGGTGCGGGACCGGCTGCTCACCGAGCACCGCATCCTGGTCCGCGAGTGCGGCAACAAGGTCGGTTCCTCCAGCCGGTTCCTGAGACTCGTCGTACGTCCTCAGACGGATGTGCGCCGCCTGGTGGCCGGTCTGGAGCAGGTGCTCTACGGGGCCAGGAAGGAAGCCGCCGTACCCGAGCTGAGCAACGGGACCGGCTACGGCTCGGGTACGGCCATGGTCGACCGTCTCGTCGGCTCGACCAACGGGGCGGGCATGCAGGGGCTGGCCGCGCAGGCCAACGCGTGGCCCGGACAGCCCGCCCCGGCGCCCCAGCCGGTGGCCGCCGCCGCCCCGCAGCCCGTCCTGCCGGCCGCCCCGCAGCCGCGGCCCGCCGCCGCGTCGCCCTACCCGGCCCAGCAGCCCGCCGCCGCCCCCGTCTATCCGGCCCCGCAGCAGCCCGCGGCGGCCCAGTACCCCGCCCCGGGGCCGTCCAACTGGCCGGCCGCGGCCCAGGGCCCGGGCGCGATGCCGGCCCAGATGCCGCCCGCCGCCATGCAGGCCCCGTCGCCCGCCCTCCAGCCCGCCGGCCAGACTGGGATGCCCGGCATGGCGGGGGCCGCCTCCATGGGCGCTCAGGGCGGTCTGACGGCGGCCCAGGTCCGCGGCAGGACGCAGCCGGAACCACCCCCACCCCAGTCGCCGAGCAACGGCAGCGGCTGGGGCGCCGTGGGCGCCATGCTGTACAACCAGGCCGGTTAGGCCACTCGTACCGCCGCGCGCCTACCCCGCGCGGCCGGCCTCCCCACAGGCCGGGCGGGACCCCCGCGGAATCGGCCTCCCCACGGGCCGGCCGCGGGGATCCGCCCACGACCCGAAGCCCGATCTCCAGGCGCCCGGTGCCGGTGGCGCACCGCGGCGGACCGGCAGCGTGTCCGACAAGGAGCTTGACGGGCGGTCACTTTGCGGAACGCACAGCCCTCCGACAGCATCCCTCCCTACGGTGCCGTGTCCATGACAGACACCCCCACGAACGACACGTCAGCGGCCCCCGTCGGGCGCCGCACCGTACTGATCGCCGCGGGCGCCTCGGCCGCGGCCCTCGCCGTGGCCGCCGCGGCACCCGTCGCCCCCACCGTCACCCCCGCCCCGGTCACGGACCCGGCGGACGCGGCTCCCGCGGCGGCGGCCGTCTGCACCCTCACCAAGGAGATGACCGAAGGCCCCTACTACCTCGACGGCCAGCTCGTCCGCTCCGACGTCACCGAAGGCAAGGCGGGCGCCCCCCTCAAGCTGGTCCTGACCGTCGTCGACGACTCCACCTGCGCACCGATCGGCAACGCCCTCGTGGAGATCTGGCACTGCGACGCACTCGGCGAGTACTCCGGCTTCGTCGGCAACAACGGCCACAGCGAGCCGGACGACGGCACGTTCCTGCGCGGCGGCGTCCTGACGAACGCCTCCGGCGTCGCGAACATCACCAGCGTCTACCCCGGCTGGTACCGCGGCCGCTGCGTGCACATCCACGTCAAGGTGCACACCGGCGTCACCCTCACCTCCGACGGCTCCTTCACCGGCGGCAGGGAACTCCACACCGGTCAGCTCTTCTTCGACGAGAAGATCACCACGGCGATGGCCAAGGTGTCCCCGTACTCCACCAACAAGGTCACCCGCACCACCCTCGCCCAGGACTCCGTCTACGACGACGGGGGCGCCGCCTCCGGCCTCCTGACCCTGACGGCCCTCGGCAGCACCACCTCCGCCGGCTACACCGGCACGCTGACGCTCGGCGTCGAGACGAGCTGACCCGTACCCTCCCCCCACGGAGAGGCCGGGGGCGGTCCGCGAAACCGCGGGCCGCCCCCGGCCACGGCCATACCGGGTAATCCCCTCGCGCCGGGATCGTCATACGACCATCGAATGACCTGCTCCTGTGGACAATGGCCGCACCTCCCCGGCTCCCGGCCCCCCACCGGAGGGCGGGGAACCCCCGTCGCCGTCCCCCGGGAGTACCCGCATGGTGTTGAGCAGACGTACCTTCAGCGCACTCGCCGGCACCGCCGCCCTCGGCCTCTCACTGAGCGGCAGCGGGAGCGACGAGGCGTGCGCGGCCGGAAGGACGCCCCTCGCACCCACCGGACCCGCGCCCGCGCCGCCCTCGGCCGACGGCAGGAGACACACGGTCGGCTTCGACCGCTACTCGATGCTGATCGACGGCAGGCGCCTGGTCATCTGGTCGGGCGAGTTCCACCCCTTCCGGCTGCCCAGCCCGTCCCTGTGGCGGGACGTCCTGCAGAAGATGCGCGCCCACGGCTACAACGCGGTCAGCATCTACGTCGCGTGGAACTACCACTCCCCCGCGCCCGGGAAGCACGACTTCACCGGGGTCCGCGACCTCGACCTGTTCCTGCGCACCGCCGCCGAGACCGGGCTGTACGTCATCCTGCGCCCCGGCCCGTACATCAACGCCGAGGTCGACGCGGGCGGTTTCCCCGGCTGGCTGACGGCCACCCCCGGCGTCGCCCGCACCTCCGACCCCACCTATCTGGGGCACGTCGACGCCTGGCTGACCGCCGTCGACCGCATCGCCGCCCGCCACCTCCACACCGACGGCGGCGGCACGATCATCCTGTACCAGCTCGAGAACGAGTACGACAACCATGTGACCGAGCCCGCGGGCCGCGACTACATGGCCCACCTGTACGCCAAGGTGCGGGCCGACGGCATCGACGTCCCCCTCTTCCACAACGACAAGGGCAGGAACGGCCACTGGGCCCCCGGCACCTTCGGCACGGGCGGCGAACGCGGGCGTTACCTGTACGGCTTCGACGGCTACCCCTCCCCCTTCAAGACCCCGCCGGACTGGGGACACTTCGGCCCCGGCGGTACGACAGGCGGCTCGACCGCCAGCCCGGACACCCCCGGCTTCATCCCGGAGTTCGGCGGCGGCTGGTTCGACCCGTGGGGCGGCGCCGAGTTCGACGGCCGCGGATACGCCGAGTCCCGCCGCACCCGCGACGCGGCCTACGAACGGCGCTTCTACCTCACCAACCTCGCCAACGGCATCACGCTCCACAACGTCTACATGACCTTCGGCGGCACCTCCTGGGGCTGGCTGCCCGCGCCGATCGTCTACACGTCGTACGACTACGGGGCCGCCATCGACGAGGCGCGGCAGCCGACCGACAAGCTCGTCCCGATGCACCAGATCGGCCGGCTGCTGCAGTCGGTGCCCGATCTGGCGAAGCTCGACCGCGCCGAACCGCTCCCCGGCGACGACATGGGGGCGGGCCCCGGCATCAAGGCCTACCACCTGGTCAATCCGGACACGAAGGCCCGCTTCCACGTGCTGCGGAACGACTCCTCCAGCGACGCCGTCGCCACCGTGGCGCTCCCCGGAGCGAGTGTCGAGGTGCCGGTGCCCGGCCTCGACGCCCGGCTGCTCGCCGCCGGGATCGCCCTGGGGCGGCGGAAGCTGAGCTGGTCCACCGCCCAGCCGATGCTGTGGCTGGCCGCGGGACGGCAGGACATCGCCGTGTTCACGGGCCGGGCGGGCGAGTCCACACGCACCTGCCTGGAGGCCTCGGGCGAGCCGAAGGTCACCGTGCTGGACGGGGACGCCCGGTACCGCTACGAGGACGGGGTCCTGCGGATCGACGCCGTGCTCGACGGCCTCACCCGGGTCCGGGTGGAGGGCGGCGGGGTGAAGGCCCCGCTCCTGCTGCTGCTCGCCGACGACGAGAGCTCCCGCCTGCTGTGGCGCCACGACACCCCGTCGGGTCCGGTGCTGGTGCGCGGCCCGGCGCTGCTGCGCACGGCCGTCCTGCGCGGTACGGCCGCGCGTCTCACCGGAGACACGACGAAGACGGCGGACCTGGAGGTGTGGGGGCCGCGCGGGGTGACCGAACTCGTCTGGAACGAGCGGCCGTTGAAGGCCCACGCCACCTCCTCCGGAAGTCTGCTGGCCGAGCGGGCGCTGGCCGGACCGGGCCGGGTGCGGCTGCCCGCGCTCACCGGCTGGCGCCGGGCCGAGGAGAACCCCGAGGCGGCGCCCGGTCACGACGACACGGCGTGGCGGCGGGCGGACCGGACGGCCTCGTCCAGCGTCACCCCGGTACCCGCCGGGCAGCCCGTGCTGTTCGCCGACGACTACGGCTTCCACTACGGAGACGTCTGGTACCGGGGGCACTTCACGGACGCGGGCGACGCGGACTCCGTCTCCCTGTCGTATGTCGCCGGTACCCAGGGGCTGTTGATGGCCTGGCTGGACGGTGAACCGCTCGGCACGCACCGGATGCCGGTGCCGGACAAGAAGACCGTGCGCAAGGGGACCTGGGCGGCCACCGCCACCTTCCCCGTGCGGCCGAAGGAGCGGCGTTCCCATGTGCTGTCCGTCCTGGTCCGGCGGATGCAGCACGACGAGGACGGCCGGGCCGACGACACGCACAAGGCGGCCCGGGGCCTGACGGCCGTCACCTTCACCGGGGCCTCCCCCGCGGTCCGCTGGCGCATCCAGGGCGAGGCGGCCCCCGACCCGGTGCGCGGGCCGCTCAACACCGGAGGTCTGCACGGGGAGCGGCACGGCTGGCATCTGCCGGGTTTCGCCGACGGCGGCTGGAAGGCCGCCGGCTTCCCGCGCGCCGAGCGGCGCCAGGGCGTCACCTGGTACCGCACCAGCTTCCGGCTCGGCGTGGACAGCGGGGTGGACGCGTCGATCGGGCTCACCCTCACGGACGATCCGGGCCGCGCCTATCGCGTCCAGATCTTCCTGAACGGCTGGAACATGGGCCAGTACATCAACGACGTGGGCCCGCAGCACACGTTCGTCCTCCCCAACGGGGTGCTGCGCACCCGGGGGCACAACACGCTGGCCCTCGCGGTGCTGTCCGACGGGACCACGCCCGCGGGACCCGGCCGGGTCGAACTGACCCTGCTGGGCAGCGCGGCCGGAGGAGTGCCGGTGACACCGGTCGCCTCCCCCGGCCCCGGGAGCGCGTGAGGAAACCCGGCAGCGCGGGGCGAAGGAGCCTCAGGCGAGCCTGATCATGTTCCAGGACAGCGGCTCCAGGACGGCGCTGAGCGTGCCGTCTTGGAGCGTGGTCCCCTCGACCTGGTGGGGAGTGACCCGCTCCGGGTCGTGGAGGCTGTTGACGGCGTCCGGATCGGCGTCGGAGAGCGCGCTGTGCTCGACGACGGTGGTCAGCCCCGTCCGCGCCAGGGCGACCTCCAGCGGCAGCGGCTCGGTCCGGCCGCGGTTGACGGCGAAGACGGTGACCGAGCCGTCCTCGGCGCGTACCGCGGTGGCGTGCAGCAGGTCCACCTCGCCGTACTTGCGGGTCTCGTACGTCGGCGAGTCCACCCGGACGTCGAGGACCCGGCCGCGCCCGTGGGCCGAGGCCTGCGCGAAGGGGTGGAACGTCGTCTGCCGCCAGGCCGGGCCGCCCGGTTCGGTCATGATCGGCGCGATGACGTTGACGAGCTGGGCGAGGCAGGCGACCGCCACCCGGTCCGCGTGCCGCAGCAGCGCCACGAGCAGCGAGCCGAGGACGACCGCGTCGGTGACGGTGTAGACGTCCTCCAGCAGGCGCGGGGCCTCCTGCCAGTCCTCGGCCGGGTGCAGGTCGGTCCGGCTCTGGTACCAGACGTTCCACTCGTCGAAGGACAGGTTGATCTTCTTCTCGGACTTCAGCCGGGCGCCCACGTGGTCGCAGGTCGCGATCACGTTCTCGATGAACGACTCGGTGTCGACGGCGGAGGCGAGGAAGGAGTCCCGGTCGCCGTCGGTCTCCTCGTAGTAGGCGTGCAGGGAGATGTGGTCGACGAGGTCGTACGTCTCGGCGAGGACCGCCGCCTCCCACGCGGCGAAGGTGGGCATGCCCTGGCCGGACGAGCCGCAGGCGACGAGTTCGATGCCGGGCTCGATCTGCCGCATCGCGCGGGCCGTCTCGGCGGCGAGCCGGCCGTATTCCTCCGCGGTCTTGTGGCCGGTCTGCCAGGGGCCGTCCATCTCGTTGCCGAGGCACCAGAGCCGGACGCCGAAGGGATCCTTGTCGCCGTGGGCGATCCGCAGGTCGGAACGGGCGGTCCCCGAGGGGTGGTTGGCGTACTCCTGGAGTGCCAGGGCCTCGGCGACCCCGCGGGTGCCGAGGTTGACGGCCATCATCGGCTCGGCCCGCGGGCCGATCTTGCGTACGAAGCCGATGAACTCGCTGAGCCCGAAGCGGTTGGTCTCGGTGGAGCGCCAGGCGAGGTCCAGCCGGCGGGGCCGCTCCTCGGCGGGGCCCACCGAGTCCTCCCACTCGTAGCCGGAGACGAAGTTGCCGCCGGGGTAGCGGACGGCCGTGACGCCGAGCTCGCGGACGAGTTCCAGCACGTCGGTGCGCAGGCCGTCGGCGTCGGCCGCCGGATGGTCCGGTTCGAAGACCCCGGTGTAGACGCAGCGGCCGAGGTGCTCGACGAAGGAACCGAAGAGACGGGGGTCGACCTCGCCGACGGTGAAGGCGGGGTCGAGGACGAAGCGGGCAGGGCGCATGGTGTCCTTTCGGGGCGCCTGTTCGACATGCCGGAGAACGATCGCGACTTCGGACAGGACCGTAGGAAGGAAGCGCTTACCCGTCAATGGTGCGCGCACGGAGCGCCGGCCGGGACGCGACGACGCGCGTCCTCGCCCGGTCGGCTGCCGACCGGGCGACTATCCGGCGAACTCCGGCTGCGGAAGGCCCTTGCCGGCGCCCGGGACGACCAGCAGGGAGCCGGACATCGGGTGCGGTGCGTCGAGGCCCGTACGCGCGGTGGTGATGTACAGGTCGGTGAGGTCGGCGCCGCCGAACGCGCAGGCGGTGGGGCGCCGGACGGGCAGTTCGAGCACCCGGTCCAGCGTGCCGTCCGGCGTGTAGCGGCGGACCGCGCCGCCGTCCCAGAGGGCCACCCAGACGCAGCCCTCGGCGTCCACCGTCAGACCGTCGGGGAAGCCGTCCTCCACGGTGACGAACGGACGCCTGCCGACGGGCAGTCCGTCGTCCCCGGTGTCGAACACGTCGACGCGGCGGGTCGGCGAGTCGACGTAGTAGACACGGCGGCCGTCGGGACTCCAGCCCGTGCCGTTGCTGACGCTCACGTCGTCGAGGATCGGGCGGACCGTGCCGTCGGGGGCGATCCGTGACAGCGTGCCCCCGCCGGGCGCCTCGTCGTAGCGCATGGTGCCGCACCACAGCGAGCCGTCGGGCGCGACCGCGGCGTCGTTGGCGCGCCGGCCGGGCACCGGCTCCCGGTGCAGCCAGCGGAACGAGTCGCCGTCGGGCCCGTAGAGGCCCACGCCGTCGCGGAGGTTGACGACCAGGCCGCCGCCCGCGCGGGGCTTGGCCGCGCCCACGTGCTGCTCGGTGGCCAGCACCGTGCGGCGGCCGGAGGCGGGGTCGTAGGTGTGGATGCGGGAGCCGAGGATGTCGACCCAGACGAGCCGCCCCGCCCGGGCGTCCCAGGTCGGGCCCTCGCCGAGCGCCGCGTGCGCGCGGACCGCGACCTCTACGGCGGTCACCGCGCGTTCCGGTGGCCGAGCCGCTCGGACAGCTCCTCGGCACCCTTGACCGCGAGCTGCTCCAGCTCGGCGCGGCGCTCGTCGCTCCAGCGGATCATCGGTACGGAGATGGAGAGGGCGGCGACGACGTGTCCCGCCCGGTCGCGCACGGGGGCGGCCACACAGCTCACGTCCGGGTTGGACTCACGGCTCTCGACGGCGATCCCGCGCCGGCGGATCTCGGCGAGGGCCTCGCGCAGGGCGCCCGGCTCGGTGATGCTGTTCGGGGTCATGGCCACGAGGTCGGCGTCGTCCGGGACGCGTGAGGTGAGCTCGGGCTCGGAGAGGGAGGCCAGGAGCATCTTGCCGACGGAGGTGCAGTGCGCGGGAAGGCGGCGGCCGGCGGCCGAGACCATGCGCACGGCGTGCGTGGAGTCGACCTTCGCGATGTAGATGACGTCGGTGCCTTCGAGGATGGCGACGTGTACGGTCTCGTCGCAGGTCTCGGCGACGGAACGGGCGACCTGCTGCCCCTCGGCCGCGAGGTCGAGCTGCTCGGCGTAGCGGCTGCCGAGCTGGTACGGGCGCACGCCGAGCCGGTAGCGTCCCGGCTGGCCGGGCACCTGCACGATGTACGACCGGGCGGCGAGCGTGGTCACGAGCTCGTGCACGGTGGTGCGCGGAAGCTGGAGCCTGCGCACGATGTCGGGGGCGGAGAGCGTCCCGTCCCCGTCGAGAAAGAGCTCCAGTATGTCCAGAGCCCGGGTCACGGCAGGTACGAGGCGTCCCACAGCGGGCCCCTCCCTTTTGTTCGAAATTTCAACAGACGATCGGGATGACGAACACAGGCTAGTCATTCGCCCGGGGGCGGGGCAATGGTTTGCGGGGGCCGGGTGCGCGACCATGGAGCCCATGCCGGCCAGACGCCCCGCCACGCCCTTCACCCCGCTCGACTTCCAGCTCGTCCTGCTGCGCCGCATGGCCGACCACAACCCCGGCCCGGTCGAGGACGCCCGTCACGAGCTGGGTGTGTCGGTCGCGGACATGCGCGAGGCCAACCGGCGCTGGCAGGCGATGCTGCGCACCCCGAGGGCCCGCTCCGCCGCCTCGCGCTACCGCTCGGTCCTCGGCGCTCCCGAGTCGGCGTCCGAGCGCCGGATCGGCGATCTGACCTGCGAGGCCCTGCGGTGGCCGGTGCCGTTGTGGCCCGCTCTGCGCTTCGAGGTCCTGCTCGCCCCGGACGGCGTCGTCTGGAACGAATGGCT
This sequence comes from Streptomyces sp. NPDC056738, assembly GCF_042790435.1. Lineage (NCBI taxonomy): Bacteria > Bacillati > Actinomycetota > Actinomycetes > Kitasatosporales > Streptomycetaceae > Streptomyces > Streptomyces sp. NPDC056738. The sequence goes on from NZ_JBHTZF010000003.1 coordinate 473,504, forward strand.
GGTACGGGCCCCGGGCGCCCCCGCTCCCGCGCTGGAGACCCTGGCGGATCTGACTCCCTGGAGCTGCACGGTCGACGAGGTGGCCCGCGCCTTCGCCCCCGCCCGGCCGCTGGAGGGCACGGCCCCGACCCGCTGGGGTCTGGCGTTCACGGCGCCCGACGCGTCGGGCGTGCCGCACGCGTGCGCGGCGGAGTTCACCTGGGGGCTGCTGCAACGGGTGGGCGTCAAGGGACCCGTACCGGATCACCCCGGGGCTCCCGGTCGATAGGGGCCCCGGGAACCCTGCCGGTGGTATGGGAAGTCTCAGCGGGCGGCGGCCTCGACGATCCGGTCCACGACGACGGGCAGCGACCCGGGGTGCAGCCACAGGAAGAGGTTCGGCTCGACGAGTTCCAGCTCCATCAGCCGGGGCTCGCCGTCCTCGCCGTCGACGAGGTCGACACGGGCGTAGAGCACCCGGTCCGCTCCTCCCGGTATGGCGGCCAACGCCTGCTCGGCGACGGCCAGTTCGGCCGCGGTCGGCTCCCAGGCCTCCAGGCGCGGGTGGGGCGTCTTGTCCGCGTCGTAGGGCGTCCCCGGCTCCAGGACGGCTCCCTTGCGGCTCGCGTGCAGAAGCCGTCCGCCGAAGAACTGGAGGGCACGCTCGCCCCGGACGTCGATGCCGGTCAGGTAGGGCTGGACCATGGCGGTCAGCCCCTCGGCGTGCATCCGGGTGAGCTGCGCGAGGGCCGTCTCCCGCTCCTTCGGCGTGTACCGGGCGGCGTAGCGCGCCCCCGCCCCCGCCGTGGGCTTCACGACGAACTCGTGCTCGCCGGGCAGGTCGACGGGGTCACCGGGCGCGAGATAGCGGGTCGGCACGACCGGCACCCCCGCGTCCGCCAGGTCACCGAGGTACCGCTTGTCCGTGTTCCACCGCACGACCCGCGCCGGATTCATCAGCCGGGTGAGCCCCGCGCACCGCTCGGCCCACGCCACGAACTCGGCCACGCGCCGGCTGTAGTCCCAGGTCGACCGGATCAGCGCCAGGTCGAACCGCGCCCAGTCGACCGCGGGATCGTCCCAGTGCACGATCTCCGCCACCGCCCCGGCGTCCTCCAGCGCTCCCCTCAGCACGGGCAGGTCCCGGTCCGCGCCGGGCTCCTCGCCCGGGTCGTAGGTGACGAGCGCGATACGGGCCACGACGGACTCCATCCTCGTACGGCACCGGCACGACACCGGCGCACGACCTCGGCCGCACCCCATCGGTACGCCGCCCCCGGACAACCCCGCCGCAGGGTAACAACCGCCCGCACCCCCGGGCCGGGCCACACTTGACCTTCACCAAGGGGCAGGGCCCAGCATCGGTGACGGAACGAGGACGCGGACCGGATCCGGATCGGGTGCGGCTCGGGTACGGCAGGGAACGGGAGCGACGGGGTGGACGCGTGGAGATGCTGACGATCGGGGCCTTCGCGAAGGCCTCCCGGCTGTCGCCCAAGGCACTGCGGCTCTACGACGAACTGGAGCTGCTGCGCCCCGCCCGGGTGGACCCCGGGACCGGGTACCGCTACTACGCCGCCGACCAGCTCGGACAGGCCCGGCTGGTGGCGTGGCTGCGCCGGCTCGGCATGCCGCTCGCCGGGATCCGGCGGGTGTGCGCCCTGGAACCGGGGCCGGCCGCGCGGGAGATCCGCGCGTACTGGGCCGGGGTCGAGGCCGAGACGGCCGCCCGCCGGGACCTGGCCGCGTTCCTCGTGGACCAACTGTCACCGCCCCCAGGGAAGGACACCAGCATGCTGGAACTCCGTTGCTCCGCTCTCTCCGACACCGGTCTGGTCCGCGAGTCGAACCAGGACAGCGTCCACGCGGGTGCCCGCGTCCTCGCGGTCGCCGACGGCTGCGGGCCGGGCGGCGCCCCCGCGAGCACGGCGGCCGTACGGGCCCTGACGTTCCTGGACGACGAGCCGCTGTCGGCCGGTGGCGTGCTCAACCTGCTGGAGGACGCCGTGGAGGGCGCGGCACAGGCGGTGGCGGACCTGGTGCCGCGGCACGCCACGGCGGGGACCCCGGACGGCGTCGGCACCGGGAGCACGCTCACGGCCCTGGTGTGGACCGGCTCCCAGCTCGCCCTCGTCCACATCGGGGACTCCCGGGCCTATGTGCTCCGCGACGGCGGGCTGTTCCGGATCACCCACGACCACACCGTCGTCCAGTCGCTGATCGACGAGGGCCGTCTCACCCCGGAGGAGGCGGCCACGCATCCGCAGCGCGCGCTGCTGCTCAAGGCGCTGGGCAGCACCGCGTCCGTACCGGATCTGCGGCTTCAGGACGTCCGGCCGGGCGACCGCTATCTGCTGTGCTCGGACGGCCTGTCCACCGTCGTGCCCGACGAGGGGATCGAGCGGCTCCTCGCCGCGGCACCCGATCCCGACGCCGCCGTCCGGGCCCTGGTCGGGGCGGCGAACGACGCGGGCGGGCCGGACAACGTCAGTTGTGTGGTCGCGGACGTGGTCGAGGCGGGCAGTCCGGCCGGACTCCGGCTCGGGTAGGACCGTCCGGCCGGACTCCCTTTCGGTCAGGGGCAGTCCGGCCGGGCCCGCGGGTCAGTCCTGGGGTCTGCGGTAGCCGAGGGAGGCCTCGATGGCGCGGCTCACCGGGTCGGCGGGGGCGCTGTCGCCGGGGCCGGTCACCCAGGAGCGGAAGACGCTCGCCAGTTGCAGGCCGAAGGCCTCGGCCCGCGCCTCGTCCGCCTGACGCGAACCGTCACGGGCGGCGACGGCACGCGCGACCTCCGGCCGGAACGGCACAGAACGCGGTCCGGGTTCGTGCCGGTGGGAGCGGTCCGAGAGGGCCGCCCGCGCCACGGCCGTCGCCCCGTCCACGTGGTGGTCGCGGTGGCCTTCCTTCATGTGCCACAACTCGTGCCCGAGGATGACCAGTTGCTGCACGGTCTCGGCGCGCTCCTCGACGACGACGAGGTCGAAGTCGCTGAACTCCATCCACAGACCGGTGACTTCGATCTCGTCGGGGAAGCGCTCGAAGCGGAGCTGGACCGGACGGCCGCCCCGGCGCCGGCTCATCTCCTCGCAGAGGGCCTGCGCCAGCTCCCGCATGTCGACCGGCGTATCGATCCTTCTCCGCAGCACCCGGCCGAGCTCCACCGCCAGCGCCCGCATCTCGGAGCGGGTCCCGCGCGGACGCAGCGCCGCCACGAACCTTCCGACGGAGCCGGCGGCCCTCGTCGTCATCGCTCCGCCTCCCCGCCGTCCGGCAGGACCTCGGGAAGGTGCGGCGGGGACTCACTCACCAAAGGTCTCCCGGCAGTTGACTCGTCAAGTTGTGACGCGAGCCCGACCCTACGTGTCCGGGTCCGTCCACGCCACGGTTCCCCGGCGATCGTCCCCCGTTTCGCGGCGATCCTTACGGAGCCTGCGCTCCCCCTCCACGTCCTCGGCGCGATCGGGCGGCCGAGAGCCCGGTCCGGGATTCCGATCGTGTAGGAAGAACGTGTCCCTCCCGGTGAAGTCCTCTCGGCAAGGAGTCCTCGTGTTCTCCCTCTTCCCGGCCCTGGTGGGCGGCTCGGTCGCGGACCGGTCCGCGCTGCGCTTCGGCGATCGGTCCCTCACGTACGCGGAACTGGCCGCCTCCGCGCAAGCGCTGGCCGCGCGGCTCGACGGCGCCGGGAGGGTCGCCGTCTGGGCCACGCCGGCCCTGGAGACGGCCGTGGGTGTCGTCGCCGCGCTGCTCGCGGGCGTGCCGGCCGTACCGCTGAACCCGAAGTCGGGAGAGACGGAACTCGGCCACATCCTGGGCGACAGCGCGCCGACGCTGGTGCTCGCGGCCCCGGGCGACGTGCTGCCCGCGCCGCTCGGGGCGCTGGAGCGCGTGGACGTGGTGGTGGACGCGGAGGCGACGGCGAACCGGGCGGAGGCGGGCTCGGGGGCCGGGGGTCCCGGCGGCGCGGAGACCGTCGGCGCCGGCACGGTCACGGACCCCGCCGCCCCCGCCCTGATCGTCTACACCTCCGGCACCACCGGTCCGCCCAAGGGCGCGGTCATCCCGCGCCGCGCGATCGCCGCGACCCTGGACGCCCTGGCCGACGCCTGGCAGTGGACCGGCGACGACGTGCTGGTGCACGGCCTGCCGCTGTTCCATGTGCACGGGCTGATCATCGGCGTCCTCGGCCCGCTGCGGCGCGGCGGGTCCGTACGGCACCTGGGCCGGTTCAGCGTCGAGGGCGTGGCGCGGGAGCTGGGCGCCGGGGCGACCATGCTGTTCGGGGTGCCGACGATGTACCACCGCCTCGCCGAGGCGCTCGGGGAGGACCCCGGGCTCGCCAAGGCACTGGGCGGGGCGCGGCTGCTGGTGTCGGGCTCGGCGGCGCTGCCCCTGCACGACCACGAGCGGATCGGTGCCGCGACCGGGCGCGGGGTCGTCGAGCGGTACGGCATGACCGAGACCCTGATGAACACGAGCGTGCGGGCCGACGGGGAGGTGCGCCCCGGCACGGTCGGGGTGCCGTTGCCCGGCGTCGGGCTGCGGCTCGTCGAGGAGGACGGGACGGCGATCGCCTGGTACGAGGCCGACGGCACGCCGGCCGGGGCGTACGACGGCGAGAGCGTGGGCGAGATCCAGGTGCGGGGGCCGAACCTGTTCACCGAGTACCTGAACCGGCCCGACGCCACCGCCGCCGCGTACACCGCCGACGGCTGGTTCCGCACCGGCGACATGGCGGTCCTCGACCCCGACGGCTCGGTCCGCATCGTCGGCCGCAAGGCCACCGACCTGATCAAGAGCGGCGGTCACAAGATCGGCGCGGGTGAGATCGAGAACGCGCTCCTCGAACACCCCGGGGTCCGCGAGGCCGCCGTCGCCGGGGAGCCGGACGCCGACCTCGGTGAGCGCGTGGCGGCCTGGATCGTCCCGCTCGACCCCCAGGCGCCGCCGTCCGCCGACGAGTTGGCCGACCATGTGGCCCGGCGGCTCGCCCCGCACAAACGGCCGCGCACCGTGCGCTTCGTGGAGGAGCTGCCCCGCAACGACATGGGCAAGATCCTGAAGCGGGAGCTGCCGCGTGACTGAACGGATCTCGGCCCGCGAGGCCATCGCCCTGGTCACCGACAGCTTCGCCGAACTCCCCTCCCCCGAAGGGGAGTTCCCGCCGGACGGCCCGCTCTCCTGGAACGGGTACGGGGACGCGCGGGCGCGTGCGGCGGCCCGTACCGGCGAGGAGGAGTCCGTCGTCTGCGGTACGGCCACCTTCGGGACGGCGAGTTTCGGCACCACGATCGACGGCAGGGCTCCGCTCGGTCCGGTCACCGCCGTCCTGGTCGCCTTCGAGTTCGGCTTCCTCGGCGGTTCGCTCGGCGAACGCACCGGGGACCGTCTGGAGGCGGCCTACGACTACGCCCGTACGCACCGGCTGCCGGTCGTCTCGCTCGTCGCCACGGGCGGCAGCCGGATGCAGGAGGGCATGCTCGCGCTGACCCAGCTCCAGCGGGTGGCACGGCAGTCGGCGCTGCTCAGGGAGGCGGGGCTCGCTCAGGTCGCGGTGCTGCGGGACCCGACGACGGGAGGGGGCTGGGCCACGCTCGGCGCGGGCGCCGACGTGACCCTGGCGCTGCCGGGCGCCCAGGTCGCCTTCGCGGGCTCCCGGGTCCGCCCGCCCGACGCGGACCCGGCCGCGTACACCGCCGAGGCGCAGGTCGCGGCGGGTGCGGTCGACGCCCTCGTACCGAAGGACGGGCTGCGGGAGACGCTCGCCCTGTGGCTGGACCTGCTCACCCGGCCCGCCGTCGGGGCGGCACCTGTCCCGGCCGCCCTGGGCGAGGCGGCCGACCCGCCCGCGACGGGCTGGGAGGCGGTGCGACGCGCCCGGTCCGCACAGCGCCCGCGCGCCGAGGCCTACCTGGACGCCTACTTCACCCGCCGGGCGGCGATCGGCGGCGACCGCTGCGGCGGCACCGACGACGGCGTGCTGTGCGGCTTCGGCCGCGCGCACGACGGACGGACCGTCGCGTACGCCGCCCAGCGCGGGACCCCGACCCGTCCCGCCGGATACCGCACGGCGGCCCGGCTGGTGCGGATGGCGGGGCGGCTCGGCATCCCGGTCCTGACGCTGGTGGACACCCCGGGCGCCGCGAACGACGCGCTCGCCGAGCGGCAGGGGGCCGGTTCGGCGATCGCGGACCTGTTCGCGGCGGTCGCCACCGCCCGCACGCCCGTCACCACGCTGGTGATCGGCGAGGGCGGCTCAGGCGGCGCGCTGGCCCTGGCCGCTCCCGGCAACACCTGGGCCACGCCGGACAGTTACTTCTCCGTCATCGCGCCGGAGTCGGCTGCCGCGATCCTCAAGCGGCCCGCCGAGGAGGTCCGGGCGACGGCGGCCCAGCTCCGGGTGCGGCCGCAGGACCTGCTGGACCTGGGAGTGATCCGGGGCATCTCGCCGCGCCGCCCCTGAGGCCGGCCGGACGGCGGCCGCCGGATCCTCACTCCCGGGAGGATCCGACGGCCGCCTGCTCACCCGGGCGCCACGACGGTGGCGGCCCGCGGTTCTCCGGGCCGCCTCGGTGGCGGCGCGCCGGAGGGATGGGACCGGGTGGCGGGCTCCCGCCCCGGGCGGCCCGCCACCCGGCGACCGGTCACCGGACACCCACCGCCCGGATGATCTCCTGGCTGACCGAACCGCCCTGGTCGTCGTGGGCGGACGCCCGCAGCGACACGAACGCCGCGCCGCGCGGGACGTTCAGCGTGCCCTTCCAGCGGGCCGTGCCGGCGCCGCTCAGCGGGACCGTCCTCCAGGTGGCGCCGTCGTCGTAGGACACCTCCAGCTTTCCGCCGCCGAGGGTGCCGGTGTCCGGCGCGCCCTTCACGTACTCGGCGTGGATGCTCACCGGCACCCGGCCGCCGCGCACGTCGCCCGCGAGGTCGGTGTCGATGTCGTAGCCGAGGTTGACGAGCGGGAGGAAGGTCCAGCGGTCGTCGGGGGTGGCCGCCGAGCGGACGGTGAACTCGGTGTGGCCCTTGGTGGAGAGCTTCCAGCGCTCGGGGTCGAGGGTCGTGTCCGTGACCACCTTGTAGGTGTGCTCGTCGGCGGGCGCCTCCCAGACGTATCCCGCGGAGCTCTGCCGCCGGCCGAGCAGGACACCGTCCTGGTACACCTCGGTGAACTGCGTCATCCCGGTGTCGTCGCTCCACACGTCGCCGAAGCCGGTGTGGTCGGGGCCGGAGTCGCCCCAGCCGGGCGTGTTGAACTGGATGACGTCGCCCGAGCGCTGCTGGCCCCAGCCGAGTCCGGTGCCGAGCCAGGGGTGCCAGACCGGCTTGAACCAGTTCAGCCCCTGGTGGGCGCCGCCCCGGTAGGCGACCAGGCCGCTGCGCTCCTCCAGCGCGCCCGTCCCGACGTTCACGGACTCCGACCAGGTCTGTCCGGTGCCGGTGGAGACGTAGTCGGTGCGCTCGGCCGGGTAGTCGATCCGCTCCTGGAAGCCGAGTCCGATGGGGAAGGGGTCGACGATGGAGTAGCGGTACTCGCTGCCCGAGACGGGCTTCACCGCGTAGAACCTGGTGTCCAGCACGGCCAGTTCACGGCGGCCGGGCTCGTAGGCGAGGCTCCGGTCCGGGACGGCCCCCGTGTAGCCGTGCGAAAGGTCGTACACGTACGGCGAGTTGCGGGTGCCGGTCATGTCGACGGTCCGCTTCGCGCGCAGCCGCGCCGCGTCCGCCGCGTCGACCGTGGCGACCTGCAACGGCCGGTCCTCGTAGGCGTCCGTGCCGAACCAGGCGTTGAGACGGCCCGGCGCGTCGTCGGTGACGAACAGGGCCTTGGCGCCCGCGTCCTGGGCCGCCTGGGCGAGTTCGGCCGGCGAGACGCCGTCGGTGAGTCTCGCGAGCACGGCCTTGCCGCTCACGCCGGTGAACGGTCCGCTCCCGACGTCGACGAGCGGCAGCCTGGTGCGGCCCTCGGTCAGCGTGGTCCCCGGCTGGACGACCGTCTCCTCGACACCCGCGACCTCCAGGAGCGGCTTGCCCAGCCGCCACACGGTCCGGTAGTCGAAGGTGCCCTCGGTGACCTTCGGGGTCGGCGCGGCGAACACGCTGTCGTACTTGACGGGGAGCTGGACCGCGCCGAACAGGTCGGCGCCGCCGCCCGCACGGTCGTACTCCATGATCAGTTGCCGGGTCTCGGTGCGCCGGTCGACCTTGGCGCTGATCTCCCGCAACTTCCGCCCGTCCAGGGTGACTTCGCGGTCCTGGTCGAGAACGATCTGGGGTGCGGCGAGGAAACCGAGGCCGAGGGAGTCGGCGCCGTGGCTGCCGCGCACGTCGAGGAACGAGGTGAGGCTGTACGTGGCCGGGCGCAGCCGCAGCTTCAGCGTGCCGGAGTCGTCGACGGCCGCGGAATAGGCGTCGACGTCCTTCGCGAGCTGCTGGACGGCGAGGTAGGCCGCGGCCGGGCCGCCGTCCCGGTCCTTCACATGGACGGTGAGCGTGTACCGCTCCTCCTCCTTGACCAGCCCGAACGCGGTGTGCGCGACGGGGGTGCCGGCCACCGACGCCACGATCCGGCCCGACGTCTGGCCCGCGGGCGCCTTCCGGCTGTCGCCGGTGAGCGTGGTGGAGGCGCTGCCGTGCGCGGGCACCGTGAGCGTGGTGTCGGCGAGGGTGGCGACACCCTCGCCGGCCCCCTCCGCGGCGAGCGTCAGCTCCACCGCCGCGTCGGAGGAGTTGGAGTAGGTGACCGTCTTGGTGACGGGCTTGTCGTCGTCGTGGGGCCAGCCGTGGAAGCCGAGGTCGACACTGCCCGTGGCGGTGACCTTCGCGCCGACGGCGTCCGGGACGCTCACCCGGCCCGCGCCCAACTGGTAGACGGAGGCGTCGAGTTCCGCGGAGGTGGACATCAGCGCGTCCTTGAGCCGGGCGCCGGTCCAGTCGGGGTGGGCCTGGGCGAGCAGCGCGGCCACACCGGCGACGTGCGGGGTCGCCATCGACGTGCCGCTCATGGAGGTGTAGTAGCCGCTGCCGCCCACGAGCTGGGAGCGGGCGGCGAGGATGTCGACGCCGGGTGCGGACAGGTCGGGCTTGAGCGCGTTGTCGCCGTAGCGGGGTCCGGCGCTGGTGAAGTAGGCGGCCTGGTCGGAGGAGTCGACCGCGCCGATGGTCAGGGCGGAGTCGGCGGCGCCGGGCGAGCCGATGGAGGAGGGGGCGCCGGTGTTGCCCGCGGCGATGACGAAGAGGGCGCCGGTCTCCTTCGAGAGGGTGTCGACGGCCGCGGCCATCGGGTCGGTGCCGTCGCTCGGCTCGGTCGAACCGAGGCTCATCGAGACGACCTTGGCGTGGACGTCACGCGCGGCCCACTCCATGCCGGCGATGATCTGCGACTCGCTGCCCGAGCCCTCGTCGCTGAGCACCTTGCCGACGGCGAGGGTGGCCTCGGGGGCGACGCCCTTCTCCTGGCCGTCGGAGGCGGCGCCGGTGCCGCCGACGGTGGAGGTGACGTGCGTGCCGTGCCCGTTGCGGTCGGCGACCTCCTCCCCGTCGATGAAGCTCCTGGTCTGCGCGACCCGGCCGGCGAGGTCGGGGTGGCTCGTGTCGACGCCGGTGTCCAGGACGGCGACGGTCACGCCCTTGCCGGTGAGCCCCGCCTCCCAGGCCTTCGGGGTGCCGATCTGCGCGTTGCTCTCGGCCATGTCGGCCTTGACGCATCCGTCGAGCCAGACCTTGCCGATCCCGGCCTGCCGGGTCATCGCCTTCCAGAAGGTCCGGCCCTTGTCCGCGTCGACGGCCGCGCCCCGGATGCTCGGCAGCGACCGCGTCCGCTCGGCTCCGCCGGGGACGGTGGTGCGCGCCTTCGGGTCGTACGTCACGATCAGCGGCAGTTCACCGGTCTGCCCGTCGGTGAGCCCCTGCCGGATCAGCTCGCTCACGTCGAACAGCCGCCGGTCGAGGGTGCCTGCCTCCAGATACGGGAGCGCCTCGTCCGGTACGACGGTGACGGTCCCGTTCGCGACCTGGGTGCGCACGGCCCCGGTGGCCCCCCGGGGACGTACGACGGAGACGGTCCTCTTCCCGCCGCCGACGTCGGTGACGGTCACCTTGTCCCCGGTCACGAGGGTGACGGTGTGTGTGGTTCCGGCGGCTCTCGCCGCGGCCGGGGCGGCGGTGGTGTCCGCGGCGCCGGCGGCGGCCAGCGCGCCGGCCCGGCCCGTGGGCAGCAGCGCGAACACGAGCCCGGCCGACAGCAGCGCCGCCGGTCGTATCAGTGGTCCTCTGGTCATTCATGGCCTCTCTTCGTCGGCCGAGCGCGCACCTGGGCAGGGGGTGGCGCCCGGTGCTTGCGAAGAGTGTCGGGGGGCTTGTGTTGCGGTGACATTGACGGAACCTGGCGGGAAGGCGCCCTGGCGGCTTCCCGCCAGGACATGCCGGTAGGAGCCGCAGAAACCGGGACAGCGTCAAGTGGCGTGCGCGGCAACGCCGTTGCTTCGGCGGACGGCCCGGCGCACCGGATGCCCGGCGATCGCGTTCAGCGGATGGACGCGCCGCGGCGGCGGGCGCCCGGCGGCGCCGCCGGGCCGGACGGCGTCGGACCACCCGTCCGGCGGCACCTCGCCCGGCGGCCCAAAAGGGGCGCCGTCCCCGCCGCGCGCGCACCATGCGAGTAAGGACCGCCGTCCGGCGGAGCCCCACGGTCTGCGCTCTCGGGAGGACCTGCCATGACCGCCAGTCTGGAGCAGCTTCGCCGCTGTCACTTCGCCGTCGACATGGGCGCGGCGCGGACCCGTGTGTGGGTGCGGGGCGCGGGCCTGGTCGTCGACCAGCCGAGCGTCGCGGCGATCAACACGAAGACGGGCGCCCTGATCGCGGTCGGGGAGTTCGCGGAGCGGATGACGGGCCGCACCCCCGAATACATCAGGGTGGTGCGCCCGGTGTCCGGCGGCACCGTCGTCGACATCGACATGGCCCAGCGGATGCTGCGTCAGCTCCTGGGCGACAAGGTCCGGCGCACCCTGCGCCGCAAGCCCCGACTGCGGGCCGCGGCCTGCACCCCGCACGACGCGGGCCCGCTGGCCCAGCGCGCCACGATCGAGACGCTGGTCGGGCTCGGGGCGCGGCGGGTCGAGCTCGTCGACACGCTCATCGCGGCGGCGGTCGGCTGCGGACTGCCCGTCGAACGTCCCGAGGCCACCATGATCATGGTGTGCGGGGCCGCCGCGACCCAGCTCGCCGTGCTGTCGCTGGGGTCGATCGTCACCGCCGAGCGCATCCCGGTCGGCGGTGAGGCCGTCGACCACGCGATCGTGCAGCACCTGCGCCACCAGCACGAACTGATGCTGCCGAGTCAGGCCGTACGGCCGCTGCAGCTCGCCCTCTCCGGGAACGGGCTGACCCCGCACGGGCCGGCCCTGACCGAGATCCACGGGCGGGACGTGGCGACCGGGCTGGCGCGTTCCGTGAAGGTCGACACCGCCGCCGTCCGCATGGCGATCGAGACCCCGCTGACCGCCGTACTGGACGGCATCGGCAAGGTGCTGCGGTCCTGCCCGCCCGATCTGGTGGCCGACGTCGCCGACCGCGGGATCATGATGGTCGGCGGCAGCGCGCTGCTCCCCGGGCTCGACCAGATGCTCCGGCAGGCGACCGGCGTGCCCGTCCACATCGCCGAGCGGCCCGAACTCTGTGCCGTCCAGGGCCTCGGCTACATGCTGGAGGGCAAGATCGAGCCGATGATCCTGAACCCGCTGGCCAACTGACGTACCGAAGGACCGGCGAACGGTGTCCGAAGGGCCTTCCACGACCGACCCCCTGCCCGGACTCCCGCCCCTGCTGGAGGCGGTCCTCAGCGTCGGCACCGAACTCGGACTGCGCGCGACCCTCCAGCGGATCGTGGACGCCGCCGCCGAACTGACCGGGGCCCGGTACGCGGTGCTGGGGATGCGGGACCCGGCGCGGGACGGGCTGGTACGGATCCGCACGGCGGGACCGCACCTGACGGGGACGGGCCCTTCGCCGGAGGAACCCCGGCCGACCGGGAAGTCCCCGGCGTCCACCGAATCCCCTGCGCCCCGGGTGCGCCCGGCGTCCACCGAATCCCCGGCGTCGGCGTCGGCGTCCCGGGAACCCCCGGCCGACGAGGAGTCCGGGGCGTCCGAGGACCTCCCCTCCCCCGAGCTCCGTGACGAGCGGGAAGCCGACATCTGTCTGGACGTTCCCATCCGGGTCGACGACGAGGTGTTCGGCAACCTCTGTCTCGCGGACAAGTCCACCGGACCCGTGACCCGCGAGGACGAGCAGGTGGTGCGCCTGCTCGCCGCGCAGGCCGGTATCGCGATCGCCAACGCCCGGCTCTACGAGACGGCCCGGCAGCGGGAGCGCTGGATCGAGGGCGCCGCCGCCGTCACCACCACCCTGCTCAGCGGCGGCACCGCGGCCGACGCGCTGACCACGGTCGCCGAACGCGCCAGGATGCTCGCGGACGCCTCGGCGGGGATCATCCTCAAGCCCACGGACGAGGGCGGCATGGAGATCGTGGTCGCCTCCACCCCCGGGGACCCGGCCGGCATCGTGGGCACCACCATCGCGCCCGGCAGCCCGGTCCTCGAACAACTCCTCGGCGGGGAGCCGGTGTTCATCGAGGACTCGGCGACCGACCCGCGGATGACGACCTCCGTACGGTCCCGGTTCGGGCCGAGCATGATGCTGCCCCTGCAGACCGAGGGCCGGCTCATCGGCACGCTGGCCCTGCCGCGCGGGCGGGGCGACCGCCCGTACACCGAGGTCGAACGCCTGCTGGCCACCCAGTTCGCCTCGCAGGTCGCGCTCGCCCTGGTCCTCGCCGACGCCCGGCACAGCCGTGAACTCCTCGCGGTGTACGAGGACCGCGACCGTATCGCCCGTGACCTGCACGATCTCGTCGTACAGCGCCTCTTCGCGACCGGCATGATGCTGGAGTCGACACAGCGCAGGAACGCCGCGCACGGCGGCGACGACGGGCAGGCGGAGGAGGTGTCGGCGACCCTCGGCCGGGCGGTCGACGAACTGGAGGCCACGGTCCAGGAGGTGCGTACCGCCATCTTCGCGCTGCAGCAGCCGCCCGCCGACGCCCCCAGCACGTTCCGCGGCAAGGTCCTGCGCGAGACGGCGGGCGCGGCGGCGGTCCTCGGCGTCCGGCCGTCCACCCGGTTCACCGGCCCGGTGGAGAACCGGATCACGGAGCCGGCGGCGGGCCGCCTGCTCGCCGTGCTGCGGCGCGCCCTGGCCGCCGCCTCGCGACGGTCCGGGGTGTCGCGGATCGAGGTCGCCGTCGATGTGACGGTGACCCTGCCCGACGGCCGGCCCGGCGTCCGTCTGACCGTCCACGCCGACGGCTTCCCGAACGACGCCTCGGGCGCCCCGGACGTCAACTGGCAGTCACCGCTGTGACGTCCGGGAGCGGTGAGGTGAGGCGGAGGACGACGGGACGGCGGTGAAGGGCGGGGCTCGATTTCCGTCCGGGGCGTACAACCCTCCCGCCGGGGGAGGCGTCTGACGTTCGGGAATCACCGTTCCCCTGTCGTTCGTCCGTACGTATCCGCCGATTCACTCGCGAGGATCCCCCCATGCTCCGGACCGCATTCGACCGCCGCCCGCCGCGCAGGACCACGGCCACAATCACCGCCGCCACGGTCACCGCCGCCGCGGTCGGCGTCGTCGGCCTGATGGCGCTGGGCGCCGTCCCCGCCGCCGCCGAGGTCACCCCGACCGGTCTGGCCCTGGCTTGGCTCACGCCGATCGACGGAGTGGACCCCGGCAGCAGCGTCGAGCTGCCCGGCACGTTCGCCAACAAGGGAGCCACGGATCTCGACAAGGTCTACCTGGCCTACACCGTCTCCCGCGGTCTGGCCCACCAGGAACTGCCGTCCAACTGCGTGCGCTACGAGATCGGCTCCTACGACGAGAACCCGAGCCACTCCACCGCGGTGTGCGAGTTCGACCAGACGGTGAAGGCCGGTTCGGTCTACGCGCCCGAGAAGCCGCTGAAGATGAACGTCCTCGACCACGCGCTGTACGAAAGCCTCCGCATGACGGTTTCCACGTACGACTCCGGCGACGAGGACGGCACCGAGGAGACCGTACGGGGCACCGGGCCCGCGGTGAAGCTGACCGAGCTGCCCTCGAACACGCCGGTGCGTGCCGGCGACGTGGACCACCCGGACTGGGACGCGGAGAGCGTGCCGGTCACCGCGGACAACACGGCCGACCTCCAGGCGACGGGCGCCCGGCTGAAGGGCCGCGTCGGGGACACGGTCGCCCTGGACACCGGGTTCACCGACGCGGGTCCGGCCTGGGTGAGGTCGGACCTGGGCGACCCTGTCGCCAAGGTCCTGGTCAAGATGCCCGCCGGTACGACGGTGACCAAGCCGTCCGGTGCCTGCTCGAAGGTGGCCGCCGGGAGCTACCGCTGCGACCTCGCCAACTACTGGATCGAAGAGAAGGGCGCCGTCACCTACTCGTTCAGGCTGCGGATCGACAAGGCCGTGGCCGGGGCCAGGGGTTCGGTGACGCTCGACGCCGCCGAGCGCCCGTACGACAGGAACAAGAAGAACGACTCGGCCGCGATCCTGCTCGACGTCGACGGCGCCGGCGGCTCGACGGGCGGCTCGGGCGACAGCGGCTCGACGGGCGGTTCCGGTTCCACGTCCGCCACGGGCGGTTCCGGCGGCACCTCGACCGGCGGTTCGGGCTCCACCGGCGGTTCGGGCTCCACGGGCGGCTCGGCGGCGACCGGGTCCTCCGGCTCCTCGGCCACCGGCGGCGACCTCGCGAGCACCGGTTCCGGTTCCGCCCTCCCCCTCGCGGGCGCGGCGGCCGCGGCCCTCGCCGCCGGCGCGGGCGCGATCCTCGTCGTACGCCGTCGCGCGGCCCGGGACTGACGACCGGACCTCACCGTCCGGACAGCACACGGCCCGCCGGGTATCCACCCGGCGGGCCGTGTGCTTCGCACCGGCGGACACGTCGGTGCGGCGAGTCGGGGCGCGTGCGCGTCAGTACGGCAGGAGACGGCCCGAGGGCGTCCTGCGGTCGATCGGCATCTCGCGCGGAGCGGCGGGCCGACGGTTGACGCGAATCCGGATCTGACGGTTCATGACCCCTCCTCATGACTGATGAGACCGGCGTCCTCGTCGACGCGCATAGACGCATGGTGCCCACGGATGTGCCACTCCTACCCTCCGAGCAGCATGTTCCGTCGCGGCTCCGCCCCGGCGGCGCCGTCCGGTCCGGCCGGGTCCGACGCGAACGGCGTTTTCGGTTGTTCGCCGCCGTTTGTCCGTGTTCACCTGGGCGTATGAACAGCACACACAGCGCGCGCCTCACGCAGTGGTGGGAAGCTCTGGAGCCTTCGGCGCGGAAGGCACTCCTCGATCTCCACCTGGTCGAGGGCGACAGGCTGCCCGAGGGGTTCGTGCGGAGTCTCGCGGACCACGGCATCCATCCCGTCCAGTGGGACGAACCGGAGGCCGGGCACCTCGTGCCCGGGGAGGTGGTGGGGTTCCTCGCCGGGAAGCGTTCCGGGGACGGCTGACCGTCCCGTTCCGGGGGGCGCCTGACCGTCCCGTTCCGGGGGCGCTTGACCGTCCCGTTCCGGGGCGGCCGACCGTCCGCTCCCCGGGCCGGCCCGGGTCCGCCCCGGCGACCGAGGTCCTCCCTCGGGCCCGACCGGGCGCCGGTGTCGCCGCCCGTGTCCCACGCCCGTCCCAGAGGTACCGCGTTCCCGCAGGTCACGTAGGTGGGACTGTCCCGCCGTCCCTATCCGGATCGAGAGGATCCGCCGCGGGGCAGTCGCTGCCAGCCTGATCGGCGGCCGGAGGTTTCCCGGCCACTGATCAGAGGGGGAACACCAGATGGGAACAAGGACGCTACTGCGGGGCCTGACCCTCGCCGTGGCAGCGGTCCTGCCCCTGTGCGGACCCGCGGCGGTGCAGGCGGCGCCGGCCGCCGCGGTCGCGGTCTGCGGGCACACGAGCGAACAGCCCACGCTCAAGCAGGGATCCACGGGGGACGCGACGGTCGAGGCGCAGTGCCAACTCGACCTGGCGACGAAGCCGAGCCGGTACACGCCGATCGCGGCGGACGGCTCGTTCGGAGCGGCGACCGAGACGCGGGTGAAGGAGTTCCAGCGGTGCGCCGGGCTGAGCGCGGACGGCGTGCTCGGACCGCAGACCTGGGCGGCGCTGAACTCCTGGGCCGCACAGCCGCACACCTGCTCGACCCAGGGCACGGCGGGGACGGCGCAGGCGACCGTGTGCGGCCACACCGACGCGCGCCCGACCCTGAAGAAGGGCGCGAAGAGCGAGGAGGTCAAGGAGGTCCAGTGCCGGCTGAACCTGGCCATGGAGCCGTTCCACTATCCGCCGCTGACCGTCGACGGCGACTTCGGGGGCGGCACCGAGGACCGGGTCGTCGAGCTCCAGCACTGCGCCAACCTCAGTGCCGACGGCACCGTGGGCCCCAACACCTGGGCGAAGCTGGTCGACTGGTCCAGCCGTAACGCGTACTGCACGCCGCCCCACCCCGCCGGCCACCCGATCGACGGCCTGGACACGGCCAAGTACCAGCACCCCGGCGGCGCGCCGATCGACTGGAAGGCCGTACGGGCCTCGGGCGCCGAGTTCGCGACGGTCAAGGCCACCCGCGGCACGAACGTCACCGACGAATACCTCGCCACCGACCTCGAAGGGGCCAGGACGGCGGGGCTGGCCGTGGCGCCGTACCACTTCTACACGGGCACGGCGGCCGACACGGGTGCCGCGCAGGCCGACCGGTTCATCGCCGCCGTGCGGGCGACCGGCTACACCGGGAAGCGGGCGGGCGACCTTCCGCCGATCTTCGACCTGGAGCGCATGGACGACGGCAGCGGGCGCTGTCCCACCTACGGCACGGTGGCCGACGCCAAGGCCTGGCTCGACCGGGTGGAGAACGCCTTCGGCCGCGTTCCGATGATCTACACCCAGAAGTCCTTCCTGGACGACTGCATGGGCTCGACCACCGCCTTCGCCCGGTATCCGCTGCAACTCGCGGACTACCGCCAGTCGATCACCCAGCCTCCGGTGCCGAACGGCTCGGCGACCTGGACGATGTGGCAGTACACCGACGCCGCGATCTTCCCGGGTCTGCGGGCGCCGGCGACCGGCGACGTGTTCAACGGCACCCAGGCCGATCTCGACCGGCTGGCGAACCGGTGATCCCCGCCGCGACCGCCTCCGCCTCCGCCTCCGTACCGAGGAGCGTCCCCATGACCGCCCGGTTCGCCCGTGCCTCCCTCGTCGCCCTGCTCGTCACGCTGGGCTTCACCGTCCCGGCGCCCGCCTCGGCCGCCACCACCGCCACCGCCGCCACGAGCTGTTACGGCGGAGCGGTCACCGTGCACTACGGGGAGGTCCGCGACTTCGGCCCGTACGTGACCACGAGCCGCTGCACGGACATCAACATGCGGATGACCGGCGGCGACGCCGATTTCGGCTGGGCCTGCGTGCAGTTCGCGCGGGCCAGTGGCTGCAACTACTGGACCAAGATCGGCCGCAACTGGACGACCATCGCCACCGACGTCCTGAACGGAACCCGGTTCACCGTGCCCAACGGCGTCGACCTGGAAGGCAGTTCGGCCACCTTCCAGATCGCCTTCTGACCCTCTCCCCCACTTCACGAACGGAGACCATCATGAGCAGGACCAAGGCGCTCGCCTCGGCTCTCGTCACCGTGGCCGCGCTGCTGGGAGCGGGTGCCGCGCCCGCCGCCGCACAGTCCTCGGCCGCGGCGACCAGCTGCTACGGCGGAGCGAAGACCCTGAACTACCGCTACCAGGCGGGCCCCAGGGACTACGGCCCCTTCACCACGTCCTCGCGGTGCGGTGACATCAACATGCGGCTCACCACGGACGACCAGAGCTTCCTGTACGCGTGTGTGGTGTTCATCGACCACACCGACAAGTGCAACCACGACAACACGTACTCCCTGCACGGCACCCCGTGGGCGACCGTCGCCACGGACGTCAAGGACGGCACACGCTTCGTCCTGCGCGTCGGCCCGTACGACACCTTCGCCCAGAACGTGAACTTCCAGCTCGCCTACTGACCTCGCTCCGCCTCCTCTCGCACCACCGTTCCGAAAGGACGACGATGACCTTCCTCTTCCGTTCCGCCGGCGGCCGCTCCGTCGGCAGCCGCCCGCTCGACCGCCGCAGCATGCTGCGCGGCACGCTGGCCGTCGGCGCCGGCCTGGCGTTGAGCCCGCTGCTGCTCTCCGGTACCGCGCAGGCCTACTCGTGGTCGCGCACGATGAAGCAGGGCGACAGCGGCGCCGACGTGCTGGAGCTGCAGATCCGCGTGGCGGGCTGGGCGGCCGACAGCGCGAGCCACACCCGGGTCGGCCTCGACGGCGACTTCGGTCCCGGCACGTTCGCGGCGGTCAAGCGGTTCCAGGCGGCGTACGGGCTCGACGACGACGGGGTCGCCGGTCCGAACACCCAGGCGAAGCTCAACGCGCTGGAGCAGTCGGACGGTTCCACGGCCCACTTCAACTGGAGTGAGTTCGTGGACCAGTCGAGCGGCACGTTCAACGGCGGCAAGGTGAGCGCGGCGGCCGCGAAGGAGAACGCCCGGCGCTGCATGTACAAGCTGGAGGCGCTGCGCAAGAAGCTCGGCGACAAGCCGATCACGGTCAACTCCGGCTTCCGCAGCATCGCGCACAACGCCGACATCGGCGGGGCCAGCGACAGCATGCACCTGTACGGCACCGCGGCCGACCTCGACGTCCCCGGCGTGGCCACCAAGACCGTCTACCAGAAGGCGGAGACCTGCGGGTTCTCCGGCCTGGAGCGGTACACCGTCGACCACCAGCACGTCGACAGCCGGGCCGACCTCGGCCGCGACTGGTGGTGGGAGAGCGGCACGGTCTGACGCTCCCGGTGATCCGGGGCCGGGGTCCCTGTGCCGGGGATCCCGGTGCCGGGCCCGGTGCCGGTGACCCCCGAGCCGAAGTTCACGAGCCGAGGGTCCCGGTGATCGGGAGCACGGAGGTCCCGGCGCCACGGAGTTCCGGGTCCCGGTGATCCGGAACGCGGAGGTCCCGGGTATCGCGGGGCAGTACCCGGGACCTCCGTGCTCCACCGCTCCGTCCACCTCTCCGATGCGGCCTTCCGGCGTCAGCTCTTCGCCGCGCCCTTCGCGCCCGCCGAGGCCTTCACGCCCTGGGAGCCCTTCGTGTCCTTCGTGTCCTTGGACTCCTTGGAGTCCTTCAGGGCGGCCTCGCAGGAGGGCCAGTCGTGGAAGTCGTGCCGGACGCTCCACAACCGGTGGGCCGCCCGGATGTTCCACTCCGGGTCGAACGCCCGCCGCGGGGTGCCGCCGAGCTCCCGCAGGCGGACGTCGGAGATCTGGAAGACACCCCAGTTGCGGCTGCCGTTGGTGTTGGGCAGCACCCACAACGGGTCGAGGAAGGAGGCGCAGCGGGCGATGGCCACGGCGGTGCCCGGGTCCTCGGCGAACACCTCGCGGATCCGCTTCGTCACGCGGTCCGGCGACCAGGTGGCCATGCTCACCTGCTGCGCGTAGAGCGCCTTCTTCGTCCCCTCGTCGACGACACTGCTGGCCGGCATGCCCGCCAGCACCTGGAACGCGGTCAGCCGGCGCAGGGTCTCGGGCCCGAAGTCACCGTCGACGGCGAGCCTGCCCTTGGCCCGCACCAGGAGCGTCTGGACCTCGCGCACGCACTCGTCGTGCTGGCCCATGCTGACCGACTTGCACGCGGAGGAGTACAGCAGCCCCTCCTCGGACGTCGGCGGAGGATCGGCGGGCATCCATACGAAGCCGGCCACCAGCCCCGTCACGGCCACGACCGCGGCGGCCAGGACCGCGAACCGCGAGGACAGCTTCTCGGGCAGCCGTCCCCGTCGGGGCTCCCCGGCCCCGGCGGTATCGGTCTGCGGCGCGACGGCGTCACCCGGTCCGGGTGCCGTCCCGGCGGACCCGGCCGGAGCCTCCGCCGCCGAAGCGACCTTCGCCGAAGCCGCCTTCGGACCCGGTTCCCCTTCGCCCTCGCCGGTCGGGACGGCCGGGGCGGTCGTACCGGCCGCGGTGGCCGCGGCCGGTACGTTCCGGTCGGTGTCCGCCAGCGCCCACAGCCGGTGGAGTTCGCGGAGCTCCTCCGGACTGGCCCCGCACACCTTTCCGAAGGAGTGCACGACCCGGTAGTCGCCCGGGACGCCGAGGCCGGAGCAGTAGCGATGCAGACTGGAGCCGCTGACGCCCGCTTCCTTGCCGAGGCGGTCGTAGCCCCGGCCGCTGCGGTCCTTCAGCATCCGAAGGAAGGCGGCGAACTTCTCGGTTTGCGAAGGGTCAGCCACGTATCCACCCTTGCTCAAGCCTCTACTGACGGGTAGAAGCTACACCGCGGAAACTGTGCGCGCCCTTTGAGTGCCGGAATGCGATCGTCAACGACCGCTGAAATGACGCTATTTGAAAGACCGTCACCAGTCGTCACCGGCGAACCGTCAAGGAGAGGCGCCGCCGGCGCGGCCGGAGCCCGCGCGGCGCCGCGGTGCCCGCCGAGTGCGGCGGTCGCGGTCAGGTGCGCGGGGTCGGTGACATTCCACAGGGTGACGGTCGCTCTCTCGCGTCCCGCGGCCAGCGACCGCCCGTCGGGGCCGAACGCCGCCGCGCAGACCGCGCCGCGATGTCGGACGAGGCGCGTAACCGGGCCGCGAGGAGGGGGTGGGGACGGTCGTCCCGCTGGCGCCATGGTGCTGTCTCGCGTGCCCGGGAATCCCGGGGAAGGAGCCGGACGGACTCCGTGGGTCTCCGGCAGCCGTCGACGCCTGCCGTGGGCCTGACGCAGGCCTGACGGCCTGTCCTCGCGTAGCCAGTGGTGGGGCGGGTGGGACTCGAACCCACGGCCGACGGATTATGAGTCCGCTGCTCTAACCGGCTGAGCTACCGCCCCGTTACGGCGCGCCGCGCACATTTGTGCGCGCCGTCTGCCGCAGCATAGCCGCTCATACGATCTCCTGCTCCGGCTGGTCTGCTTCGCGTGACCATGACGCCTTCGGCATGCCCTGGGCGGTCCCTGCGGACATGAAAAAGGACCCCGAAGGGCCCTCTTTCGTTGCTCTCCCGACTGGACTCGAACCAGTAACCTGCCGGTTAACAGCCGGCTGCTCTGCCAATTGAGCTACAGGAGATCGAGCTCCCCCGACTGGACTCGAACCAGTAACCTGCCGGTTAACAGCCGGCTGCTCTGCCAATTGAGCTACGGAGGATTGATCTTTGCATCGAACGCACCTACCTGGGTATTCGCCAGGGGGCGTGCGCTCGCTGCGACACATACATTAGCGCAAGCAGGGGGGTGCTCCGCCAATCGGTTCCCTCCACACCGATGCCGACGCAAGGGAAGGGTGGCCGTCATGCGCTACCGGCTCACGTTCGTCGCCGGACTGGCCCTGGGTTACGTGCTCGGCACGCGGGCCGGGCGCGAGCGCTACGAACAGCTGAAGAAGTCCATGCGCCAGGTCGCGCAGAACCCCGCGGTGCGCAACACCGCGGAGACCGCGGCCCAGCAGAGCCGCGAGATCGCGGGCAAGGCGCTGCACACCGTGAGCGAGAAGGTCGGCGACCGTGTCCCCGACTCGGTCACGGACCGGGTGCGTTCCCTGCGCGAGCGGAACGGGACCGGCGCCGGCGAGGACGACTGGGGCACCAGCAACACCTAGGGGCCGAGGAGGCGGCGCCGGGCCGGGTCACGGCACCGGCGCCGCCGCCTCCCCCCTGCGCGGCGGTCCTGCGGAGGCCCGTGTACCGGCCCGGCGCCACGGACTCGCGCCGTACGGCAGAATTTCCGCCATGGGGATAGTCGCCGGGCTGGACAGTGCGCCCGATTTCACTCGCATCGTCGTCTGCGACACGGACACGGGTGCCGTGCTCAGGCAGGGGTATGCGCCACATCCGGTCGACAGCGGCGAGGGTGGCGGCCGTCCTTCCGACGTGGATCCGCAGGCCTGGCTGCTGTCCCTGGGCGAGGCGGCGGGCGGCGGGCTCCTCGAAGGCGTCCAGGCCATCGGCGTGTCGGCCCAGCAGAACGGGCTGGTCCCGCTCGACCCGCAGGGCAACACCGTGCGCCCCGCGATGGTCGGCGGGGACAAGCGGGCGCAGGTCGCCGCGGCCGATCTGATCGACGCGCTCGGCGGACGCGAGGCCTGGGCCCAGGCGGTGGGCAGCGTCCCGCAGGCCGCGCAGCCGGTCACCAAGCTGCGCTGGCTGAGCAAGACCGAGCCCGAGGCCGCGCGGCGCACCAGCATGCTGCTGCAGGCCCACGACTGGCTGGTGTGGCAGCTCCTCGGCCGCCCCGTGCGCAGGACCACGGACCGCGGCGGGGCCTCGGGCACCGGGTACTGGTCGGCGGCGACGGGCGCGTACCGGCAGGACCTCGTCGAACTGGCGCTCGGCCATCAGGCGGGGCTCCCGGACGTGCTCGGCCCCTCCGAGGCCGCGGGGACCACGCCCGAGGGGCTCCTGATATCCGCCGGGACCGGCGAGACGATGGCGGCGGCGTTCGGGCTCGGCATCGGGCTCGGCGACGCGGTGGTGTCGCTGGGCGCCTCCGGCTCCGTGATGGCCGTCCACCCCGAGGCGCTGGCGGACTCCACCGGCATGATCACCTCACTGGCCGACGCGACCGGCATGCATCTTCCGGTCGTCACCACGCTCAACGCCGTACGGGCCCTGCGCGGCACCGCGGAGCTGCTCGGCGTGCCGGACCTGGAGGGTCTGTCCGAGCTGGCGATGAAGTCGACGCCGGGCTCGCACGGGCTCGTCCTGCTGCCGTACCTGGAGGGCGAGCGGACCCCGAGCCTGCCGCACACGGCGGGGACGCTGGCCGGGCTGCGCCGGGAGTCGATGAAGCCCGAGCACCTGGCGCGGGCCTCCTTCGAGGGCATGCTCTGCGGGCTCGCGGACGCGCTGGACGTGCTGCGCGGCCGGGGTGTGGACGTGCGCCGGATCTTCCTGCTCGGCCAGGCCGCCGAGCTGCCCGCCGTCCAGGCCGTGGCGCCCGCGCTGTTCGGCGCGCAGGTCGTCGTACCGCAGCCCGCGGACTACGCGGCGCTCGGCGCGGCCCGTCAGGCGGCCTGGGCCCTCGGCGTCTCGCGGGGCACGCTCGACCCGCGGACCCCGCCGATGTGGCAGGGTCCGGTCGCCCAGGTGCTGGAGCCCGGCGACGAACTCGCCGTGGGGCAGGCCGTACGGCAGCAGTACGTCTCCGTACGCGAACAGACGCATCCCGGGGCGTTCCGGGCGTAACGCCTTGACGGACGTACGTCCGAAGACGGAGGCGGCGTCCATTTTTGGACCGCACTTGGGTTAATCGGTTGAGGTAACGCGGGGGGAGTGTCCGACGATAGGGGGTGGTGCGTGCATCATGCACAACCCGTCGGTCACCCCCGCCGTCCACGATTCCGAGAGACCCCGCGTGCTCATACGACTCCTGCGGACCCACCTCAGTCCGTACAAGAAACCCATCGCCCTGCTGGTGCTGCTGCAGTTCCTGCAGACCTGCGCCACGCTCTACCTGCCCACCCTCAACGCGCACATCATCGACAACGGTGTCGTGAAGGGTGACACGGGTTACATCCTGTCCTTCGGCGCCCTGATGATCGGCATCTCGCTGGCCCAGGTCGTCTGCAACATCGGAGCCGTCTACTACGGCGCCCGTACGGCGTCAGCGGTGGGCCGGGACATCCGCGCGGCCGTCTTCGACCGCGTCCAGTCCTTCTCGGCACGTGAGATGGGCCACTTCGGGGCACCGTCGCTGATCACCCGCACGACCAATGACGTCCAGCAGGTGCAGATGCTCGCCCTGATGACGTTCACCCTGCTGGTGTCGGCGCCGATCATGTGTGTGGGCGGGATCATCCTGGCCCTCGGCCTGGACGTGCCGCTGTCCGCGGTGCTCGTCGCCGTGGTGCCGACCCTCGGCATCTGCGTGACGCTCATCGTGCGCCGGCTGCGCCCGCTGTTCCGCACCATGCAGGTCCGCCTGGACACCGTGAACCGGGTGCTGCGCGAGCAGATCACCGGCAACCGCGTGATCCGCGCGTTCGTGCGCGACGGCTACGAGAAGGACCGCTTCAGGGGCGCCAACACCGAGCTCACGGAGACGTCGCTGGCCACCGGCCGGATGCTGGCCCTGATGTTCCCGATCGTCATGACGGTGGTGAACCTGTCGTCCATCGCGGTGGTCTGGTTCGGCGCCCACCGCATCGACAGCGGCGGCATGCAGATCGGCGATCTGACCGCGTTCCTCGCCTACCTGATGCAGATCGTGATGTCCGTGATGATGGCCACCTTCATGTTCATGATGGTGCCGCGCGCGGAGGTCTGCGCCGAGCGCATCCAGGAGGTCCTGGGCACCGAGAGCAGTGTGGTCCCGCCCGCCGCCCCGGTCCTGGAACTGCGCCGGCACGGCCACCTGGAGATCCGCGCGGCCGGATTCCGCTACCCGGGCGCCGAGGAGCCGGTCCTGAAGGCCGTCGACCTGGTCGCCCGCCCCGGTGAGGTCACCGCGGTCATCGGTTCGACCGGCAGCGGCAAGTCGACGCTGCTCGGCATGATCCCGCGCCTGTTCGACGCCACCGACGGCCAGGTGCTCGTCGACGGCGTGGACGTCGCGACGATCGATCCGAAGCTGCTGGCCAGGACGGTCGGACTGGTCCCGCAGAAGCCCTACCTGTTCGCGGGGACGGTCGCCACGAACCTGCGGTACGGCAACCCCGAGGCGACCGACGAGGAGCTGTGGCACGCGCTGGAGGTGGCGCAGGCCAAGGGCTTCGTGGAAGCGCTGGAGAACGGGCTCGACTCACCGATCGCGCAGGGCGGGACGAACGTGTCCGGCGGCCAGCGCCAGCGCCTGGCGATCGCCCGCACGCTCGTGCAGCGCCCCGAGATCTACCTGTTCGACGACTCCTTCTCGGCCCTCGACTACGCGACCGACGCGGCGCTGCGCGCGGCGCTCACCGAGGAGACCGCGGAGGCGACCGTGGTGATCGTGGCCCAGCGGGTGTCGACCATCAGGGAGGCCGACCGGATCGTGGTCCTCGACGAGGGCAGGGTCGTCGGCACCGGACGGCATCACGAACTGATGGCGGACAACGAGACCTACCGGGAGATCGTGCTCTCCCAGCTCACGGAAGCGGAGGCCGCCTGATGGCAGGGCCCATGGGACGCATGATGGCCGGGGGCGGCCCCGACCAGCGCTCGATGGATTTCAAGGTGTCGGGCCAGCGGCTCCTCACCCACTTCAAGCCCGAGCGCGCCACGCTGTACGTGATGCTCGCCGCCGTCGTGCTGAGCGTGGGGCTCTCGGTGGTCGGCCCGAAGATCCTCGGCCGGGCCACCGACCTGGTCTTCGCGGGGATCGTCGGACGCCAGATGCCGGCCGGGGCCACCAAGGAGCAGGCCCTCGACTCGCTGCGCGCGAGCGGCAAGGGCGGCGTCGCCGACATGCTCTCGGGGACGGACTTCACGCCCGGCCAGGGCATCGACTTCACCGCCGTCGGGCACGTGCTGCTGCTCGCGCTCGGTACGTTCCTGCTGGCCGGTCTGCTGATGGCGGTGGCGACGCGGCTCGTGAACCGGGCCGTCAACAAGACCGTCTACCGCATGCGCGAGGACCTGCAGGCGAAACTGTCGCGGCTGCCGCTGTCGTACTTCGACAAGCGCCAGCGCGGTGAGGTGCTCAGCCGCGCGACGAACGACATGGACAACATCCAGCAGACGCTCCAGCAGTCGATGGGCCAGCTCGTCAACTCGCTGCTGACCATCGTGGGCGTGCTCGCGATGATGTTCTGGGTGTCGCCGCTGCTCGCGCTCGTCGCGCTGGTCACGGTGCCGCTGTCCTTCGTCGTGGCCACCCGGGTCGGCAAGCGCTCGCAGCCGCACTTCGTGCAGCAGTGGCGCACCACCGGCAAGCTCAACGCCCACATCGAGGAGATGTACACCGGCCACAACCTGGTGAAGGTGTTCGGGCGGGCGGACGAGTCGGCGGCGCAGTTCGCCGAGCAGAACGACAAGCTGTACGAGGCCGGTTTCCGGGCGCAGTTCAACAGCGGCGTCATGCAGCCGCTGATGATGTTCGTGTCGAACCTGAACTACGTGCTGGTGGCGGTGGTCGGCGGGCTGCGGGTGGCCTCGGGCTCGCTGTCGATCGGTGACGTGCAGGCCTTCATCCAGTACTCCCGCCAGTTCTCCATGCCGCTGACGCAGGTCGCGTCGATGGCGAACCTGGTGCAGTCGGGTGTCGCGTCGGCGGAGCGGGTCTTCGAGGTCCTGGACGCCGACGAGCAGGAGGCGGACCCGACGGTGTCGGCCCGTCCCGAGGAACTGCGCGGGCGGGTGGCGCTGGAGCACGTCTCCTTCCGGTACGACCCGGAGAAGCCGCTCATCGAGGATCTCTCGCTGAAGGTGGAGCCGGGCCACACGGTGGCCATCGTCGGCCCGACCGGCGCCGGCAAGACGACCCTGGTGAACCTGCTCATGCGGTTCTACGACGTCACGGGCGGCCGGATCACCCTCGACGGGGTCGACGTGACCTCCATGTCCCGTGACGAGCTGCGGTCGGGGATAGGCATGGTGCTCCAGGACACCTGGCTGTTCGGGGGCTCGATCGCCGACAACATCGCGTACGGGGCCTCGCGGGACGTCACGCGCGGGGAGATCGAGGAGGCGGCGCGCGCCGCGCACGCCGACCGGTTCATCCGCACCCTGCCCGACGGCTACGACACGGTGATCGACGACGAGGGGACGGGGGTCAGCGCGGGCGAGAAGCAGCTCATCACGATCGCCCGGGCCTTCCTGTCGGACCCGGTGATCCTGGTGCTCGACGAGGCGACCAGCTCCGTCGACACCCGGACCGAGGTGCTGATCCAGAAGGCGATGGCGAAGCTGGCGCACGGGCGGACGTCGTTCGTGATCGCCCACCGTCTGTCGACCATCCGGGACGCGGACACCATCCTCGTGATGGAGAACGGGTCCATCGTGGAACAGGGCGCCCACGCGGACCTGCTGGAGTCGGGCGGCGCCTACGCCCGCCTCTACCAGGCCCAGTTCGCCCAGGCGGTGGCCGAGGTCGACTAGGCCCCGCGCTTCCGGGCCCCCGCTGAAGACGCCGGAGGATTCAGCCCCTCCGGCGTTTGAGGAGCGGGGGTCCGGGGGCAGCGCCCCCGCTACGGGACGGGAAGGGGCGGAGGGGGCGAAGAAAGCCGTTGCCCGGCGAGCCCCCTCAGTCCAGATAACCCCGGAGCTGGTCGGCGAAGGCATGGTCCCGCAGCTTGTTGAGCGTCTTGGACTCGATCTGCCGGATGCGCTCGCGCGTGACACCGAAGATGCGCCCGATCTCCTCCAGCGTCCGCGGACGCCCGTCCGCGAGCCCGTACCGAAGCTGGACCACCTTCCGCTCCCGCTCCCCGAGCGTGGACAGCACCGCCTCCAGATGCTGCCGGAGCAGCAGGAACGCGGCGGACTCCACCGGAGACGTCGCGTCGCCGTCCTCGATGAGGTCACCGAGGGCCACGTCGTCCTCCTCGCCCACGGGGGCGTGCAGGGACACCGGCTCCTGGGCCAGCCGCAGGACCTCGCTCACCCGCTCGCCGGACAGGTCGAGCTGCGCCGCGACCTCCTCGGGCGTGGGCTCGTAACCGCGCTCCTGGAGCATCCGCCGCTGGACGCGGACCACCCGGTTGATCAGCTCGACCACGTGCACGGGGACGCGGATGGTGCGCGCCTGGTCGGCCAGCGCGCGCGACATGGCCTGCCGGATCCACCAGGTGGCGTACGTGGAGAACTTGTAGCCGCGGGCGTAGTCGAACTTCTCGACGGCCCTGATCAGGCCGAGGTTGCCCTCCTGGACGAGGTCGAGCATGGTCAGACCGCGCCCCACGTACCGCTTGGCCACGGAGACGACGAGCCGCAGGTTCGCCTCGATGAGCCGGCGCTTCGCCATCCGGCCCATGACGACGATCTTGTCCAGGTCCAGGGCGAGCTGGCTGTCGAGGTCGGGCGTGAGCCGGAGCTTCTCCTCGGCGAACAGCCCGGCCTCGACGCGGCGGGCGAGTTCGACCTCCTCGGCCGCCGTGAGCAGGGGGATCCGCCCGATCTCGCGCAGATACTGGCGGAACAGGTCGGAGGAGGGGCCGCCGGTGTCGGCGGCGCGGCTCCGGGCGGGCTCCACCGGTTCGGGGGCCTCGGTCTCCACCTCCACCTCGACCTCCGCCCCGGGTGCCTCTTCGAGGGCCTCGGGAGGGCCGTCCGGCCCGCCCTCGGGGTGGTGCGCGGCACGCCGCTGCGCGGGGACCGCCCCGACGACGCCGGGATCCGCGTCCGTGTCGGTGGTGTTGTCGGTCTGGGCGAGGGTCTGGGTCTGCACGGGGGCGACCTCCAGGAATGTCGCTGCTGAGGCGTGCGGCAGCGGTGTGTCGGGGATGGGGTCGACGGTCTCGCCGCTGTCCATCCCACAGTCGTTTGGCGGAACCGCGGGGATGGGGAACCCGTCGCGTGCGGGTCGGCCGCGCTCCGAGGACTCAGGCACCGGAACCCAGTGTGGAGTACGACACATCGCCGCCACGAGGGGCGTGCGGTGACTTTTTGCGTCCGGTCCGTGACCGCTTGGTTACTGCCCCGGACGAGTGCGCAGCTCAGCCGGGACGAAACCTGCGGAAGCGACTACGGGATTGGCATGTGCCGGGCCGCCTCGGCCGCCCGTCCGGCCCCGGCGGCCCCGCGGGGCCGCTCCCGGAACAGCTCCGGAGGGGCGCGCGCCGCGCCTCAGAGGGCTTCGGCGCCCCGCTCGCGCAGGGCCTGGCCGTACTGCTGGAGCACCCACAGCTCGTTCTGCACGGCG
Organism: Streptomyces sp. NPDC056738; assembly: GCF_042790435.1. Lineage (NCBI taxonomy): Bacteria > Bacillati > Actinomycetota > Actinomycetes > Kitasatosporales > Streptomycetaceae > Streptomyces > Streptomyces sp. NPDC056738. The sequence goes on from NZ_JBHTZF010000003.1 coordinate 502,400, forward strand.
GCGAGCTGGGCCGGGTCGCCGCCCGCGCTGAGGCGGGACAGGGAGCCCTGGACGTCCCGGATGCGGCGGTCGACGGCGCGGCGGCGGACCATGACGAGCTGGTCGCCCGCGTACGTCTCGTCGACGGTCTTGCGCAGGATCGCCTCGACGGCCAGCTCGGTGACCATGGCGCGCACGGTGTCGTCCGGGGCGGCGTCGCGGACCCGGATCAGGAACTCCTGGGGGTCCTGGACGCCGAACTCGGCGCCGCCCGCGTCCATCACGGCCTGGCGCACGGCGGCGTAGGGCGGGGCGGTGAACTCGTCCATGCCGTAGGCGTCGAACGCCGGGGAGACCAACTCGGGACGCTGGAGGGCGAGTTTGAGCAGCTCGCGCTCGGTGGCGAAGACGGGGTTGCGCAGGGTGAGGGCGGGTCCGCCGGTGGATGCCTGCGGGGCGGCCGCGTACGTCTGCTGGGGGCGTCCGCCGGCGGGCGCGGGGCCCATGCCGCCGCGGTCGCGGGCCCAACGGGCGAGCTGGGCGACCCTCTTGACGACGAACTGGGTGTCGAGGATGCCGAGCATGCCGGCGAGCTGCACGGCCACCTCGTGCTGCGCGCCGCTGTTCTTGATGCGGGCGACGACCGGGGCGGCCTCGTCGAGCGCGGCCGCGCGGCCCGCCGGGGTCTCCAGGTCGTAGCGCAGGACGATCTGGCGCAGCGCGAACTCGAAGAGCGGGGTGCGGGGTTCGACCAGGTCGGCGACGGCCTCGTCGCCCTTGGCCAGACGCAGTTCGCAGGGGTCCATGCCGTCGGGCGCGATGGCGATGTAGGTCTCGGCGGCGAACTTCTGGTCGTCCTCGAAGGCGCGCAGGGCGGCCTTCTGGCCGGCCGCGTCGCCGTCGAAGGTGAAGATCACCCGGGCCGAGCCGTTGTCCATCAGGAGCCGGCGGAGGATCTTGATGTGGTCGCCGCCGAACGCGGTGCCGCAGGTCGCGATGGCCGTGGTGATCCCGGCCAGGTGGCAGGCCATGACGTCGGTGTAGCCCTCGACGACGACCGCCCGGCTGCTCTTGGCGATGTCCTTCTTGGCGAGGTCGATGCCGTACAGGACCTGGGACTTCTTGTAGATCGCGGTGTCGGGCGTGTTCAGGTACTTCGGGCCGTTGTCGGACTCGTAGAGCTTGCGGGCGCCGAAGCCGACGACCTCGCCGCCGATGTCACGGATCGGCCACATGAGGCGGCCGCGGAAGCGGTCGATGGGGCCGCGGCGGCCTTCCTGGGCGAGGCCGGAGAGGACCAGTTCCTTGTCGGTGAAGCCCTTGCCGCGCAGATGGCGGGTGAGGTGGTCCCAGCCCTGGGGGCTGTAGCCGACGCCGAAGTGGGCGGCGGCGGCCTGGTCGAAGCCGCGCTCGGCGAGGAACGTGCGGCCCGTGTCGGCCTCGGGGCTGGTGCCGAGCTGCTCGATGTAGAACTGGGCGGCGGCCTTGTGCGCCTCGACCAGGCGGATGCGCTCGCCGCGCTGGTGGGCGGGGTTGTACCCGCCCTCCTCGTAACGCAGGGTGATGCCGGCCTGGGCGGCGAGGCGCTCGACCGACTCGGAGAAGGTGAGGTGGTCGACCTTCATCACGAACGTGATGGTGTCGCCGCCCTCCTGGCAGCCGAAGCAGTGGAAGAGGCCCTTGCTGGGGCTGACCTGGAAGGAGGGGGACTTCTCGTCGTGGAAGGGGCAGAGGCCCTTGAGGTTTCCGCCGCCCGCGTTGCGTAGCTGGAGGTACTCGGACACCACGGCGTCGATCGGGACCGCGTCCCGAACCGCCTTCACGTCCTCGTCATTGATCCTGCCTGCCACGAGGTGATTCTACGGGGCCGCACCGACACTCCCGGGGCAGGTGGACCGCCACGGTGCCGGGCCAGGGGGCACACCCCGGACATCCCCGGCACGGCGGACGGCGCCGGACCCGGCCGACCGGCGGACGCGCGGCCCGTCGGACGGCGGGCCGAAGCCGCCCTCGTGCGGCCCGGGCGACCGGACGAACCGGTCGGCGGGCCGCCGTCGGGCGGCCTCACGGGCCCGTCACGGGGCCAGGCCCTCCAGCGGGACGTGCGGGTCGGCGAGCGCTTCGATGTCCACCTGGGCCCGGGAGCGGATCAGCCGCTGGATGGGGTCCGTGACGTCCCACACGTTCACGTTCATCCCGGCCAGCAGCCTGCCGTCCTTGACCCAGAAGGCGATGAACTCCCGCTTGGCGGCGTCGCCGCGGATCACCACCTGGTCGTACGTCCCCGGGGGCGCCCAGCCCGAGTACTCCAGGCCCAGGTCGTACTGGTCGGAGAAGAAGTAGGGCACCCGGTCGTACGCCGCCCCCCGGCCCAGCATCGAGCGGGCGGCGGCCGGTCCGCCGTTGAGGGCGTTGGCCCAGTGCTCGACGCGCAGCCGGGTGCCGAAGAGGCCGTGGTGGAAGGAGGCGACGTCGCCGGCGGCGTACACGTCGGGGTCGGAGGTGCGGAGCTGCTCGTCGACCGCGATGCCCCCGCCGTCCGCGCGGTCGGCCATCGTGAGGCCGGCGGCCTCGGCGAGGCCGGTGCGCGGGGCGGCGCCGATGGCGGCGAGGACATCGTGGGCGGGGTGCTCCTCGCCGTCGTCGGTGCGGGCGGCCAGCACCATGCCGTCCTGGCCGACGATCTCGGTGAGCTGGGCACCGAAGTGGAAGCGCACCCCGTGCTCGCGGTGCAGTTCGGTGAAGAGCTCGCCCAGCTCGGGGCCGAGCACGTTGTGCAGCGGGGTCGGCGCGGGTTCGACGACGGTGACCTCCGCGCCGTACTCGCGGGCCGCCGCGGCCACCTCCAGGCCGATCCAGCCGGCTCCGGCGATGACGAGGTGGCCGTTGTCCCGGCCCAGCGCGGAGAGGACGCCCTTGAGGCGCTCGGCGTGGGCGAGGCGGCGCAGGTGGTGCACGCCGGCGAGGTCGGTGCCCGGGATGTCGAGGCGGCGCGGCTCGGCGCCGGTCACGATGAGCAGTTTGTCGTAGTGGACGAGGGTGCCGTCGTCACCGAAGCGGACGGTCTTGGCCGCGCGGTCGATCCTGTCCACGGTCTGGCCGAGGTGCAGCTCGATGTCGTTCTGCGCGTACCACGCGGGTTCGTGCACGAAGACGCTGTCGCGCCCCTCCTTGCCGAGGAGGTAGCCCTTGGACAGCGGCGGCCGTTCGTAGGGGTGGTCGCGCTCGTCGCAGATCAGTATCACGCGGCCGGTGAAGCCCTCCGCTCGGAGCGTCTCGGCCGCCTTGGCGCCTGCCAGGCCTCCTCCGACGATGACGAATGTCTGATCCGCGTCGACCACTTGATGCCTCCTCGTAAGGATGTCGCCATATGCGAGCCTCCCGCACGGAGCGTGATGCGGGAAGGGGTAGTGGCCCGATCAGGCCACGCAGGGTCACACTTCTCCGCTCCCATGGGAACGCGTGGTGAGTCTGAGGTGCAGGGAACGCGCCGAGGCGTCGGTGAGAGATGCGATCTGGTCCACGATCACGCGCTTGCGGGCACGGTCGTCGGCCGCCTGGTCGAACAGCGCCCGGAACTGCGGATCCAGGATCTCGGGGGCGCGGGCGGTGAGCGCCTCGGCCAGTTCGGCGACGACGATCCGCTGGTCGGCGCGGAGCAGTTCCTGTTCGGCGCGCTGCATCACGTACCGGTCGGCGACGGCCTTGAGCACGGCGCACTCCAGCCGGGCGGCGCGCGGCACGACCAGTTCCGCCGCGTACCGGGTGAGGCGTCCGCCGCCGTACCGCGCGCGGGTGGCGCCCTCGGCGGCCAGGCAGAAACGGCCGATGAGCTGGCTGGTGGCGTCCTTCAGGCGGGCCTGCGCGACGGCCGATCCGTCGTACCCGTGCGGCCACCACTCCTGGCCGAGGAGCCGGTCCAGGGCCTCGGCCAGCTCGGCCGGATCGGTGTCCTCGGGCACGTACCGCCCGACGGCCACGGCGAAGATCTCGCGGCGTTCCGGCCCGGCGTACAGGCTGGCCGGGTCGATGTGGCCCGCGTGCAGGCCGTCCTCGACGTCGTGCACCGAGTACGCCACGTCGTCGGCCCAGTCCATCACCTGGGCCTCGAAGCACGTGCGCGTGCCGGGGGCGCCCTCGCGGATCCAGTCGAACACCGGCCGGTCGTCCTCGTAGACCCCGAATTTCGGCGACTTCGGATCGGTGGGACGGGCGCCTCTCGGCCACGGGTACTTGGTGGCGGCGTCGAGGGCGGCGCGGGTGAGGTTGAGGCCGACGCTGACGAGGTCGTCGCCCGCGGCGGCGGAGGCCGGGGTCACCATGTCGCTGCGCACGAAGCGCTTCGGTTCGATCCGGGTGAGCAGGCGCAGCGACTGGGCGTTGCCCTCGAACCCGCCGCAGTCCTCGGCGAATTCGTTGAGCGCCTGCTCACCGTTGTGCCCGAAGGGCGGGTGGCCCAGGTCGTGCGAGAGGCAGGCCGCCTCGACCAGGTCCGGGTCGCAGCCGAGGGCGGCGCCCAGCTCGCGGCCCACCTGGGCGCACTCCAGGGAGTGGGTCAGCCGGGTGCGCGGACTGGCGTCCCACACCTGGATGGGCGCCCCGCCGGACCCGGCCGCGCCGAGCACCTGGGGAAGCGTGCCGGGGGTGACGACCTGGGTCTTGCCGGCGAGGCGGCGCAGGGCCGCGGAGTGCAGCACGCGTGCGCGGTCGCGCTGGAAGGCGGTGCGGCCCGGCCGCTTGTCGGGCTCGGCGGCCCAGCGCTCGACGGCGGACGGGTCGTACACGTCGTGGGCCGCGTGGTTCTCGTACGCCGCGTGGTGTTCGGACGTCGTGTGGTGTTCGGACGTCGTGCGGTGCTCGTGGGCCGGGTTGTTCTTGTGTGCCGGGTTGTTCTCGTGTGCTTGCGGTGCGGTGTCTTCGGTCCTCGGTGCCATGCCTTCCATGCACCGACAGTAGACGCAGGCGGTGACAATCGGGGCGGGGCGGCGTCGGCGCCGGGCCGGGCGCGGGGCGAGGCGCCGGGATCAGGCCGGGATCAGCGTGCGCTCCGGGGCGGGCCCGGGAGCGGCCATGGTCCGGTCGTAGCGGTGCAGGACGAGACGGGCCATCGCCGGGTGGTCGCCGAGTGGTTCGGCGCAGATCCAGGGGGCCTCCTCGGCGACCTGCGTGGCGAAGCGGCCGGGGGCGGTGAAGTACGAGGCGACGGCGATCCGGTGGCGGCCGCGGGCGGCCAGCGAGCGCACGGCTGCGGTGACGGTGGGCGCGGCGGCGGAGGCGTACGCCGGGACGACCGGGACGCCGAGGCGTTCGGCGAGCATCTGGGCGGTGCGGCGGGTGTCCGCGGCCGATTCCGGGGCGCGTGACCCGGCGGAGGCCAGGACGACGGCGCTCGCGCGGCGGGCCGCGTCGCTCGTCCGGGTGCGCCAACCGGCCTCGACGAGGCGGGCGTAGAGGGTCTCCACGAGCAGCGGGTGCGGGCCGAGCGGTTCGGCGAGCCGGGCGCGCAGGCCGGGGACGGCGGCGGCGGTCTCGGGGATGTCGCGCCGGACGTGGTGGCCGCGGCCGAGCAGCAGCGGCACGAGGACGGTGTCCTGCCGGCCGGCGAGGGAGGCGAGCGTGTCGGCGAGGAGGGGTTCGTTCAGCTCGATGTGTCCGAGGTGCACGTCCAGGTGCGGGCGCAGCTCGCGGACGCGTTCGATCAGGGTGCGTACGGTGGCGAGCGCGCGCGGGTCCCGGCTGCCGTGGGCGACCAGGACGAGGGCGGGCGGCGCGGGACGGCGGGTGCCGTCGGGCGCGACGAGGGCGAGCCGGCTGCCGAGCTGGCCGGCGATGCTGTTCATGAGCTGCGCCGCGGTGCCGAGACCCTCGGCGGGGCCGTCGATGTGGCCTTCGACGTGGGCGCCGCGGGGCGGCGGACCGCCGAAGCGGTGGGGGAACGCGTCGCGAGCGGGGTTCGAGGCCGTCATGCGTCGATCCTGGCGGCGGCAGGTTGCCGGGCCGTTGCATGGGCGTGTCCGGCGTCTTCCAGTGCTCCGCGGATCGGCGGCGGCACGGTGTGAGGGGTCCTCACCTGCGGCTCTTTCCCCACGGACGGGCCGGGGTCGGCGTGTCCGGGTGAACCGGACGGCCCTACGATGCGTCTTCGTCCGTGTGACGATCTCTGGGGGACACCGACCATGCCGCGCCTGAAGCGTCCGAGCCTGCGCAGACCGCGAGCGCTCCGTCTGCCGTCGCTGCCCCGCACCCGCCGCGCCCAGAGGCGGGCCGTGCAGACGCTGATGGGCCTCTGCGTGCTGGCGCTGCTCCCGGCGACCTGGCTGCACGTGTCGACGGGCGACCGGCTGCGGACGACGGCGGACGCCCCGCGCACCGAGGTCGCGATCGTCTTCGGCGCCGGGCTGTGGGACGGCGAGCCCTCCCCGTACCTCGCCCACCGCCTGGACGCCGCGGCGAAGCTGTACCGGGCCGGCCGGATCGAGGTCGTCCTGGTCACCGGTGACAACAGCCGCGAGGACTACGACGAGCCGGACGCGATGCGTTCCTACCTCACCGCGCACGGAGTGCCCGACCGGCGGATCGTCAGCGACTACGCCGGCTTCGACACCTGGGACTCCTGCGTCCGCGCCCGGAAGATCTTCGGTGTCCACGAGGCCGTCCTGATCAGCCAGGACTTCCACATCCGGCGCGCTCTCGCCCTGTGCCGGACGGCGGGCGTGCGCTCGTACGGGATCGGCGTGGCCGCCAAGCACGACGTCACCTGGTACTACGGCAACACCCGGGAGATCTTCGCGGCGGGCAAGGCCGCCCTGGACGCCGTGTTCGAACCCGATCCGCGTTTCCTCGGCCCGAAGGAGCACGGGGTGACCCGCGCCCTGGCGGCGGCCCGATAGCGAGGGACGTCCGCACCGGGGGTGGACACGGCGCCCTCCCCGCCGGGACCGACGTGCACCCGTGCGGGTGGCCGTTCCGTGCGCCCCCGGAGCCGGGGTCGTTCAGGCCCCTAGGGTGCGGCCATGGCCGACCGCGACTTGACCCGACGCCGTATCCTCGCGCTCAGCGGGGCGGCCGTCGGTGCCGCCCTGGGCATCGGAGTCAGCTCCTGCTCGACGCGGGCCCCCGAGCCGGGCGCGCACCCCGGCTCCCCGTCGACGGACGCGTACGAACCCGCCGGTCGGTCCGGGTCCGAGTCCGAGTCCGGCTCCGGCTCCGGCTCCGGCTCCGGCTCCGGCTCCGGCTCCGGCTCCGGGGCGACGAAAGCTCCCTGACCGCCGGGCCGTCCGGGCCGGGGTCAGGACGCCCGCCGACCGCGCCAGTCGCCGTCCTCGATCCGTTCGCCGCCGGAGCGCAGGCGCGCCGCCACCGCGGGCGCGGCGACGTACACCCAGGTCCGTACGACCGTGACGCCGTCGGCGCGTACGGCGTCCCGCGCGACCCGCTCGTACAGGCAGGCCGCATCGCCCGGCACGTACTCCTCCAACTCGTCCAGTTCCGCGAGCAGTTCCTCGTACGCCTCGGGCCGCGCGGTCACGATCTCGCCGTACACCGCGCCACCGGGCTCGTCGACGGCGTACGGGTATCCGGGCCCGGCGTAGAGGGCGAGCCCGCGCATCCGCCCCGGTTCCTCGGAGCGGGTACGGCCGCGCAGGAACAGGTCGTGATTGTGTTCGCCGGGACGCAGGGTGCCGTAGACGAAGAAGGGGAGTTCCCCTTCACCGGGCGACTCCCCTCCGCCCGATGGGCCGACGGGGCTCAAGGGGCCGACAGAGCTCAAGGGATCGACGGGGCTCAAGGGGCCGTTTCCTCCTCCAGCCAGCGCAGATAGTCCGGGCTTCCCGCCACCACCGGGGTGGCGATGATCTCGGGCGTGTCGTAGTCGTGGGCGTCCAGGAGGAATTCCTCCAGCGCCGGGTAGCGCGCGACGGTCGTCTTGAACTGGACCCTCCACTCGGAGGCCGTCTCCACGGCGCCCTGCCAGCGGTAGACGGACGTGACCGGCCCCGAGATCTGGGCACAGGCCGCGACCCGCGCCGCCACCGCGCCCCGGGCCAGCGCCTCCGCCTTCTCCGCCGCGTCCGTCGTGGTCAGGACGGCCAGGCAGACCGGCTGTTCCATGATCGCCTCCATTCGTGAGGGTACGGAAACGATTCTCGCCGCATCCCGCACGCACTCGGTCGCCTCTATGGACATGACATGTCATGCACCTTTAAATCGGAGCGGCTTTCCGTGCCTCCCCACAGGCCCTCTCCCCCCACGCCCCTCCCCCACGCGCCTCCCCGAGGCACCTCCCCAAGGAGACCGATGAGTCGAATACGGCACATCCGCGGTTCCTCTCTCGCCACCGCCGGCGCCGCCGTGACGACGGCCACCCTGCTGGCCGCCGCGCTCGCCCCGGCCGCGAACGCCGACAGCGCGCCCACCCGGGCGACCGCGATCGAGAACGCGGCCTCGGTGCTCACGGCCCACGCCGCGAACCTGGGTCTCACCTCGGCCCAGGGCACCACCGTCCGGGACGTCGTCGTCGACAAGGACGGCACCCAGCACGTGCGCTACGACCGGACCTACCGCGAACTCCCCGTGCTCGGCGGCGACTTCGTGGTCCACCTGACGCGGGACGGTTCCTACCGCGGCGCCGACCGGGCGACACGGAAGGCGATCTCGCTCACCAGCGTCACCCCGCAGCTCTCCGGCGCGAAGGCGGCCGGCCTCGCGGTGAACGCGCTGCGCGCCGCCAACCCCGGCGAGGCGCTGAAGAAGGTCACGGCCAAGCCGCGGCTGGTCGTCGACGCCCTGCACGGCACTCCGCGGCTCGCCTGGCGCACCGACGCCGTGGGCCAGGACGCCCTCGGCAACCCGGTCGCGCGCACGATCCTGACCGACGCCCGCACCGGCGCGCGGATCGACGCGTGGGACAGCGTCGAGACCGCGACGGGCGACGGCAACTCCCTCTACGGCGGCACGGTTCCGCTGGAGACGACCGCGTCCGGATCGGCGTACCAGCTCAAGGACCCGACGCGCGGGAACACGTACACGGGCGACGCGGCGAACAAGACGGACCTGTGCATCTTCGGGATCTGCATCAGCCGGGCGCCCGCGACGCTCTTCACCGACGCCGACAACCACTGGGGCTCGGGCACGACCTCGGACCGCTCCTCCGCGGCGGTGGACGCGCAGTACGGCACCGACGCGACCTGGGACTACTACAAGAACGTCCACGGCCGCAACGGCATCGCGGGCGACGGCAAGGGCTCGTACAACCGCGTCCACTACGGCAAGAACTACAACAACGCCTTCTGGGACGACAGTTGCTTCTGCATGACGTACGGCGACGGTGACGGCTCGACGTTCGGGCCGCTGGTCGCGCTGGACGTCGCCGGGCACGAGATGTCGCACGGGGTGACCTCGAAGACGGCCGCGCTGACGTACTCGGGCGAGTCCGGCGGCCTCAACGAGGCGACGTCGGACATCTTCGGGACCATGGTGGAGTGGTACGCGGGCAACGCCTCGGACCCGGGTGACTACCTGATCGGCGAGAAGATCGTCCGGCCCGGCTTCGGCAAACCCGCCCTGCGCTTCATGGACAAACCCTCCAAGGACGGCAACTCGGCCGACTGCTGGAGCAGTTCGGTCGGCAACCTCGACGTCCACTACTCCTCCGGCGTCGCCAACCACTTCGCCTATCTGCTCTCGGAGGGCAGCGGTCCGAAGACCGTGGGCGGGGTCTCGTACGACTCCCCCACCTGCAACGGCGCCACCGTCACCGGCATCGGCCACGACAAGGTCGGCAAGATCTGGTACCGCGCGCTGACGGTCTACATGACGTCCTCCACGAACTACGCGGGTGCGCGCACCGCCACGCTGAACGCGGCCAAGGACCTCTACGGGGCGGGCAGCACCGAGTACGCCGCCGTGGCCGCGGCCTGGTCGGCGGTCTCCGTGGGCTGACCCGCGCCGGACACCCTCCGGCCGCCGCGGAGCCCTTCCGGCGCTCCGGCCGCGAGGGGGTCCCGGTCGCCGTGGGGCGGGGGCGGCCCGGTGGCCGGGCCCCCCCCCCCCCAGAACAAGTACCGCCCCCGCGGGGGCGAGTTCTCCCCCCCCCCCCCCGACAACCACAAAACCCCCCC
>NZ_JBHTZF010000003.1:512509-546250 GCF_042790435.1 Streptomyces sp. NPDC056738
GGGGGGGGGGGGGGGGCGCCCCCCCCCCGCCCCCCCGCGGCGGGGGGGGGGGGGCGCGGGCGGGGGGGGGGGGGGGGGGGGGGCGCGGGGGGGGGGGGGGGGGCGGGGGCGGGGGCGCCCCCCCACGGCTCGCCATGAGCATGTCCGGCCTCGGCGGGTCCTAGTCCTCCCGCACCGGCCGGTACACGCTCACGTCCGCGCCCGTCTTCGCGGTGACGGTGGAAACGTGTTCGAGCGGGCGTTTCATCCCGTCCTCGGGGAAGATCGTCTTACCGCCGCCGAGGATCACCGGCATCCGGATGAGCTGGAGCTCGTCGACCAGGCCCTCCGCCAGGAGCGTGCGGACGAGGGTGGGGCTGCCCATCATCGCGAGGTCGCCGCCGTCGGCCGCGCGCAGCTCACGGATCCGGGCGACGGCCTCGCCGGCCGGGACGAGCGCGGTGTTGTCCCAGGCCGCCAGCTCGGCCTCGCCGAGGGTGCCGGAGACCACGTACTTGGGCAGGGAGTTCATGCGGTCGGCGAACGGGTCGCCCGCCCGCTCGGGCCACGCGCTGGCCATCGCCTGCCAGGTGCGGCGCCCGAACAGCAGCGCCTCGGCGGTGGAGAGCCCGGCCGCGAACGCGCCGCCCACGACCTCCGGGTCGAAGTACGCGTGGGACCAGCCGCCGTGCGCGAACCCTCCGTCGGTGTCCTCCTCGGGACCGCCCGGCGCCTGCACGACGCCGTCCAGGCTGATGAACTCACTGATCACGATGCGCATGGGACTCACTCCTCGTCGCTGTCTCGACCACGTCACGCGCTCTCGGCCGCGTCGCACGCGTCCGGGCCACACCGATGAAGACCGGCGGCCCGCCCGGGAATCATCGCGCCTCCCGGCCGCCACGGTGTGACGCGCCGCACATTCAGGCACACCTCCGGGTCGACGGCCACCCCCGGCCATCCACGTTCCGACCGAGCACCCCACCGATGAACCCGGTCACCCATTCACACCCGCGGCGCGGGCCCTTCCGATCTCCGTGCGCGGTACACCGGGCGCAGACCGGTGACCTGCCCGAATGCCGGGCCCCCTCCCCCTTCCGGCCTCCCGCCTGACACCCGTTCACATCATTTCTGACGCTCCATCAGAGAGCGGCCTCGGTCATGTGCCACTTACCTCGGAAGGGCAGGGGTGCGACCGACGCTGCGGCACTTGGGGGTGCCGCGGGCCGTGCCCCCTCGGAGGAGCTGGCACGATGCGACGTACGGCCCGTCTGCTGACCGGTACCGCGCTCGCCGTCGCCGTCGCGGGGCTCGCCGCCGCGCCCGTGTACGGCGGGGACACCGGGAGCCTGGAGGTGTTCCCCTCCAGCGTCGTCCCGGGCGCCGACGTCACCGTCAACACGGCCGCGTGCGGCTCGGACGGCACCGCGAGCGGGGACGCCGACGCAGTGGGCGGCGGTACCTTCACGCTCGCCGCCAGCGCGCACGAGCACGACGCGATCGGCCAGTTCCAGGTTCCGCCGAGCGCGCAGCCGGGCACGTACGAGATCGTCGCGACGTGCTCCCACGGCCGGCGCGTCACCGGCGACCTCCTGGTCACGCTGGAGGCCACGCGCGAGCAGGTCCAGCCGCGCGGGCATGTGGACACGGGTGTCGGCGGCGCGCTGGGCCCCGACCCCGTACAGACCGCGGCGGGAGTGGCGGCGCTGGCCGTCGCCGCCGCGGGCGGTACCTGGCTCCTGCATCGCCGGGCGAGAGGCGACGGGATCTGACGGACACCCTCCGCTGTCCGTCCGCCGGTACCGCCGTCCCTCCCCCTCCGTGGCCCGACGCCCCTCGCGGCCCGGAGGGGGACGGGACCGGCACTGTCAGCACACCCCCGGCCGCGTCGCGGGCGCCGGCCGGTCCCGCTTTCGGAAGGGAACCCCGTGAGGAGGCTCGCGTGCGCCGGGTCAGCAATGCCGTCATAGCGTCGGTCACGGTCGTCGCCCTCTGCTCGGGCGCCTGGCTGCTGGGCCACGGCGCCGAGGCGCACCCGCCTCCCCAGCCGTCCTCGGCTCAGGCCACGGGCCCCGGCAACCGGGCGCGGTCCGCCGCCCCCGCGATGACGCACTCCCCGCCGGACCGCATCCGCATCCCCGCGATCGGCGTGGACGCCCCGCTGATCGGCCTCGGCCTCACTCCGCAGGGCAGCCTGGACGTGCCGCCCGCGGAGAAGAAGAACCTGGCCGGCTGGTACGAGGCGGGGACCAGCCCCGGTGAACGCGGCACCGCGATCGTGGCCGGGCACGTCGACAACGCGGAGGGCCCCGCCGTCTTCTACGACCTGGGCTCGCTCCGCAAGGGCAGCACGGTCGAGGTGGACCGGCTCGACGGCAGGACGGCCGTCTTCACCGTCGACTCCGTCGCCGTGTACGACGCCCGCTCGTTCCCCGACGCGAAGGTGTACGGCGCCGCGAACCGGCCCGAGCTGCGGGTCATCACCTGCGGCGGCGGCTACTCGCAGACGACGGGCTACCAGGGGAACGTGGTCGTCTTCGCCCATCTCACGGGCAGCAGCCACTAGGGCGTGTGCGAGGCCGCCAGGGCCTCTCCGGAACCACCCGGGCCTGTCCGGCCGTTCCCGTCCGGCGGGCCCTGGGCCGCCGGTTCCGGTGCCGCGGGTTCAGGCCAGCCACTGCTGGTACGCCAGGTTCGCCACCAGGGCGAACACCACCGTCAGCAGGACCGCCCGGACGAAGCCGCTGCCCTGCTTGAGCGCGGTCCGTGCCCCGACCATGCCGCCCGCCAGATTGAACACGGCCATCAGGGCGGCCAGTTCCCAGAACACCGTGCCCTTCCACGCGAAGGTCGCGAGGGCGCCCGCGTTGGTGCAGCAGTTGACGATCTTGGCGGTGGCGGAGGCGGTCACCAGGTCGAGGTGGAGCAGCGCGGTGAGCGCGAGCACGAGGAACGTGCCCGTGCCGGGGCCGATGAGACCGTCGTAGAAGCCGATGCCGAGGCCCGCCAGGCCGATCGCGGCCAGGACGCGGCGGGCGCTGACCGGGGTGGTCGGCGGCGCCGTTCCGAAGGCGGGCCGCAGGATGACGAACGTGCCGACGGCGAGCAGCACGACCATGACGACCGGCTTGAGCACGTCGGTGCTCAGCCCGGCCGCGACGAACGCGCCGGCCGTCGAGCCGGCGAGGGCCGCGAGGCCGATCCGTACCGCCAGGCGCACGTCCACGGGTGTCTTGCGCGCGTAGGTGACGGCGGCGCCCGTGGTGCCGACGATCGCGACCGCCTTGTTCGTGCCGAGCGCGTACGCGGCCGATGTGCCGGCGGGCAGCCCGAGCAGCATGGCGGGCAGCAGGAGCAGCCCTCCGCCGCCGACCACGGCGTCGATCCAGCCGGCCGCCAGGGCGGCGGCACAGAGCACAAGAATCATGGTCAGCGATATGTCGGGCATGATCGCGACCCTAAGGGACGGATGCGTGCGCGCTGCACGGACCCCGGAAGGCTTGAGCGATTCCAGAGGTTCGCCCGGGCCGGTTCCGCCGCGTCGGTCCCGCCGGGCCGGTCCGGCAGGTCGGTCCCGTCGGGTCGGTCCGGCAGGTCGGCCACCTCGGGACCGTCCCCTCAGGCCCGCCCCCTCAGGCCCGTCCCCTCAGGCCGGTCCGGGTCAGTTCACCGAGTCCAGATAGCGCAGGACCGCGAGGACCCGGCGGTGGCCGGTGTCCGAGGGGGGCAGGTCGAGTTTCAGGAAGATGTTGGCGATGTGCTTCTCGACGGCGCGCTCCGAGACGGTCAGCGCGGCGGCGATCGCGTGGTTGGTCCGGCCCTCGGCCATCAGGGCGAGGACCTCGCGCTCGCGCGGTGTGAGGGCGTCGAGGGCACGGCCCCGGCGGCTCGCGCCGAACAACTGGGAGACGACCTCGGGGTCGAGGGCCGTACCGCCCGAGGCGACCCGCTCCATGGCGTCCACGAACTCGCCGATGTCGACGACGCGTTCCTTGAGGAGGTACCCGAACCCGGCTGGGTTGCCGAGCAGTTGGGCGGCGTACGTGGTCTCCACGTACTGCGAGAAGACCAGCACCCCGGTGCCGGGGTGCTCCGCGCGCAGCCGCACGGCCGCCCGGATGCCCTCGTCGGTCTGCGTCGGCGGCAGCCGGATGTCGACGACGGCCACGTCCGGCCGGTGCTCGGCGACCCGGGCCAGCAGGGACTCCGCGTCGCCCACGGCCGCCGCGACCTCGACACCGCGCAACTGGAGGAGCTGGGCCAGGCCGTCCCGCAGCAGGGCCGAGTCCTCGGCGATGACGACGCGCATGGGGCTCCTGTCCACCGAGGTCAGCAGGGCAGTTCGACGGTGACCACCGTAGGCCCTCCGGGCGGGCTGTCGCAGGCCAGCGTGCCGTCGACGGTCCGCACCCGGGCCAGCAGACCGGTCAGGCCCGAGCCCGCGCCGATCACCGCTCCCCCGCGGCCGTCGTCGCGCACGCTCAGCCGCAGGAACCCGCCGCGGGCCGTCACCGTGACGCTCGCCCGTGTGGCCCCGCTGTGCTTGGCGGCGTTGGCCAGGAGTTCGGCGGCGCAGAAGTAGGCGATCGACTCCAGCGCCGGGATCGGCCGGGTCTCGATGGCGGCGCTCACCTCGACGGGCAGCGCGCTGTCCGCGGCGAGGGTGGCCAGTGCCGTGTCCAGACCCTGGTCCAGTACGGGTGGATGGATGCCCTTGACGAGGTGGCGCAGGTCGGCGATGGCCTGCCGGGCGTTGCCCTGCGCGGTGTCGACGACGGCGAGCAGCCGGTCGGCGGGGGCCCCGGCCCCGATCAGCTCCCTGATCATGGTGAGGTGCATCGCCAGCCCCACGAGCCGGGCCTGGGTGCCGTCGTGCAGGTCGCGTTCGATGCGGCGCAGGGTCGCCGCGGCGTCGTCGACGGCCTGCGCGCGGGTCTCCTCAAGGGTGCGGATCCGCCGGTCGGCGGGGTCGGGGCCGAGCAGCGTGGCGATCCAGGACCGGTGCGGGGCGAGCGCCTGGCGCAGCAGCCAGGCGGCGCTCGCGAGGAGCAGGAGGCCGAGGGCCACCGGGACGAGCCAGCGCGGCCAGGTGTCGACCTGGAACCCGAAGAACTCCAGCGACACCCGGCGCTCCGTGCCGTCGGCCGCCCGCCGGGTGTCGTAGTTCCAGTGTTCGAGCACGGGGTGGAGGGTGAGCAGGACGCCCCAGACGTAGCCGATGACCACGGCGACATAGCCGAAGACGGCGGTGAAGGGTGTGGCCAGCGCGCAGGCGACGGCGCGCCAGCCGCTCCGGTCGGCCAGCAGGGACCGCCGCCAGCCGAGCGGCCCGGTGCCGGGGCGGCGCTCGGGTTCCTCGATGTCCATCCCCAACAGCCCCCGTGCCAGGACGCGTTGGAGCCTGCCGAGGGCGAGTGCCCCGCGTACGGTGACGGCGATCAGCCACAGCCCGAGGGTGGTCACGGACAGCGCGCCGCCGACCAGCAGACCCACGAGGGTGAGGACGAAGCCGATCAGCGCGAGCGGGAAGGCGATCAGCGCGTAGAGGAGGGCCGCCAGGGCTCGCCGCCCGAAGGGGGAGCCCAGTACGGCGCGGAGGCGTCCCGGTGCGGCGGGGAGGCGTCCCGGTGCGGCGCGGAGACGGTTCACGGGGTCCAACCTAGGTTCATCCTCACCGGACTAGGAGAGGAGCGCCGCGGCGAGGCGGAGTTGGACGGCGGCCATGGCGCGGCCGGCCCACGGCATGATCAGCAGGAAGCCGACGCCGCCGACGAGGGCGTGGAAGGCCCAGGCTCCGGCGAACGTGGGGCCGCCCCAGGAGTTCGCGTAGTCGGAGCCGGCGCGCAGGGGCCAGCCGAGGTTCATCGGCACGACGAGCCAGCCGTAGCCGGTGATCACCAGGACGAACAGGTTGAGGGGCGTCGCGAGGAGCCCGTGGGCGAGGCCCTTCAAGGGCGCCCGGGAACCGGTGCCTGCGGGAAGGCCGAGGAAGCGGTGGGCGAGCGCCCGCTGCCATCGGCCGGTGGGCGCCCCCAGCAGCGACAGGGGGACGCAGGCCAGCCCCACGGGCGGGGCCAGCAGCGCGTACGCGACCCGTCGCCAGGTGTCGGCCCTGAACGGCTCGCGGACGAACCGCGGTACGCGTTGCTCGGACTGGGGCGTGCGCATCGTCGCCATGGTGGGGTCCCTGGTCGTGGGCGGGTGGGGTGGGTCCGGAGTTCACCGGACGGGGTCGGGGGGTTCCCGGGTCCGGCGTTCCCGGGTCCGGCGTTTCCGGTCCCGCGTTCACCGGACCGGGGCCGGGGGCTGGGGTTCCCGAGTCCGGCGTTCACCGGACGGGGGCCGGGGGTTGGGCTTCCCGGGTCCGGGGGTTCCCGGGTCCGGTGTTCACCGGCCGGATCCTGGGGTTCCAGGTCCGGCGTCGGGCGTTCCCGGGCGAGGTCCGCGGGTCGGGATTCCGGGGTGCGGACTGGCGTTCCCGGACGTGGTCCGGCCCGTAAAAGGATTCCGTCCGACGGCGCCCCGATCGATCGTGCCCGCACGTGGACCGGGGGTTCGGTCAGCCCCACCCCCGGCCCTCCACCCGACCCTCCCCGCGGACCCTCCGGGCCTCACCACAGCCTCCTCACGCCCCCCTCCGGTCCCCCTCCGCAGCCCTCCTCGGGCCCTCCCCTGCCCCTCCCCTGACCCTCACACCACCGCCCCGCGCTCGCTGAGGGCAGCGTTCCTCCCGGGAAACAGGGGTGATGCCACCGGGTAACACCGGCACCGCACGGTGTGGTCATGACCTCGAATACGCGTGTGGTGGTGACCGGCTCCGGCCTCGCGGGTGTCCGGCCCGCCCGGGTCGCCGGCGTCGACCGCTGCGCGCGGACCGTGCGCCGCGCGGACGGTCCGGAGATCGCATACGACACGCGGGTCCCGGCCGCCGGCTCCGACCCGGTGCCGCCACCGCCGCGCGGACCGTTCGGTCCCGACCACGAACTGCCCCAGGACGCCCACGCGTTCCGCGCGATGCACGACTGCCGGGGCCTGTCGAAGGCGCCGCGTCCGGCGGTACGGGCGGTCGCCGCCGACGGGGTTCTCGTCGACGAACCCGGCACCGTCGGCGAACCCGGCACCGTCGGCGAACCCGGCACCATCGGCGCGCTCGCCCGCGCCGGAGAGGGCGCCGAGCCGCTCCCCGCGGACGGCGCTCCCCCGCTCCACCCGCTCACCAACGACGGAGGCTCCTGATGACTGCCGCCCCGGGGGCCATCCCCACGATCGTGCTCGTCGGCCACGGGATGGTCGGCCAGCGCTTCCTCGAAGCGCTCGCCGAACGCGGCCTGACCGCCACGCACCGCGTGGTCGTGCTGTGCGAGGAGCCGCGCCCCGCCTACGACCGCGTCGCCCTCACCTCGTACTTCTCGGGGAAGACCGCCGAGGAACTCTCCCTGACCGACATGGAGTTCATCCGCGAGCACGGCATCGAGCTGCACGTCGGCGACCCGGCCGAGTCGGTCGACCGGGCCGCGCGCACCGTGACGGCCCGGTCCGGTCTGACGGTCGGCTACGACACCCTCGTACTGGCCACCGGCTCCTTCCCCTTCGTCCCGCCGGTCCCCGGCAAGGACGCCGAGGGCTGTTTCGTCTACCGCACGATCGACGACCTGCTCGCCATCGAGGCCTACGCGAGGTCCCGGGCGACGACCGGGGCCGTCGTCGGCGGCGGTCTGCTGGGCCTGGAGGCCGCGGGCGCGCTCAAGGGCCTCGGACTCACCAGCCACATCGTGGAGTTCGCGCCCCGGCTGATGCCGGTGCAGGTCGACCAGGGCGGCGGGGCCGCGCTGCTGCGCACGATCGAGGAGATGGGCCTGTCCGTCCACACGGGTGTGGGCACACAGGAGATCATGGTCGGCGAGGACGGCGCGGTCACCGGCATGAAGCTCTCCGACGGCTCCGAACTGGCCACCGATCTGGTGGTGTTCTCCGCCGGTGTCCGCCCCCGCGACCAACTGGCCCGCGCCTGCGGTCTGACGGTCGGCGAGCGCGGCGGCATCAGCGTCGACGAGCAGTGCCGTACGGTCGCCGACCCGCGGGTGTTCGCGATCGGCGAGTGCGCGCTGGCGGCGGACGGCCGGGTCTACGGGCTGGTGGCGCCGGGCTACGAGCAGGCGGAGACGGCGGCGGCGACCATCGCCGAGGACGAGAGGGCGTTCACGGGCGCGGACCTGTCCACCAAGCTCAAACTGCTGGGTGTCGACGTGGCGTCCTTCGGCGACGCGCACGGCACCACCGAGGACTGCCTGGACGTCGTCTACTCCGACTCCCGCGCGGGCCTGTACAAGAAGCTGGTCATCGGCCGGGACGGCACGCTGCTCGGCGGCATCCTGGTCGGCGACGCGGAGGCGTACGGAACGCTGCGCGCCTTCACCGGCTCGGTCCCGCCGGTCTCCCCCGAGTCCCTGGTCCTGCCGGCCGGCGCGGGCGGCCCGGTGCAGCTCGGCCCGTCCGCGCTGCCGGACGAGGCGGTGATCTGCTCCTGCCACAACGTCACCAAGGGCACGATCCGCGGCGCGGTGACCGAGCACTCCTGCACGACCGTCCCCGAGGTCAAGAAGTGCACCAAGGCCGGTACCGGCTGCGGCAGTTGCGTCAAGGTGCTCGGGCAGCTCGTCACCGCCGAGCTGGAGGCGAGCGGCGTCGAGGTCGACAAGGGGCTGTGCGGCTGCTTCGGACAGACCCGCGAGGAGCTGTACGAGATCGTCCTGGCGCTCAGGGTCACCTCGTACCGCACCCTGCTGGACCGGTACGGCCGTGAGGACGCCCGCGGCGGTGACGGCTGCGAGGTCTGCAAGCCCGCCGTCGGCTCGATCATCGCCTCCCTCGCGCCCACGATCGGCGCCGACGGCTACGTCCTGGAGGGCGAACAGGCCGCGCTCCAGGACACCAACGACCACTTCCTCGCCAACCTCCAGAAGAACGGCTCGTACTCGATCGTGCCGCGCATCCCCGGCGGCGAGATCACTCCCGAGAAGCTCATCGTGATCGGTGAGGTGGCGCGGGACTTCGGGCTCTACACGAAGATCACCGGCGGTCAGCGGATCGACCTGTTCGGTGCGCGGGTGGAGCAACTCCCGCTGATCTGGGCCCGGCTGGTGGACGCCGGCTTCGAGTCCGGGCACGCGTACGGGAAGTCGCTGCGGACGGTGAAGTCCTGCGTCGGGCAGACCTGGTGCCGGTACGGGGTGCAGGACTCGGTCCGGATGGCGATCGACCTGGAGCTGCGCTACCGGGGTCTGCGGTCCCCGCACAAGCTGAAGTCGGCGGTGTCGGGCTGTGCCCGCGAGTGCGCGGAGGCCCAGTCGAAGGACTTCGGCGTCATCGCCACCTCCAGCGGCTGGAACCTGTACGTCGGCGGCAACGGCGGCGCGACCCCGCGCCACGCGGACCTGCTGGCGCAGGACCTGTCGGACGCCGAACTGGTCCGTCTCATCGACCGGTTCCTGATGTTCTACATCCGCACCGCGGACCGTCTGGAGCGCACCTCGACCTGGCTGGAGCGGATTCCCGGCGGCCTCGGCCACGTCCGCGAGGTGGTCGTGGAGGACTCGCTCGGCATCTGCGAGGAGCTGGAGTCGCTGATGACCGCGCATGTCGCGAACTACCGGGACGAGTGGGCCGAGACCATCAACGACCCCGAGAAGCTGGGCCGGTTCGTGTCCTTCGTGAACGCCCCCGACACCCCGGACCCGGTCGTCGGCTTCGTCCCCGAGCGCGACCAGATCAAGCCCGACCTGCCCCTGCTCACCATCGGCACCCGACCCTTGGAAGGAAGTGCCCAGCGATGACCCTGGCGCCCGAGACGACCCGGCCGGCGACGGCCCTCACGCTCCAACTCCTGCTGGAGAAAGGCTGGTTCACGGTCTGCGAGCTGTCCCTGCTGACTCCGGGCCGGGGCGTCGCCGCCCTCCTCCCGGACGGCCGCCAGGTCGCGCTGTTCACGGACCGCGCGGGACGCTCGTACGCGATCGACAACCGTGATCCGTTCACCGGGGCCGCGGTGCTCTCCCGCGGTCTGACCGGTACCCACCGGGGCCGCCCGTTCGTGGCCTCCCCGCTGCTCAAGCAGCGCTTCGACCTGGAGTCAGGGCGGTGCCTGGACGACGAGGACGTACGGGTGGCGGCGTACGAGGTGCGAGCCGCCTGACCGGGCCCGTCCGACCGGGCCGCGACGGACCCTCACCCCGGGGTTCCGGCCCCGGGGTGCGCGGCCCTCAGCCCTTGAGACCCTCGTAGACGACGCCCGTGAGCCGCTCCGAGGCGGCCCAGAGCAGCTCCGCGCGGGTGTCGTCGCGGGTCCGGCGGGCCCGCCAGGAGGTCGAGGGCGAGCCGCGCCACATCGCGAAGGACGGTCCGACGAAGGTGTCGGGCCGTACGCCGGGCGCGGTGGCCGCGTACAGCGTCGGCAGCGCCCCGGCCTCGGCGCTCTGCCCGAGGACGCGGTTGCCGATCTCCATCAGCCGCTCGGCGCCCTTGCGCCCCTCGAGCCGGGGCCCGGCGGTCTGGAGGTTCGTGGAGGCGTACCCGGGGTGCGCCGCGGCCGCGACGACCTCGGACCCGGTGACGGCCAGCCGCCGCGCGAGCTCGTGCGTGAAGAGGAGGTTGGCGCTCTTGGACCGGCCGTAGGCGACCCACTTGCGGTAGGTCCCCTTCTCGCTGTTGAGGTCGTCGGGGTCGAGGTCGGCCAGGGCGTGCATGAGGCTCGACACGGTGACGATCCGCGCGCCGGGGGTCGCCGCGATCGCCGGGAACAGCAGCCCGGTGAGCGCGAAGTGGCCCAGGTGATTGACCCCGAACTGCGTCTCGAAGCCGTCCACCGTCGTCGCGTACGGCAGTGCCATCACGCCCGCGTTGTTCACCAGCAGGTCGAGGCGGTCGTACGGGAAGGAGTCCGCGAACTCCCTCACGGACGCGAGGTCCCCGAGGTCGAGCCGGCCGGACTCCACCTCGGCGCCGGGAACTTCGGCGGCGATCAGCTCGGCCGCCGCCCTGCCCCGCGCCTCGCTGCGGCAGGCGAGCACCACCCGGGCCCCGTGCCGCGCCAGCTCGCGCGCGGTGACGAGCCCGAGCCCGCTGTTGGCCCCGGTGACAACGGCAACCCTCCCCCGCTGCCCGGGTATGTCCCGCGCACCCCAACCACCCATGCCCGCTCCTCCCTCTGCCTCGCCCCACCCTACGGACACCGTTCCGCCCGGCACACAGCCCTCCGGACCAGCCGACGCACACGTTCCTGACGGCGTCGTCGTCCGGGGTCCGGAGGGCCCCGGGACGGGTCAGGGACGGTTCCCGCCGCGGGACCGTCGGAAGAGCGCTACGGCGACACCACCGGCCAGCAGCAGCGCGCCGGCCGCCCAGGTCGTCCAGCCGCCGCCGAGTCCGGTGCCGGCCGGCGGCCAGGACCCTGACGCAGGGCCGCCCGAGACGGAGCCGTCCTGCGTCAGCCGCAGGGTCAGCGGCGCGCTGTCGTTGGAGGCGTCGGGGTCGAACCCCTCGAAGAACTCCTGCGTCTGGATCTGGCCCGTGGAGACGGCCGGGGTACGGGGGCCGATGGCGAAGGTGAACGACAGGAGGTGTCTGTCTCCCGGGGCGGGGTCGCCGAAGTAGCACTCGTAGGTGGTCCAGCCCAGCCGGGGTCCGTGGTACGACCCGTCCGTGCCCGGCGGGTAGCAGTCGCGCGGGATCTTCGTGGCCTTCGTGCCCGGCGGCAGCTTGACGAGGACCGTGAGGCCGGTCTCGTCGTCCAGGAGGTCCTCCACCAGCGCCGGCCCCCGGTCGACCACGGTGACGTGCAGCGTGGCGTGACCGCCGCGCCGCCCGGTGGCGGTGTCCCCGGTGACGGCGAAGTCGGCGTGGTTGACGCTGTCGACGTAGGTGGTGAAGGACGGCTCGTGGTTCCCGTCGGACGGCGTCGCGCCGTCGGGGACCAGGGTCAGCGGGGTCCCGGGGCCGTTCGCCGGGGCGGCGTCGGAGAGCGGGGTGACGACGTAGTAGATCTTGTCGTGCAGGGCCTCGTCGCCGACCTTGACCCGCAGCGGCGACGACAACGCGTACTGCCGGCCGGGCTCCACCGGGGTGGGGAAGTCGCACAGGGTCTCGTGCACGATGTGCCCCCCGCGGCTGCTCGCGGACACGTCGCGGCAGTTGCCCCAGGAGCCCTGGAGGTGCAACCCGGCCGTTGTGTCGATCCGCAGCTCCACCCCCTGGGCAGCCGGGAGTTGGCCGGTGTTCCACACGTCGAGCGGAAAGGTCAGCATGTCGCCCGGCACCTGGTCCATCTGCTCTGCCGACTCGCTCACCTTCAGCTGCGTCTTGCCGTTGGTGAGGGTGACCTGGTCGCCGGTGACGGTGGCGTCCGACGCCGTGCCGGAGACGGTCAGGGTGCCGCTGCTGCCGATGGCCGCACCGGGCTTCGGGACCAGCGTGATGGCGTGGTAGTCCGAGGTGGCGGACGCCAGGTCCAGCGTGCAGAGGTCGCCCTCGCAGTGCTCCGACGGTGCCGGCTCGGCGAAGTCGGCGACTCCGGACAGGTCGACGGTCAGGTGGACGTGGTGTGCCGCGCCCTCGCCCGCCACCTTCCACCGGTAGGCCACGAACACGTTCGCCGGCTCCGTCCCGATGAAGAGCTCGTGCTCGACGAACCGGACCGTCATCCCCCGTGCGCCGTCCGCCGCGTCGGCGCGGGCCGGACCCGTGCCGAACAGCCCCGCCATCAGCGCCAGCGCGCCCACCGCCGTCGCGACCGCGCGCACCCATGATCTTCGTGCCATCCGACCGAACCCTTCCCCATGCGCCGGGAGGGTCCCGGGCCGCCGTGCTGCACAGCGGTGACCCGCGAGGTACGGAAAGGGTTGCGGCCGCCCGGGATCAGGTGTCCGCGCCTGGTCAGCGGCGTACCTTGGCAAACTCCGCAGACCATGCCCGAAAGGGCGACACCCCCGCACAGGGTGTGCGGCTGTCCCCCTGAGCTGGGAAGTCAGCCCTTCCCTCACGCCTGAGGGCACTCTCAGGGCACTTAGCGGAGTTTTCACGCTCTGCGCGTCAATTGCGCAGGCCGATGGCTCCGTGTCCCGCCCTGCCTCTACCGTAAGCGTTACCTGAGCAGGCCATTGAGCTGGGCGAACGCACCTTCCTGCTGCCATCGGGCGAAGTAGCCGCAGACCGTGTTCCAGTGCGGGAATTCGTGCGGAAGATAGCGCCACTGAATCCCGGTGCGGTCCGCATACAAGATCGCATCCATGATGCCGCGCAGGTCACACTCGGGTGGCCGACCGAAGTCCAGGGCGCGGCCGCGGCGCTCGAAACGCCAGGCTGCCAGGACTGGCTCGATCAACTCCCGCCGGGAATCGGACAGATCGCTCGGATACGGGCGTCGCTGCGGCATGCTTCCGTCGTACTGCCGCGAACCGAGTGCGCCCATACGCACAGAAACGGCGGTCGAAGCGCACAACCCCGAAGGTCGGGCATCCTGGGATGAGACAGGCTTACACCCCTTTCCGTCTCCGCAATGGGGCCTTTCGCCTTTGCTCGCGGCCACTCGGGTCAACTATTGATCCGATGGCGTCGGGCGCTTCCTGCGCGAATTAAGGAAGTCCGTCACATCCCAATAGAAGGGGAGGATCTCCTTCAGGAAGGGAAAACGAATCCCCTCCTTGAATGGCTTTCTTCGAGCAAGATTGACCAGTCCCCAAAAGAGGGCAACTATTCCAATCAAGGTGTAAACGAGCACCCAATAGGCGAAGCAGACCACCCCTGCCACGGAATAGACGATGCCGTAAAGGATGACTTTGACGATAGCGTTGACGCAAGAATCTTCTAGTAGGTCTGGCATAACCTGGCCACTCCCGCTGACGCGCCTGTACATGCAGGTAATCTGGGCCAAATTCCATTCGATCACTGTGAGCGAACGGTCGCAACTCGGACCCTCGGTTCACCTCCCCGAGCCGTCCAACGTTGAGCCGGTCATCGTGTCTGGGCAGACCCCATGGACGCACATCCCGTTGGCAAATCCCTGAAACGCAGAAAAGCCCCCAGTCCGAAGGCCGGGGGAGTTCTACCTCCCACCGACCCTGGACACTCTGTCCGGGGTCGTTCATTTGTCAATTTGCGCTGGACCCCGTCTTCACGAGGGCTCCTCTTCTCGTTCACGTCTCAACCACATAAGATCCGCAGCAGCACGAACCCTGAGGGGGCGCATCTGTATGTTGCAAACGATCATAGAACGTTACACGGCAGGGCAAAGGTCTTCGTCTGTGCCGTACTGGTCGGCTTGTTGGCCAGCTTCATCACCGTGGGGTTGAGCCACGACGACGGGCCGCCAGCCTACGCGAAGAGCTACACCGGAACGTATGACGGTCCGGGAGCAAGGCATAGGTCAGCACACGAACAAGATGCTGGACTGTGACGCCGAGATCGGCAAATGGTGCGCGGAGAAGCACCCGGAAGACCCGGACGATTGCTCGAACAACGTGCACATCGATGGCGACGACCGCAACGTGGGGAAGGGACAGTAATGAGCGAGGAACGGCGACAACTCGATTCTTGGGCAGCGATGCCTTCTGCGTTCTCCGGCCTGAAGCCGGAGGACTTCACAATCGAGGTGGGCGAGAGGCTGGAAAACGGAGACTACGATGCGACGTACTCTGTTCCTGCCGAGAAAGAGTGGCAGATAGCCAGACTGATCATGACTCTGCTGTGGACCCCGGCAACGTGTGACTCCGTGCGGCTTTCCAAGACCAAGGACATGGTAAGTATCACTGTCCGGTATCCCGGTTACATGGCTGATCCCAACGGGAAGAGCCAGAGCGTGTTCTGACCCCAGACACGACGAAGAGCCCCCGGCCAAAGCCGGGGGCAGTTCCAGTCGGCAAGGACTGACGCGTGTTCCCAAGTAACAGGAGACGCCAACACCACCGCGTCTGGCAGTGGTTGTGTGTTCTCGAAGCCAACGACGGATGTTGCGTGTACTGCGGCAAGCCGTCCGAGACGATGGATCACGTCATCCCGTTCTCAGACGGAGGAGCAGACGACATGTCGAACCTCGTGCCGGCCTGCCATAGTTGCAACTTGAGTAAGAGCGACAAGACTCCAATGGAATTGCTCATTGGATGGGATCTGCGCTACCGGTGGAGGGGGAGCGGCACAGCTCAGAAGTCAGACCTCAATGGCATGAGTCTTCGAGACATGTACCTGTCTGTGCATGAAGAAGCGCTAGGGCTGCTCGATGATCTCGACACGGTGGCAGCCGAAATAGCAGACCCCGCACGCCGGTCGTGGTTCCTCTGGGCAACGCCCTGGAGCTACCCCTCTGTCCTGCGCGTGAGTTGGTACCGCACGTGCTACGGCGAGAAGGTTGCACAGGCCAAAGCGGAGAGATGGCCGGACGTGCGTCCCGAATGGTTCAAGCGGAGCAGTTCCTGAAAATAGAGAAGAGCCCCGGCCGAAGCCGGGGCTCTTCTATCTCTCACCTGAGGTAGACCCCTCTAGCTCAGTCATTGGGGGACTCGCCTGGAGGCGAGCAGTCTCCGTAGTGATCCTGTAACGCGCTGCGCTCCCCCTCTGGAGAAGAGGAGCGGACAACTGTCGGGCGCCTACAGCTCGTCGAGTGAGGTGACTAGCGCGGTTGCAGTCTTCAGGTCCTCGTGTCGCTGGGCGACTTCACCCGCGCCGAGCGGGGCGAGGACGAGGCCGGCGAGCGCTTCCCATGGAGTTTGGGGGTACAGGACCGTGAGGACCGTGAGGACGGGGACCAGGACACCGGGGACGGCCAGCAGTCGGACGCCGTGACCGGAGAGGAATTCCTGCATGTGGGCTCCTTAGAGGTCGTTCACTGCGGGCCCTGGCGCTCCGGTGACTGTGACCATCACCAGCGCCAAACCGCGACCAGCCCGAAGTCCGAGCCTCGAACAAGCCCACCTCGACTACTGCGTCTCAGCGCCAGCATTCATCGCGACCGACGGTTCGCGCGTCGCGCCTCGGGAGCACGCTCCGCATGCCGTACGGCCTCCTCTGATGTTGGTCAGGGTAACCGTGACGTCCGTACTGCACTTGCAACGGCAGCGCCACTGGTCGGTTGTCTTCCCCGGGTACGACTCCAAGGGCTCGAACCCGGCGGCACGCGCCTCCGCGGCGGCTGTCTCGGGGTCGGTACGGCCACCACTCCGGGGGCACTTCTTGCAGCCGGTCGTTCCCGATCGGACGGAGGACAAGCGCATCGCGACCTCGTTCCCACAGGAACAGCGGCAGCGCCAGCGGTCCGTAGTGCGCCCCGGATACGGCTCCAGCGGCTCGAATCCGGCAGCTCGCACTTCGGCGGATGCGCGCTCGTCCGTGGCTGAGCCGAGGCCGCAGAACCGGCAGCCGATTGAACCGCTGTTGACGTTGGAGTAGGTGGGCGTGGTTTCGCGACCGCACCTCGTGCAGCGGCATCGCCACGGGACGGCGTTGCCCGGATAGGGTTCCAGCGGTTCAAGTCCGGCCGCACGCATGGTTTCCCCTGCCTTCGGCGCGATGGCCACGGCGCGTTTCGCCTGCGTCTCTCTCGCCCGACAGATGCGACAGCGCTGGCCCGCGTTGCGGACAGCGTTGAACGTCGGGCGTCCCTCATGCCCGCAGGTCGTGCAACGTGAGGGCCAGGTTGCGTTGGTGCGGCCGGGATACGGTACGAGCGGCTCGTATCCGCATGCCCGCATCTCGGCGGCTGCTGCGGCGGCATCGATGAGGACCGTGGCACGAGGTCGACTACCGGCTCGGGGAGCGTAAGGATCATCTGCCTTCCGAGTCTCCTCTTCAACCATGGCCCACACCTCGGCCGCCGAGACCCGCTTTGCGGAACAGGTCTCCGTCCAGCCGTTCGGCATGACGTCCCTGGTCAGGAAAGGAGCAAGATCGGCCTCGCGGAGGCGGCCAAGAACCGCCTGTTCTACGTCCTGGGCGGCTGCCCCGGTGGTGTAGTCACGGGCTTGGTGCAGTTGCCAGCCTTGGCGTTCGTGCTGAACCAGACGAGAGGTGTAGCCAGCGCAGGCGCCGATGCCGATCTTGACGGCGTTCCAGTCTCGATGAGTGATCACGTAGACCTTCGCCGGTCCAGCGAGGTCGATGCCGTGGGTGGCGCAGAACTTGCATCCTCCGCCGACGCGGATCTTCATGAGTGTTGGTGCAACTTCGTTGCCACAGGTCGTGCAGCGGCACCGCCACGCTGTCACGGAGGTGGCATAGGGCTCCAGCGGTTCCAGCCCAGCCGCGCGCATGGCAGCTGTCGCGATATCTGGGTTCGTCCTTCGACCGGCCGCGGCTCTCACATCGGCGCAGTGCCGACAGCCGCCCTGTCCAGCCAGAATGCCCCCCAGACTCGGCGATGTTTCCCGCCCGCAGCCGTTGCAGCGGCACCGCCACGCCTTGTCACGACGCCCTGCGTACGATTCGAGCGGTTCCAGGCCGGCGGCACGCATCAGCGCCTCGGCCTCCTCCGCAGGCCAGCGGCGTCGGCCGCCCGGGGTCGGCGGGCAGTACGGGCACGCTCGCAGCCCCCGCTTGAGATTGCTCAACCTGATCTCGACGTCTCGGCCGCATGCAAGGTGGCGACAGGTCCACAGGTCGCTCGGTCCCGGGTAGGGCTCCAAGGGCTCCAGCCCGAAGCCTTTCGCCTCACTGGCGGCCCGATCGCCGTCGGTGCGTGGGAGTGCGCGGCGCCGTGACCAAGCCTCGCTGATCGAACGCCCGGCATTCTTGCGTCCGCACGGACCACAACCCCCTTGGCCACCTTTGACCGACCCGTGAGTAGGCGTTCCGATCGTGCCGCAGACCGTGCAGCGGCACCGCCAGGGCGTATCCGTACCTGGATACGGCTCCAGCGGTTCCAGACCCTCCGACCTCATGAACGCAGCAGCTTGCTCGGAATCGACCGGCGCGTTCGGCGCGCACCACCGACACGGGCCCCCGCCACGCTTGATATACGAGTAGCGCGGCTTGACCTCTCTACCGCACGGCACGTGCCGACAGCGCCAAGGAGGCGTCGCCCCGGGGTACGGCTCCAGTGGTTCCAGACCGACCGAGCGCATCAACGCCGCCGCTGCCTCGGGAGGAATCGGCGCCGTGCCTGAGCAGTAACGGCATCCGCCCTGTCGGCCCGCAGCAATGTTGCCGAGTCGCGGTGTCACTTCTCTTCCGCACGCTTCATGGCGACACCGCCAGGGCTGATCAGTCCCTGGGTAGGGCTCCAGCGGCTCTAGCCCGGCATCCCGCATAATCAGCACCGGATCGCGCGGATCCTTCCGTGGACGTCCCATCGCCACCCGGCCTCCTCCTGCAGTGCCTCATATTCGAGGGGAGCATCGCACGTGGCACTGACAATGGCCTTTGTTCTCGCCAGAAGCCAAGAGGGCTGCCCCATCATCCTGATGGGGCAGCACACGGCGTCAGATGCAGAGCGGTCTCACCTGAGAGCCGCCTCCATCATGTCGGCGGTCCGGTCCTCCTCGGCCTCCCACAAGTGGGTGTAGACGTTCAGCGTGATCGACGGCTTCGCGTGACCGAGCCTCATCTGTACTTGCTTCGGTGTCGCCCCGTTCTTGATCAGCACCGAGGCGTAGAAGTGCCGGAGGTCGTGCAGCGTCGTGCCCTCGGGGACACGGACTTTGCTGCCTGTCTTCTTGAGGTGGATGTTCGCCCGCTGAACGTTCCGGGCCCATAATTTCCCCCAACTCGCTCGCCGGATCGCTCCACCGGTCGCGCTGGTGTACAAGAGGCGGGCCTGTCGCCATACGGGCTTCCGTGGGTTCGTTCGATCCTCGATGTGCACGACCCGCGGCGGGAATTGCTCCCGGTACCGGACGATCTCGGCTACGACTGATCGTCCTTGCGGAACAGACCGATAGCTCTGCCTGGTCTTCGGCTCCCCGATGTAGGGCACCCCCTTGTCAGGGCCGACCATCTGTTGGTTGACCGCCGCTGTTTCGCCAGGGTCGTCGTCCTCCAAGCCGAACAGCTCACCTTGGCGAAGGCCCGTAGATGCCGCCTGCCGGACTAGGGCGCGGTAGCGGGGAGACGCGGTCACGATGAGCGCTCGCACAGCCTCGGGATGGAGCGGATGAATCTCCGGGTAGAAGACCTCCGGCGGTTTCAGACCCTCCCACGGGTACTTCGGAATGATCCCCTCTTGGTGAGCCATCTTCAGGATGCTGGTGCAGACGTTCCAGGGCGTCGCGAAGGTCGAGGGAGCAATGACGGCAGACCGCTCTTTGATCCACTTCAGTCCGTCTGCCCGCTGAATGCGGCCGATCTCCCGGTTGCCGAACGTCGGGTAGACGTGCAGTCGTAGGGCTCGCTCGACGTTCGTCTCGGTCCGCTCGCGGTGCACCGCTGTCTCCCGCCAACGCTCAGCAATGTCCCTGAACTTCTGCTTGCCTAACTCCCGGTTCACGAACGTTCCCTCGCCGAGTTCGGTCGTCACCTTCGCAGCACGGGAGTCCGCCGCAGACTTCTTCTCGAAGTTCTCCTTGCACTGCTTGCCAGACAAGTCCCGGTAGCGCACCTGCCACCGCTTCCCGGTGCCGTGTTCGCCGCTGGGATACACGGTCTGGGTCTTGCTGCTGTGCACCGTGCACGGCTCGGCATCGGCCGGGGGGCGGGACAGGTGCCAGCGGTCGTACACGTCAGCCATCACTTCTCCTTTGCAGCGCTGCAGGCCAGGCTCGACATGATGTGGCGCCTCCTCTGGTGGGTTCGTTGCTGTCTCAAGTCATGCCGCGCGTCGACCGCTTATCTCCTCGGCGTCGAACCTGTCGAGCGCTTCGGAGTCGTACAGCACGTGTCGCCCGCGTCTGAAGAAGCACTGCGGGCCGGTTCCGGCGTAGCGCCAATAGCGGACGGTTGCCGGCGACGTGCGATACCGCTCGGCAACTTCCGCAGTCGTCAGGTACTTGCTCATGGCGTCCTTCCTGTGGCGAGCAACTACGCGTGCAGCCAGCGCGGAGACCCAAACGGTCGTCAAGCGCCTGCACCGCGCTGGTCTTGGGTCACGACACGCGTGTCCGAGGTGAGGATTTCTGCGTCATTGCGTCATCAGCGACAGTTGGACCTCTGGCCTGCGGTTTTGTCTGACGCGCTATTCGGGGGTGCGTCATCGGCCTGTCACAGGCTGCGTCGTCGGGTGACGCGAATGACGGAGAATGACGCAGGCGCCGCCGTCTGTGTCATGGCTTTGGCCGCAGGTCACGGGCCGTCTTGCCGCCTGCGTGACGCAGGTGACGCAGCGTCTTCCCTCTTAGGACAAAAGAGGGGGTGGTGTCTGTTGTGGTGCGGTGCTGCTTCGAGCGTGAGGAAGGAGCCGCTGCGCGGCGCGGCCTTTGGGCGGCGTTCCGCCGAACAGCAAGAGGAGCACGCCCCGCCGCGCGCGGTGCTCTTCTTGCTTGTCCCGGCGAGCACGCAGAGCCGGTCAGAACAGCGGCTTACGCTCGTGCGGCGGTGTCGGGGCCTGACGGGTCATTTCGACGAAGCGCCCCGTGCTGGTGCGCCCCGAGTCGATGAGGACGCCGCGGGCGGCGAGGGTGGGTTGAAGGCGCTTGAGTCGGTCTGAGAGGACTTTGCCGGTGGTCGGCCACCCCTTGGGCAGGGGCCGCACTTCATCGCTGCTGTAGAGGCTGCTGAGGAGATGCAGCCACTCGGTGGACGTCATGCGCTGCGCGGCGCTCGGGGCGATGCTGTCGGCATGCCGGAGGACGGTCTGGGCAAGTAGGTCGCCCTCAATGACGTCGTCGTTGAGGTCATCCAGGCTGGCCCGATATGCGGCGAGCACGCCGAGCCCGGTTGCCGCGTCGAGCTGGGCGCACAGGTGGGCGAAGTCGGCCATGCGCAGGTCGGTTGGGGTTTCTGCCTGCATCGCGCGGACCTTGACCGCGAGGTCGAGGAGCGAGCCGAGGACGATGGGCAGGGCCTGTTCGTACTCCGCCCACAGTTCGGCCTCGGTGCGCCGTACCCGGGGCCGTTCCAGGCGCAGGGGCAGGAGCCGTTCGGCTAGGTCGGGTCGGATGACGCCGACGTCGATGCCGGTGAGGAGCAGGGGGCGGCGGTAGCTGACGCGGAATACGTCGCCGTCGGTGAACAGTGCTCGCTTGACGTTCTCGATTCCAGTGACGATGCAGCACATTGCGTCGGACAGGTCGGGGGTCAGGTGGGAGAGGTTGTCCAGGGCGGTGACCCAGCCGGCCGCGACTGCCGCGATCAGGTTCTCTTCGTCCTTCGGAGCGCGGCGCAGGTCACCGCTCATGCCCTCAACGATGCGGATGAGCATCCGTCCGCCGGTGGACTTGCCGGCTCCCTGCGGGCCGGTGAGGAACGGGGCAGGGACGGGCACGGACGGCTCCAGGCAGCCGAGGAGCCAAGCGATGGCCAGGCATTCGGTCTCCGCGGTGGCGAAGTTGCACAGGCGGAGCAGCAGGTCGATGCCCTTGCCGTCGGTGTCCTTGACGGGAAGGGGTAGCTCCCCAGTGAGCTGCGTTCGCCGCCAGCACACCTCCCGCGGGTCCGGGGTGAAAATTTCCCAGCCGGTGGGGTGGATGCGGACGGACTGTCCGTCATCGCGGCCCAGGTCCAGCCACGTGGCCCCGTCGAACCCGGGGGCTACGCGGATGTGGACCGCCTGAACGTCTTCGGTAAGCGCGAGGGCTTCGATCAAGTCCAAAGCCTCCTTGAGAGCGGACCCGTTGAACGCGTCGCGTCCGTCCCGGTACAGGCCGACCATGAGTTCTTGGCGGTGGCTGCCGGTGGTGCCCTGGGAGCGGATGGGACGGGCCACAGGGTGGCCCTTCTTCTGCGCGTAAACGGTTCCGTCGGCGGTGCGGAAGTAGCGGAAGTGCTCTTGGGCGTAGTCGGTGATGACTTCGCGGGCGGGAGTCTTGTCGTCCTCAGACATGGCTCAGTCCCAACGTGGTCAGTGCGTTGGTCCACGCGTCCGTGCAGTGGCGGGCCGATTCGCCCTTGGCTTGCGCGGCGGTGAACAGGCGCGCGGTGTGCGCGTCGGTGAGGCAGCCGCACCGGCCGTGTGTGGAGAGCACGGCGAGGAAGGTCCGGTAGACGGTGGCGTGCACCGCCTCGCGCGCTTCGGTGATGCGCTGCTCCGCCATGGCGATGCCGCGGTCCAGATAGGTAGGAGTGTGGTGCGGGCACTTCCCGTCCTCAGCCAGCGCGGGCAGCGTGACGGTCGCCGGCCGGGCCGGGGCGGGCTCCTTCACGGCCAGTGCCCGCACGGTGTCTGGCAGCTCGGCCATGGTGCCCTTGCCGGGCCCGAGCCATCGGGCGTAGGCCATGGTGGACTTGATGTCGATGCCAGGCCGCACAGCGTTGGCCGACTGCATGGCGCCCCGGTAGATCCAGTGCTCGCCCCGGGTCGTCGGCACGATCAGGGTGGCGGGCAGGCTCCCGTGGGCCCACGTGATGGCGGCCGCGTTGTCGAGGTCTACGACGGTGAGATCGGCGCCGCCGGGGTGGTAGGCCACTGCCGCGGCGTCCCGCCACGCTTGCTGCCACGCGGGCGAGTTGATGACGCCGTGGTCGGTGGTGGCAGCCCGCCCAACCGTGGCACGGGTGCGAGCAGGTGCAAGGACCGGGAGTCCTCATGTTCGGCCGCCCGCCGCCCGCCGCACGCGTTCAGCGCGCAGGCCGCACAGTTCCCGAAAGGCAACTTGCCCTCGCGTAGCGGCAGCACGGGCAGAGCATCGGCCGCGAGACCGAGGGCCGTGTGAAGGTGCTCGCTCATGCCGGTGCCCCCTCGTCCGTCCACAGGCTGAGGATGCGGTGGTTGTATCCGTCCACGGCAGCGGCGAACGCTTCCCGGTCGCCTGTGCGCAGCGCGTTCAGCAGTGCCGCAGTCTGGGGGTTGGGTCCGGGAGGCTCGATGCCGTCGAGGTCGCGGGTGAGGGTATGGAGTAGCGCCCAGGTGAGGTAGGGGTCCAGGGCCATGCGGTGCTCGATCAGGGTGAGCGGCGGGCCGACGGTGAGCAGGACCAGAACGGTGCTGCCGTCCGCGCGGGGCTCGGTGCGGACCATGGTCACCTGCTTGGTGCCCTCGGGCACTCGCGGCTTGTCGGTCGGATCGGTCATGCTGGAGGTCTCCAGTTCCTTTGTCGGTGCTGGTTGGCAAGGGCGGCCCCGCTTCTTTGGCGAGAGGGAGGGGCCGCCCTTGGCGTAGCTAGGTGTCCTTGCCGCGGGCGAGTTTCAAGGTGATGCCGCCGGCTCCGATGGGTCCGGCGGTGCCGGCGATGACGGTGGCGGTGTGCGCGGCTACGTCCATCAGCCAAGCGATGGCGAGGACCACGCCCCAGGTGCCGAGGGCGGCGGCCCCGGCGATCGCGAACGGGATCAGCAGTCGCCCCCAAGGGAAGGCGGGCGGGGTGTTCTGGACGACGAAGACGACCGGCTGTCCGGTCGCTTGTGCGTGCTGGAAGACGTCTGCGGGGATGTGTGGGGCTATCTGTCCGGGCGGGTGGTTGTGGTTCATGGCGGTCTCCTTTGACACGAGGTTCGGTGACTTTGCGTGACAGGAGCGTGGGGGGTTACTGGGTAGTGGGTAGTGGGGTCCTCAGTGGGGAAGCCCAGTTCAATACCCGTGAAACCCCAGTAGGGGCCGGTAGTGGGTAGTGGGGTGCGCCCCACTACCCACTACTCGGTAGCACTGTGTGACGGACGGTCAGGCGTGGTCGGGGTGGACGTAGACCGAGTGCGGCCCGTTGTCCCGGTAGACCAACTCGCCCCGCTCGACCGCGGCCTGGAGCGCGGCCCGGACGGTCTTGCGGTCCTTGCCTGCCAGGTCCGCGACCGCGGACGGCTTCATCCCTTGCGTGCCGGTTGCCTTGATCGCGTTCAGCGCGGCCGGCAGCCACGTCGGGCCCGGCTCGCCCCGCAGCGCGAACAGGTTCAGCCCGGCGGGCCGCTCCGCCCCATCCCCGTTGGGGTCGGGTGTGGTGGCGAACTGTGCGTCGATCTCGGCTCGGAAGCGGCGCAGGATCTCATCTTCCTGCGCCGCTGCGTTCGACTCGGCACGCAGCGCGGACAGGTTCAACCCGCCACCTGCCGCGGGCGGCTCGATGTCGGCGTCGCTGTCGAGGCTGAGGTCGCGCATCCATACGGTGCGATCGGCGTCCCAGCGTCGCGCGTACGCCGCTCCGGCGGCCTTGGCGGATACATCGTCCAGGCGCGGGTGCCGGTCGGATGTTGCGGCGGTGATCTCCCGGATCTGGTTGGGGAGGATCCGCCACGCTTTGAACAATGCGGCTGGGGACTCTGGGGTGCCCATGAACCCGGCTCCCTGGTAGGGGGCTTGGTCCACGCGCAGTCCGCGGCGGCCGGGGAACATCTTCCCCAGGTCCATGCCTTCGATCTCCCCGCCGGTCAGGGCGACGCGGACCTTGCCTTCGCGGCGGATCATCAGGTTGCCCAGCACGCTTCCCGTTGCTCCGAGGGCGGTGAGGACGGTGCGGATGCCCATGGCGCGCAGCATCCGGATGACTTCAAGGATCTTCTTCGCGAGTTCCTTGATGTGCCGGTCCGTGCTGACCAGGATCTCCGCACCTTCATCGATGACCAGCAGAATCTGCGGGATCCGCGGGCTGATCGGCAGGTTGTCCGTGTTCGCTTTGGACAGGACGTCCTGGTAGGCCTTCTTGCGGTGCAGCCCGATCGCCAGCGCCGCATCGAGCATGGCGAGGGCTTCCTCATGCGTCCCGGCGAGCCAATCGACCCCGGGGCGGACCGCTTTGCCGTCCTCTCGCGTGAGTTCGCCGTTCAGTGCCGGCAGCACCCACGGGAGTCCCGCACTGCCAGCGTTGAGGTCGATGACCCAGGTCAGGACGTCCTCGGCGCGGGCGAACCCGGCGAGGATCGTGTGGATCATGTT
The DNA here is from genome assembly GCF_042790435.1 of Streptomyces sp. NPDC056738. Lineage (NCBI taxonomy): Bacteria > Bacillati > Actinomycetota > Actinomycetes > Kitasatosporales > Streptomycetaceae > Streptomyces > Streptomyces sp. NPDC056738. Next base: position 537,420 of record NZ_JBHTZF010000003.1, read on the forward strand.
GGTCTTGCCCGATCCGGTCGGGCCGACGACCAACGCGCACTGCTCGCGCAGGAAGACGGGTACGGTTTCGCCGTTCGTTCGCACGCCCCACGGCAGCCCGGTCAGGACGGAGAGCGGCCCGTAGTCGCTGGGGTAGGAACATTCGTCGGCGAGGACGTTGACGGTGGTGACGTCCAGGATGGTGCGGCCCTGGTGGATGCCGGGGCCGGCGGTGGCCGTGCAGCCGTGCGGCAGCTTCGCGTCCGCGGACAGGGCCACGGAGTGGTGGGCGATCCGGTCGTAGGTGATGCCGCCCTGTGGTTCGAGGTCCAGGGAGTAACCGGCGCCGGTCTGCCACTTCTCCACCCCGACCACGCGCACGGCGATGTGGCAGATCCGCTGGATCCGCTCGACCCACTCCGCAGCAATAGCCCGCCGCTCCGCGGACAACTCCGCGGCAATGGCGCGCTGTTCTGCGGCGATGGCTTCGTCCTCGCGGGCCTCTTCGTACAGGGCGACGGAGCGGGCACCGGCCCCCATCCCCACCCCGAGCGCGGTCAGCGATCCGAGAGCGGCCCAGGACAGTGGGCCGGTGGTCATGGCCCAGGTGGTCCACCCGGCCCCGACCAGCCACGATGCGGCCTTGAAGGCGAGGGTGCGGCCCGCGTTGCGGACCCGGAGACCGGCAACGGTGTGCCCGAGCGCGCCGGCGGCGCCGACGGTCAGCGCCCAGCCGGGCGGCATGCCGGTGGCGGCGCCGGTGGTGGCGACGGCGAAGGCTCCGGTGGTGGCCGACAGGGCGCCGGTCACGGGTCCGTGACCGGCCGCCCAGTCCAGCACCGGGCCACTGCTCTGGTTCTTGGCGGTGGCAGTGCTCATCTCAGACGTTCCAACCCTTCTCAGCTTCGGGACCGTTGCGCGGGTCCTCGTGCCGGGCGATGTCCTGTGCGTGGACCTGCCGGAACAGCGGCCCCATGTCCTCCGCGACCGCAACGGCGCTCATCAGCGCGCCGAAGATGTCGCTGAACCCGTCCGCTACCTCCTTCTCCAGCGGAAACTCCGAGTCGGAGCGCTCCGCGAGGATCTTCATCACGTTCGCCACCGACGTGAGGGCGGCGGGGAGGTTTTCGACCATGGCCAGGATCTCCATGGCGTTCTCGGGCTCGTAGGAGTTGGCGGCCTGCTCCATCTCGGAGGCGGCCTCTTCGAACTGGAAACCGGACACGTACTCTCCTTCACTCACAGGGCTGTTCATGCTGGTGGGAACCGTGGCCGCGGAACGCTCGACCTCACCCGCGACACCGTCCGTGCCGTCCTTGACCGCTTCCGCATCCGCGGCAGCCTCCTGCTCCCGCTGTGCTTCGCGGGCGGACTTATCCCGGGCCGCGCGCTGGTCTGCTGCGGTCTGTACGAGACGCCGGTACAGGCGCCTGCCGGGGTTGATCAGCCACGGCAGCCGCAGCTTTCGGCCGATCGGACTGGTCAGAAGACCGAGCAGCCCGACCGGAAGCGCCAGCAGCGCGGCGAGCAGGCGGCGGCCGTGGAAGCGGGCCGCGGACCGGCGCAGCGCCTGCCGGGCCGCCCGGCGGGCCGGCCCTTTACGCACCGCAGCGCGCTGTGCAGCGACGGTGCCGCCAGTCCTCACGTCGCGCTTGTTGCGCTGCCTGGCGATCGCCGCGTCCCGCATCGCGCGGGCCTTATGGGCCGTGCCACCCATCAGGCGCCCGGCGGGACCGGGCCGCTTGTTGGGCCGGTTGGTGCCGAGGTTGGCTTTGGCGTTGCGGCGCGCGTCGGCGACCGCGCGCCGGGCGTCGCTGGTCTGCCTGCGCTGCCCGCCGCGCGAGCCCGCGGCATCCTTCTGCGCTGCCCGCAGCGCCTTGACCTGCCCCAACCGGCCCGCAGCGCTGTTGCCCGCGCTGTGCTTGGCCGGGCCGTGCGCAGACTTGCGCAGACCCGTTCCGCCGTTGGTGGCGCCGTGGCGGGCCGCGGTGTTGTTGGTGCGGCGGTGCTGGCCGGGCATGTTGCCCGTCCGGCCACCGCCACGACCACCATGCGAGCCTCCCGAGCGGCTACCGGTACTTCCGCGGCTGCTCGCGCCGGAGCTCCGCAGTCCAGTACTGCGCGCGGCGGACTGGCCGGCGTGGCGGGCCGCTGTGCGACGGGCGTCGCGGCGGGGGTCGGGCTTGTGGAAACGGGTGGCGGCGAGCGTGCCGAGAACGACCATGCCGGTCGCTGCCACGGCTGCGGTGATGGGTCCGCCGGCCAGGGACGCGGCGGCCACCGCGCCCACGCTGCCGTTGACGCCAGACAGGGTGAGCGGGACGACCGGCCATCCACCCGGCGTGTGGTCTACCTCCTTCGGCTCATCGGCCGTGGTGGGCGCGTTCTCGGGCGGCGGGGGCGGTGTGGTCGGGGGAGCCGGGGCTACTACCGGCTCGGTGCTGAGTTCCGTCATGCTGTGAGCACTCCTTCAGGAGTAGGGCCCGACCCGGGCTGTGAGAGGTCCTTCCGGTCGGGCCTGCCAACAGGGCTTGAGCGGCACGCTGTTCGTCGTTGGGGTAGGCGCAGGGCACGCACGAACCGAGCGCGGCGGGGATGACGTATCCGGCATCCCGCCGGCACTCCGGGCAGATACGGCGCGCGGTGTTCGCCTTGGCGAGCGCGGCCTGTTTCGCCGGGGTCATTGGGCGGACAGGCTTGGCTGCGTCGATGCGGTAGAGGTAGGCGACGAGCGGCCCGCGCCGGTAGCGAGGCCGCTCGATCTGCCCAGCGACCTCCTGCCCGCCCGGCCGTAGCCCGCGGGCTCGGAGTTGGCGGCGGGTGGCCAGACCGTCCGGAGCGAGCCGCCACGGGTAGACCGGTATTGCGGCCATCAGGCGACAGCCTCAGCTGACTCGTTCTCCTCGGCCCGCTCGTGGATCCGGGCGGCGACCCAGCCGACAGACCAGCCGGTGTCCTCGGCAAGCTGCCGGACCGACTTCTCACCCTCCCGGAGTGACCGGAAGCCGTTGGACCCAGACGACAGTCGGCCACCCTATGAGCAGGTGGCGAGCAGTCTCGGCGCGGCCATTCGCACGAAGAAGTTGGCTCCGGGAGAAAGGCTTCCCTCGCACAACAAGCTGACTGAGCTGTATGGCTTCGCCCGAGCGACGATCCAGCGGGCGCTACGTGACCTTGAGGACGAAGGGCTTGTTGTATCCCGTAAGGGGAGCGGGGTGTACGTCAGGAATCGGACTGAGCGGCCCGCCGGCCTCCGCCCCTATGTGGAGCAAGCCTTCACGAGTCGGAAGGTGTCTATCGACTTCGCTGGCTTCTCAAGTGAGACGCTGCATGCCGCTCTACAGGACCCGATCGACAAGATTCGAGTGGGTCGCCTCACTCCAGTCAGCATCAACATCCGCATTTTGGTGCCAGATATGGCGGTGCCTCAGGCTGCCCCGGTTCGGAAGAGTGACGGCGAGGATGATCCACGCCTCCGTATGCGCATGCACGACTTGATGGTCGGATTCACCCGCGGGATTGCCAACCAGGTGCACGAACTCAGCCTCCTCGGCCTGGTGCCAGAAACGAAGGTCTCAGTTCGCGTTCATAGCGGAACGCAATTTTTTAAGCTCTACGTGATTAACGAGGAAGATGCCTTCTTCGGGTACTACCCGATTCGACCTAACAAAGTGGTCGTGCAGGGGAATCCGGTCGAGATCTTTGACCTTATCGGGCCGGATGCCACTCTGTTTCACTACTCGATAAACGAGGGTGAATCCTCTAGCGGGGCCCAGCAGGTTGATCAGGCCAAGATGTGGTTCGAGAGTGTGTGGACCACGATTGGGAGGGATTTCAACCCCGATGGAGAGTAAAGGGATGACAGGTATCATCGAAGCTACCCGAAGTGTATTCTTCGACTTCGACGGACCTGTCTGTGAAGTTTTCTCTGGTATTCCATCTTCAGAAGTTGCGGAAAACCTTGTCGATGTGATGCGCGAGTTTAGCGTGCAACTCTCGAAAAAGATGGAGGGCCTCGATTTCATGGACGCCCTCCGTCTCTCGCCTCAAGCAGGGGAGAGTGCTCTACGTGCTGTAGAGGATCGTCTAGTTGAGGCTGAAATCGCGGCGGTGAAGGCTGCGGGAGACCCTACCCCCGGGTGTGTCGCATCGCTCGAAGCAGCCAGGGTGTCTGGGCGCGACGTTGTGATCGTGAGCAACAACTCTGTTGAGTGCGTGAGGGAATTCCTTATGCGTCACAATCTAACTTCTCTTGTGCAAGACATTGTGGGACGCCCTACTTATGAGCCGGATCGAATGAAGCCATCACCTTACACGCTTCGAATCGCCGCTTCTCGTCTTGGTGTGTCTTTGGAAGGCTGCACGCTGGTGGGGGACTCGGTGACCGATATTGAGGCTGCCATTTCAGCAGGGTCGATGTCCATCGGATATGCCAATCGGGCTGGCAAGAGTATTTCCCTGGCCGAAGCCGGGGCTGACGCGGTAATTGGATCCATGGATCTTCTCGCGGACGCGCTCAGGGGGGATCGCCCCTTTAATCATCGCTGGCCGGCTGGCTAAGGCAAACGCCCATGTGTCAGACGGGTTCAGCGAATCTGGAATTCGCGCAACCGACGGGGATATCCGGACGGGTTAAAATCGCACAGTTGTCCCCGTCGGCCTTACAGAGATTTTTTCTCTTTCTTCCTCAAGTCTATGCGCTGAAGCGTGACGAGTGCGCGACGGGCGCCGCGTCGCAAATCTTCAAAATCTCGTTTCGAGAGATTGTGCGCTCTCGCGTGTGCGATATCATTGCGGGCGCTCCTTAGGCGATCGATAGCTGAAATGGTGCCAGCGTCGAGATCACCGGAAATCGCTAGCTTATGCAGCATGAAGCTTACGGTTGCCGAGGCGCGTGACTCACCGTATTGCCTACCGAAAGAAACTCTGATGGCAGATTCTACCTCTAGCCAGATCTGCAAGATTTCAAGCATTTCTTGACCGCGCACGGCGTCATTCCGTCGCTTCCTGCGAGGGAGCAACTTGAGCCGCTTGCTGATGTGGACTGCGATTCCCGGAGTGGCCGCACCGATAAACATGCCTGTCAGTAGCGGCAGTGGTTGGAAAGACGAGGATTCGGTCACACTTAGATAGATTGCCAGGGAGAGGCCAATAATTCCATAAAGGATACTTGCGCCGTTTAGGGTGCGAGCTACAGATGATCGCTCTTTTTCGAGTATAGACCTCTGCTCCAAAGCGGCAGCGATGTCTAGAACGCTAACGATTGTTTCTTCGTCGCCGCCCCTGTTTGCGATAGTCATTGCGCGCAGAGAGATTTCCTCGCCGATTTCGCGCACCGCTTCATCGAGGGCGGCCTTTGCTGCTGGGGAAAGCGTAGGATTCCGGGGGGCTTCAGGGCTGCTCATTTTAGGTACCCCAGCAATCCACTCACTACGGTTATGGCTCCGGTGACGAAAAGGCCTATGATTCCCCAAGTGTATTGGGTTTGGTTGCCAAACCATCCTGTCGCGATCCCACTTAGCGATGCGGTGATCCAGAGGCTTTGAGCGACGATGTCTTTCTTCGGCGGTATGAGGTTTCTCCGTAGGATGATCTCAGCGTCCTGCACGTCCCGGACGGTCACCTGCGCGGGGCCGGCGTTGGCGCGGTTCAGGGACTCAAGCCGCTGTGCTTCGCGAAGGAGTCCTTCGCCGTACAGCGTTACAGACCTCTCCAGAGCGTCCCTTGTTGGCCCGAGGAGTCCGTCGGCGCCCGGTACCGCTACTTGCAACTCATCCTGCACGGCGAGGAGTCTAAGAGGCTGAGTCCGGTGTTGAGATGGGAAGTGCGAAACCTGTAGCGATCGGTGGGGCTGCCAAGCTGACTCCCCTGCTCGTGACATCAACAGTCGCGGACAACCAAGCGCGCGGGGCGAGGTCCGCGCTAGCTCTCATGCCGACTACGAGGTCCTGGACCGACGAGAGAGGGGCCTGTCACGTGCTCCGTAGAGGGGCTCGTTCGGTTGATGCGCCTCGATCCTCGAGGGCCGGGCGGTTGGGGCCAGTCTCTTTTCTAGTCTCGATCGCTGGCCAATCCGACCCGGTCTGCACTCGTCCGTAGACGTCCGGTACCTCGCCTGACCTGCAAGGCGAGCCCATCGGTGAACGTCTCTGTACCACCACGGAACAAGCCCGGACAGCTTGTAATACGTAGGTCTCGGGTTCGAATCCCGAAGGCGGCTCGATCGAACCCCAGGTCGCGCCATGTATGACCTGGGGTTTTTGCGTTACCGGATGCGACGGCGGGTGAGTGAGCGGGCCCACACGGAGGTTCCGAGTCTCAGTTGTGGCCCTCGGTCTTACTCCGTCGGGACGCTCCATGTGGCTGACATTGTCTGGGTGGTGTTGGGAGACTGTGTTGATGGTGCCCGGTTTTGGGGTGCTGGGGAGTTTGGGGGGCGTGGTCGTGGCTCGTTGGGTTTCCGGTGTGTGCGCGGTGGCGGCTCTGCTGGTGACGGCAGGGTTGGTGGTCATGCTGGTGATGGGCCGATTGAACGAGGCATCGCAGGTAGCCGGAGTGGTGGGGGCCGTGCTGTCGGCGGCAAGTCTGGTGGTGTCGGTCGTGGCGTTCTTCCGTACTGCTCCCGGGTCGACGCGACGGGTACGGGGTGGTCGTATGGCGATCGCCGGTGACGCGAACGGTGCTGCTCTGGGCCAGGATGCACAAGTCGTCGGGCCGGCGTCCGTTCGTGAGCCCGGTGGGGGTGGCGGACCGGTGGACGTGGAGTCCGGGCCGGACGGTATCGCCGTGGGCGGCGACGCGAATGACGCGGCGCTGGGTGAGCGCGCCAAGAGAACCCGCTCTTGAGCAGGGGCACCGGCGTGGGTGGCAAGGACGGCGCAGACGGCGTGCGCCGCTTTAAGGGCCGCCGGAATGTCCGGGCTGGAGAGGTCGCGGTCGGCGGTGACGCTTCGGGTTCCGCGCTCGCGCAGGGCTCGCGCGTGGTCAACCGCATTACCGTCAACAACAATGTCCTGCCTGAGGTGTCGTGGCCGTTGCGGGTGGGTGCAGTTCCTCCGCTGGCGTCCTCCTTCCAGCCCCGGCCCGCTCTGAGGGCGCTGGTGGAGGCGGCCCGCGAGGATGGCCAGGACGTGGTGCTCACGCAGCCGGCCGAGTCAGGGCGGGTGCTGGTGGGCGAGGGTGGGGTCGGGAAGTCCCAACTAGCCGCCTCCTGCTACCTGGACTCCGACGCGGACCTGGCGGTGTGGACCACGGCCAAGGGCGGAACGGGGCATCTGATCGCGGACTTCGCCAAGGCCGCGGCACGGATCCAGGCTCCGGGCGCGCACGGCGAGGACGACCGAGCCGACGCACGGGCCCTGCTGGAGTGGCTGCAGACCACCGACCGCAGTTGGCTGGTGGTGATCGACGACGTCGAGGACCTAGACCAGGTGCTGGACTGGTGGCCCCGTCCGACCCCTCGTGGTTGGGTCCTGGCCACCACTCGCCAGCGCAAGGCCCTGGCTGCCGGACGCACCCGCGTGGACGTTGACGTCTTCACCGAGACTGAGGCCCACGCCTACCTGCACCAGCGTGCCCCCGGACTGTCTGATCACCCCGGCGCCTGTAGCGACTGCCGGTGCCCAGCTGCGTCCATCGCCGACCGGCTGGGGCGGCTGCCGCTGGCTTTGTCGCATGCGGCTGCCTACCTGGACAACAACCGCGACACCACCCCCACTGCCTACGCGCTGATGCTGGCCGAACCCGGCCGGAAGCTGGCCGAAGTGTTGCCCGGCGACGGAGCTGACGGCTATGCGCCGGCCGTGCACACCACCATGCTCATCAACCTCGACGCCGTGAAGGCCCAAGAGGCTCGCCCTGGCCTGGCCCGCGCAGTCCTGGACATCGTTGCTCGGCTGGACCCCAACGGTTCCCCCGCCGCCCTGTGGACTGATCCCAAGGCACTTGCCGCCCTGACCGGATCGGGTCCGCGGTGGTGGCAGCGCCTGACTCACCCGCGCACGTCCCGCAACATCCCTTGTGGCATTCCCGGGCTGCGCGAGGCGCACACAAACCAGGTACGCGCGTGCCTGCTCCTGCTGGAACGCTACAGCCTGACTACTCATCAACCCCCCGGTGAGAACGGGGGCCCTGGACTGGTACGCATCCACGCTCTGACTGCCCGAGCAGTCCGCGACACCACCCCCGAGAAGCAGTGCCACCCGCTCGCCCGCCGCGCGGCCGACGCCCTCTTGGCCCTGTGGCCGTGCCACGGCCACGACCCGGTCCTGCAGCAGACCCTGCGCACCAACGCCACCGCCCTGCACGAGGCCACCGCCCTGCACGAGGGCAGCGCCCCGGCCCTCTACGACCCCGGCACCCACACTGTCCTGTTCCAGGCTGGCACAAGCCTCAGCGAGACCGGGCAGTTCACCGCCGCCCGCGACTACTACCTCACCCTCACCGACATCATCAGCCACCGCTTGGGCTCGGACCACCCCGACACCCTCACTGCCCGGCACAACCTCGCCGTGATGCGGGGGCAGGCGGGGGATGTGCAGGGTGCGGTCGGCGAGCTTGCCGCGCTGCTGCCGGACTGCATCCGGGTGTTGGGCTCGGACCACCCCGACACCCTCATCACCCGGGGCAACCTCGCCCGGTGGCGGGGGGAGGCGGGGGATGTGCAGGGTGCGGTCGATGAGCTCGCCGCGCTGCTGCCCGACTGGATCCGGGTGTTGGGCTCGGACAACCCCGACACCCTCATCACCCGGGGCAACCTCGCCCGGTGGCGGGGGGAGGCGGGGGATGTGCAGGGTGCGGTCGATGAGCTCGCCGCGCTGCTGCCCGACTGCATCCGGGTGTTGGGCTCGGAC
>NZ_JBHTZF010000003.1:546345-549103 GCF_042790435.1 Streptomyces sp. NPDC056738
TCGCCCGGTGGCGGGGGGAGGCGGGGGATGTGCAGGGTGCGGTCGATGAGCTCGCCGCGCTGCTGCCCGACTGGATCCGGGTGTTGGGCTCGGACCACCTCGGCACCCCCATCATCCGGGGCTACCTCGCCCGGTGGCGGGGGCAGGCGGGGGATGCTGCCAGTGCATCTGAGGCTTAAGTAGACCTCGGGTTCCTGAGATGGACCTCAGTCTCAGTTCTAGTCTCGATTGCCGCTCAATCCGGTGCGGTGCGCGCCCATCCGTGAACGTTCGGCACGCCAGCTGACCTGCAACGCGAACTCATTTACGAATGTTCCCGGACCTCTGCGGAACAAGCCCGGACAGCTTGTAATGCGTAGACCTGGCGGACGTGTACGCAAGCCTGTCCCTCCCCCGGTCTCCAGGGGAGGGACGGCCAAGGGCTAGCGAAGTGCCTGTGCGTGTAGGCGCTTCGCGACGGCCGCGAGGAGTCGGCGAAGCTTTTCCCTGTTGACGCCGTAGGTCTTGAGCGCGTGGCAGTTAGGGCACAGGGCGATCATGTTCCAGGGGACGTCAGATCCCTCTTTGGCTAGGTCTTGTACGTGGTCGACCTGCAAGATCGGGTTGCCGGCTGTGGTGAGCTCCTTGGGGTGGCCGGCGCATTCGGGGCTCTCGCAGTCGCCCTTGCTGCGTCGAATGACGGCTGCCCTGGCGCTGGCGTCACGGACGAAGCGGTCTGCGAGTGAAGGCTTCTTGAGCTGTCCGCGCCGCTTGGCGTTGGCTTCCGCGTTCTGTGTCAGACGCCTGTACGCGTCCTCGTCGCTCTCGGAGGTGTCACGCGCTTTTGGGTCTACGTCGCCGGGGTGGTAGGAGTCTGTGTCGTCGTACAGGGTGCCTGTGTCAGCGTCCAGGGCTTCGAGTACATCGGCGGGCCACGTCTCGCGCTCCGGGGAGGGGACGGGGGCCAGGATCCAGTGGAACTCGCGTCGCCACTCCTTGTCGGCTCCCCTTCCCCAGCGGAACCGGCGTTGGGTGATGACTGCCCAGGTCTCGAAGCTGAACTGTCCCTGGTAGGGCTTGTGCCAGTAGCGCAGAGGGCGTCCCGCGGCCTGGTACTCGGCCATGAGCTCGTTGCCATCGGTGATCTTTGGGTCGCCGGAGAGTCCGTCGCCCACGTAGGCGATCCAGTTTGTGTCTGGGATGCGGCTGTCGTTGTAGGGCCCCTTCTCGTCGGAGAAGGCGCTGAGGATGCCATCGGCGAGGCAGCCGATCCCTGCCATCTTCTGGCCGCCGTAAGCCCGCCAGATGGCGTCGCGATCCTTGAAGGTCTCGCCGAGTTGGGGCCGAAGTGCATCAGCCCATCGGCCTGTGAGCAGTTCGTGTAGCCCAAACTCCCTCAGCAGGTTGGGAGGCAGCGGGTAGAAGTAGCGCAGGATGAGGCCGGCCGCGACAGAGGCCGCGGCTTCAGGGTGCGCTTGCAGCAGCGAGTAGTCGTCCTCGCGGAGACCGCCAGCAGGGTCGAACCGATCCAAGGACTCAAGGGTGGGGCGCTGCCCGCGACTGGTGAGGACGAGGTCCTCCCCGCGATCAAGGACCCACAAGTCATCGCGCACGAGCGCCCAAAACGGGTACCGCGCACCATCCGCGCCGTCCTCAACCTGGGCATACTTCTCCATCAGCGGAGCTACGGCATCACGCGTGGCGGACCAGGACCGCATGCGGGGGGGGCGCCGGCCGCAGCCTGTCCAATCGCCCCCATCCAGGACAGGAAGACGAGGAAGGGCAGGCCAGAGAGCATCAATGCAGCCCATGGTAAGTCTGCCAAGGCACCTGGACAGAACGTCTTGCCGAGAGTGAGGGCATCGCCGACCTTGGAATTGCGAACCGGGACTGTCCGGTGCGGGTCCATCTGGCGCGCGTCATTCCGCCGGGTGATGGGGCAATAGCTGAGCGGCTCGGGGAGCACGGCTGGCTGTGCTGCGATTGGGATGCCTACCGTCGGCTGTCCTGCAGCCAGGACAGAACCTGCAGGGACTGTTCGAGGGCCGCCTGATGTATGTCGGGATGTGCTGCGGCCAGTTTGCGGCGAACGCTGACGGCTTCCCCGACGGCGGTCAGCGCATCATCACGCCGCCCCAGCTCCCCCAACCGGATGGAGAGGTTGTTCAGACTGGCGGCGAGGTCAGGCAGGAAGACGTCGGGGCGTGCTGCGGCCAGTTTGCGGCGAACGCTGACGGCTTCCTCGACGGCGGTCAGCGCATCCTCACGCCGCCCCAGCTCCCCCAACCGGTTGGAGAAGTTGTTCAGGCTGCCGGCGAGGTCAGGCAGAAAGACGTCGGGGCGTGCTGCGGCCAGCTTGCGGTAGACGGTGACGGCTTCCTCGACGGCGGTCAGCGCATCATCACGCCGCCCCAGCTCCCCCAACCGGTTGGAGAGGTTGTTCAGGGTCGTGGCGAGGTCGGGCAGGAGGGCGTCGGGATGTGCTGCGGCCAGCTTGCGGTAGACGGTGACGGCTTCCTCGATGGCAGTCAGCGCATCCTCACGCCGCCCCAGCTCCCCCAACCGGATCGAGAGGTTGTTCAGGGTCGCGGCGAGGTTGGGCAGGAAGGCGTCGGGGCGTGCTGCGGCCAGCTTGCGGTAGACGGTGACGGCTTCCTCGATGGCGGTCAGCGCATCCTCACGCCGCCCCAACTCCCCCAGATGGACGGAGAGGTTGTTCAGGGCCGTGGCGAGGTTAGGCAGGAAGGCGTCGGGGCGTGCTGCGGCCAGCTTGCGGCGA